>DKCU01000137.1:0-8775 GCA_002451555.1 Candidatus Segatella albertsiae
CGTTCTTCACTCTTCACTTTAACCATGAAGATAAAAGATATAGAACTGGCGAATATCAGCCGATTTCGTGGCGAGTTGATGGGGGCGGCGATGCTCTTCATCATCCTCTTCCATGTGGGATTGCCTCGTGAGGATGCCTTCTACGGACTTCGACGAATGGGCAATGTGGGAGTCGATATGTTCCTCTTCCTCAGTGGCATCGGCTTGTGGTTCTCCTGGATGAAGAACCCGGACACCAAGCGTTTCTTCATCCGCCGCTACCTACGCATTTACCCAGCTTGGCTCATCATCGCCTGCCTCTTCTACATTCCTCGTTTCCATGGAGGAAGCACGTGGAATTGGATCAATCTCTTCGGAGAAATTTCCATCAACTGGGGATTCTGGCTGCACGACGAACTCAACTTCTGGTACATCCCCGCCACGATGATGCTCTACCTCTTCGCACCGGGATATATGGAACTCATCAAGCGGCACCCGATCTATCGTTGGCTTCCTGTGGTGATGGTGATGTGGTGCATCCTCGTGCAATATGTCACCCCTATCCATCAGGCCGTGGGACATCTAGAGATATTCTGGAGCCGAGTGCCGATTTTCTTCATCGGCATCAACATGGGCGAGATGGTACGACGTAAGGACACGCTCGACGGAGCCAGCATCTGGATGATATGGTTGATGTTCCTGATGACACTGCTCTCCAGCATCTTTCTGGAGCAAGTGAAGCACGGACACTTCCCTCTTTTCTTGGAGCGCATGCTCTACATTCCTCTGACCGTGACCACCATCCTGTTGCTCAACCGCATCTTCCGCCGCACCCCGAAATGGGTCAACAAGGCATTTATGTTTGTGGGGGCATTGAGTCTGGAAGCCTACCTCATCCACATCCATTTCGTGCTCGACTATATCGAGAAATGGCACTGGAGCTATTGGCCTACCTTCTTCACCTGCATCGCCATCACCCTCCCGACGGCTTGGATATTGGCAAAAATCGTCGGTTGGATTTCAAAGGAACTGGGGAAAATGCTAAAAGTATAAGATATCGTCCTAGGGGATGTTAATTTTTCTATAATTCATGGATAATTTAGAAAAAAGACATACCTTTGTAAGAATACAACATAAAAGAATCAAATGATGAATAAAAATATATTTACTCCTTCACAATCCATTCAGAAGTCTTATCTAAGACAACCTGTACCGATAGAAAATCTTGAAACTTTCCGTTCAAATCTAAAGACTCTATTGGACAGACTTAACTCTGAAGACATAGAAGAAAGTAACAAGGGACGTGTCAAGACATTCCTTGAGCATACCCTATGGACATCAAACAATTACGAAATCAATGCTTCGGGTAAGACTGACCTTTCCATCAAAGACAAAAATTTGAACAAAGATGTCGTTTTGTTCGAATTCAAGAAAATAGGCAGTAATGAGATGGTCACCAAATTTGATTTGGTCAAAAAAGCCATGTTTGAGATAATATTATACTATATTCTTGAAGAATATGAGAACCACAATACAGACATCAAACATCTTATCATTTCAGACGGATACCAATATTTCATATTTGAGAAAGGAATTTTTTGGGATTTTTTCGGAAAAGACAAGAAATTTGTCAAAAGCATACTATCGTCAGAGCATACTAATGGCGAGAAAAGAGACTATATTTATAATCAAATTATCAAACCAAAGGTGGAAGGCTGTCAAGACAAAATCACCTTCACCTACATAAACTTGCACACTTTTTCGGATTCAATAGAATCTGAAAAGATATTGGCAGACTCTAAATTCAAAGCATTATACAAGCTTTTTTCACCAATTCACCTTCTCAAGTTGCCATTTTCAGAAGATCATAATACTCTGAACAAAAGATTCTATACAGAATTACTTTATATCATGGGGCTAGAAGAACGTGGAACCAAACACCAAATCCAACGTCTGAAGCCTAACAGCAGAGAGGGCTACTCCCTGTTCGAACAAACCTATGCCATGTTAGGAGATTATGAACTAGAGAACAGCATATCCGTACCAAGCAAAGAAGAAAAACGTTTTGAGACCGCATTAGGCCTCGTCATCGTATGGATTAACCGCACGCTGTTTATGAAACTCTTAGAGTCTCAACTCATTGCATTCAACAAACACGACACGAATAGCAGGAAAAAATATGCATTTTTTGAGAAGCTTACCGACTTTGCCTTGATGCATTATCTTTTCTGCAAAGTGATGGCCATACCCGAAGAAAAGCGTACCGGAGAGATGAAAGCGAAATTTGGAGAAGTACCTTATCTGAACAGTTCACTCTTTGAACTGACAGAAATAGAAAAGAAATATTTCCCCATCAGTAGTTTGCGCAATGGCAAAATGGCCATCATGAAGAATACATGCCTAAAAAACAAAAAAGGCAAAATGGATTCTGGAGAAATTCTAGTTTTAGATTACTTGAAACGTTTTCTAGACAGCTATGACTTCGGAGAAGACGCTGGCAATAGCGGAAAAACCATTATCAACGCATCTGTATTGGGACTCATTTTCGAAAAAATCAACGGTTACAAGGACGGTTCGTTCTTTACTCCTGGCTATATCACATCGTACCTGTGCCATAAGGCACTCAGACAATGCGTAACAGATAAGTACAATCAGACATTCTACACGAACTATCAGCATTTTTCTGAATTAGTTGACAATTTCGACTACACTGATTTCAATAACTGTGTTAAAGTAAACGAACTCATCAACCATCTTCGAATTTGCGACCCAGCTGTAGGTAGTGGACACTTTCTTGTTTCCGCTCTCAATGAACTCATCTGCATCAAACGAGATTTGAATATTCTCAGGACAATTGACGGCAAACGTTTCTTCTATCATTTAAGCATAGAAGATGACGAACTTGTCGTGACCGATTCTGAGGGAGAAATCAGCTACAACCCCAATGACCCAGAGAGCCAAAAAGTTCAAGAAACACTATTTGAAGAAAAGCGAACTATTATTGAGAATTGCCTCTTTGGAGTGGACCTCAATCCTAATAGCGCAGAGATTTGTCAGTTGCGCCTATGGATAGAACTGCTGAAAAACGCTTACTACACGAAAGGAGATGACAACAAGAAACATCTCCAGACTTTGCCGAATATTGACATCAATATCAAATGCGGCAATTCTCTCGTCATGAAATATGCTTTTCATGCTTCCATCAACCAAGTGCTTAAAGGAGCAAACATTACGATTAGCGACTACAAAGCTCATGTTGCCAATTACAAAAACAGTCCTTCGAAAGATAACAAGCACAAAGTTGAAAAGGACATAGAGGCTATCAAGCAGAAACTTGCCAAAGGTTATGACATAGAAAGTGACATCTACAAGAAATGGGTAAAAGTTTGTTCAGAAATACTTTCAAGAACAAACTCCCTGTTTCCGTCAGAAGATATTGAGACCAAGGCATTAGAAAACTTACGTAAACAAGAAGAGAAACTTCGTCTAACATTAGAAGAAGTTTCAACTCGTCATGCCCGTCTCGGAGCCTTTGAATGGCGATATGAATTTCCTGAAATCTTAGATGAAAAGGGAACATTCATGGGATTTGATTGCATTATCGGCAATCCTCCTTATGGTGTCGCCATGTCAAATGAATACAGAAAAACTGTCGAAGAGAAATTCGAACACGTTCCTGACTATGAAATATATTACTATTTTATCCTGTTAGGAATGGGACTTCTGAAAGTCAACGGTTATCTTGCCTATATTATTCCCAATACATGGCTATTCAATAAATTTGCGCAAGAATTCAGAGAATCCCTTCAGAAAACTGATGCTCAACATCCCTATGCTTGGTCGTTGAAGGAGTTATTGGATTGTACCAACATACCTATTTTTGAATCAGCAACTGTTAGGAATACGGTTATCTTCATGCAGAAGACAAACGCACCTCAGAATTATATCAATTTTAAAAATACTCGCGACTTAATCGGAAGTGACGAAGAAACAAAGATGGAAGGCAAAATACTCTTCAACAAGTTGGTGAGTCGAGAAACTCTTTCCATCTCAACAGAAGACATCAAAGATGAATTTTCTCAGAATTGGGGATTGGCATTTTCCCTAACAAGTGAAGAAAATCAAATCATCAAAAAAATCAAACAGAGTACGGTCACACTGGAATCTTTGTTTCCTGAAATATCACAAGGTATCATCGCATACGACAAAGAAAAAGGCGTATCTAAACAAGATATTGCCAATAGGGCATTCCATTCGGACAAATACATAGACGGTTATCAAAAATGGCTGAGAGGATTTGATGTTAAAAAATACGCTGTGACTTGGAACTCCACACCATCCAAAACAAGCAGCAAACAAACGGACAAAGAGATATATGTTAATTATAAAGCAATCCCAAGGGCTCGCGACCAAAAGTTTTTCTATGGGAAGCGTTTGCTCATTCGTGAGATTACAAACCCCTCGCTATTTGCGGCAATCACAGACGAAGAACTATATCACGACCCAGCCATCCTCGTGGTTAAGGACAGCAAGGCATATCCATTGGAACTCGTATGTGGAATCTTAAACTCCAAATTGGCAAGTTTCTACCATTACAGGCATTCACCAAAAGCCTCAAAAGGAGCTTTCCCAAAGATCATGATTTCCGATGTCAGAAGTTTTCCGCTTCCTGTCATCTCAGAAAGCAACCTAGACATTGCAAAAAAAATCAGTTACCTAGTTGAGGAAATGCAAAATCTTATGAAGCTAGGAAATGCCGATGCCAAGACGATCCATGAATTAGAATGGAAAATCAACTACTGGGTATTTATGATATATGGCATTCGTGAGACACAAGACATGGACTATATGGCTAGCGATTTTAGCACAAATAGGCCTCAGGACATAAACATTGAACTACAATCATGAAAGAAATAGACAACATAGAGAAAGACTGCAAGGGATTCGCAGCCCTCATGCGCTTGATTCGCCCCAAGCAATGGATCAAGAACGGATTCGTCTTTGTTCCCCTCTTCTTCGGAGGAGAACTGTTTAACACGTCTGCCCTATTGGCAGGCATCATCGCCTTCTTCGCCTATAGCTTCGCGGCATCCAGCATCTATTGCTTCAACGACATCTACGACGTGGAGGCAGACCGCCGGCATCCTGTGAAGTGCCATCGGCCGATAGCCTCGGGGGCTGTATCCATCAAACAGGCATACGCCCTGATGTTCATCATGCTAGTCCTTTCCATGGGCATCGGCAGTTTGTTGGAAAGTTGGGAGGCAGTCGGCATCATCCTCTTCTATTGGTGCCTGAACCTCGGCTACTGCGCCAAGTTCAAGCAGTACGCCATCATCGACGTGTGCATCGTGGCATTCGGCTTCGTACTCCGCCTTCTGGCAGGAGGTGTCGCCACAGGAGTCGTGTTGAGCAAGTGGATTGTGCTGATGACCTTCCTCATCACACTCTTCATGAGCTTTGCCAAACGACGGGACGATGTCGTGAGAATGGAAAAGACAGGCGAGGCGCCTCGCAAGAACACGATTCGTTACAACCTTACTTTCATCAACCAAGCCATCACCATCACCGCCTCCGTCACCTTGGTGTGTTACATCATGTACACGGTAAGTCCAGAAGTCATCAAGAATTTCCACACCGACAACCTCTACCTCACCACCGTCTTTGTACTCGTCGGATTACTCCGATATATCCAGATAGCCGTGGTCGATCAGCAGAGCGGCGACCCGACCAAGATATTGCTCCGTGACCGCATCACGCAGTTTATCGTGGTAGCTTGGCTTGTCTCCTTCCTATTCCTTATTTACATCGTATAATCCTTCAAAAAAATGGAAAAGAAATCTTTTAATAGGAAAAGAAAAGAAAAGATATATTGCTTTGATTTTGATGGAACGCTGACCAAGAAAGATACGCTCATCGAGTTCATCAAATACACATGGGGAACGACACGTTTCCTCATGGTCTTCTTGTTGTATAGCCCGATCTTGGTACTGATGAAGCTGCATCTCTTCCCCAACTGGAAGGCCAAGCAAATGATATTCAAGCATTTCTTCGGTGGCATGGCCATTGAGGATTTCGACGATTGCTGCCTTCAATTCGCAACCAAGAATCTCTACCTATTGCGTTTTGATGGCATCAGGAGAATACAGGAAGCCCAGCGCAACAAGGAAAGAGTATTCATCGTGAGTGCCAGCATCGACAACTGGGTTCGCCCTTTCTTCGCCTTTCAAATGCTCGCCAACGTGGAGGTGCTCGGAACCCAGATAGAGGTGAAAGACGGTATCGTGACGGGACGTTTCAAGACCAACAACTGCTATGGCGAGGAGAAAGTGCATCGCATCATCGATGCCTTGACCAAGACCATTGACAACGGCAAGGGAGTCACCACCTTGGATTTCGACCGAACGAAATACGAAATCGAGGCATTCGGCGACAGCAGAGGGGATAGAGAGATGCTTGCCTTCGCCGACGAGGGGCACTATAAGCCATTCAGATAAAATAATGAGACTCGCAAAAGAAATATCCAAAGTTTTCTTTGAAGTATCAAATATTTATCGTAAATTTGCACCACAGATAATCGAAAAGAATCGTAAGAAATTATAGCTATGGTAAGAAGAGATAGGAAAAAGCGAATCTATCGCAAGCGCATACCTTACGGCATGCAAAACTTTGCAGAAATCAGAGAACGGGATTGCTATTATGTAGATAAGACCGACTTCATCGAAGATATAGAAGACTCAAACATGTACTTCTTCTTCATTCGCCCTCGCCGTTTCGGCAAGACCATCACCCTCTCCATGCTTGAGAATTACTACGACATCAACAAGAAAGAACAGTTTGAGAAAATCTTTGGTGGGCTTTACATCGGCGAGAATCCTACTCCAGAACGCAACTCCTACCTTGTCATTCACCTCAACTTTGCAGAGATAGACGCAGGACTAGACAATTACAAAAATGGACTAGATACCCATTGTCGCCTATGCTTTGAAGATTTTTGCCGTAGATACAGTTCCCTTCTTCCACAAGGAACTTTAGAAGGATTGAAGGCAGAAAAAGGAGCTGTCGCCCAACTCAGGTACCTTTGCTTACAATGTGCTGAGGTTAATCAAAAAATATATCTATTCATCGACGAATACGACAACTTCACCAACTCAATACTCGCAAACGACGAACAACTCCAGAACTATAAGGATCAAACACATCGCGAAGGCTACCTACGGCTGTTCTTCAATGCCATCAAGGGAGCGGCAGGTGGAGCGTTGGGGCGTGTTTTCGTTACAGGTGTAAGCCCTGTAACCATGGATGACCTCACAAGCGGTTTCAACATTGGCACCAACTACTCCCTGAAGCCTCGCTTCAATGAGATGACAGGTTTCACGGAGGAAGAAGTGAGAGGCATGCTTGGGTATTATGCCAGCGTACTTCCTTTCAATCATACCGTGGATGAACTGATCAAAATCATGAAACCATGGTTTGACAACTATTGTTTTGCAGAGGAAGAGTATGGGAAGACCACGATGTACAATTCCATCATGGTACTCAACTTCATCGACAACTACATCGATTGTGGCTATCAGATTCCCAAGAAGATGATAGAGCCGAACATACGCATTGATTACGACAAGATCCGTATGTTGATACGTCACGACAAGGGATTCAATCATGATGCCAGCACCATACAAGAATTGGTGACCAAGGGTTTCGTTACAGGCAAGCTCGTAGAGAATTTCCCTGCCGATCGCATCAACGACCCCGACAATTTTGTAAGTCTGCTCTTCTATTTTGGTATGGTAACGATTGACGGTGAATACAAAGGTGCCACGAAGTTCATTATCCCTAACGAAGTGGTACGTGACCAAATGTACACCTATTTATTGGACACCTATAAGGAGAACGACCTCACCTATGACGCATACGACAAAGGGAAGTTGGAAAGCCAAATGGCGTATGACGGCAACTACAAGCCATACTTTGACTATATCGCAGATTGTCTGAAACGCTATTCTTCCCAACGAGACAAACAAAAGGGCGAGGCTTTCGTACATGGTTTCACACTTGCCATGACCAGTCAATGCCAGTTCTATCGCCCCATTTCCGAGTTGGACAACGATGGCGGCTATGCCGACATCTTCCTCTCTCCTCTCTGCGACATTTATAAGGACATGACCGATTCGTATATCGTAGAACTGAAATACTGTAAGTCGAATACTAGCAACGAGCAGGTCAACCAGCTCTTCAAGGAAGCGTCCGCACAAATTTGCAGATATGCGGACAGTGACATCGTTACAGAGGCCATCAAGACCACCAAGCTCCATAAACTAGTGGTGATATATCGAGGAACAGAAATGGTGGAATGCAAGGAAGTGGAAGAGTAAGCAACTAAGAATCCACCAGATTTTCCCAACTTTCGATATATGGCATCCGTTGGTCATCAAGCCATGTCAGACATTCATCCAGACAAGCAAACTCATCGGCAGGTAGTTCGTCATAAATATCCACGATTTCCTGCCGAGTGTGCTTTTCTGCAGCAACCAAAGTCAAGCCGAAATATTCCATGCTCATCTCGTAATGCATACCGAAGCGAGACATCCCTTGCAAATAGAACTTACCAACTTTTTTCTTCCAAAATCAATACGAAGCATTTCTCAGTTGTGCCTCCAAATCTGCAATTCTTTGCTTACTTGATATCCTCACTCACTTCCACGTCATAACAGGTATCACCGCCCCAATATGCCATGGGAGCCAAATCAACAGTAAACTTATTATAATTCATGCCAACGACATCCGAGTTTTTCA
>DKCU01000137.1:8886-16809 GCA_002451555.1 Candidatus Segatella albertsiae
CGGTTCTCCGAAGCATAGTCATAGGAGTCAAAACAAGGATAGAGCTTGGAATCCTCACCAACATACACACCATCCTTCGGCTCACCCTTGACGGCATGAGCTATCACATCACGAATATTTCGAAAGGTTGTACCTAAAACTCGTATCGAATCTGTATTTATTATCGTTTTCATGCGCTTTCATTTTTTACTTTTACATCATAGAATGTCACCACAAAATTAGGGAAAATATCCGAATGTTGCAAATGACATTCTGGGCGAATTGTCCATAAATAGTAAAGACAAGGACTTATGTGGTAAAAAATAAAGTCTATGCGGTATTTTTTTTGCGACCTATCGGTATGACAAAAGGTCGGAAGAAATCTTTTGAAACAAATTCAAAGGTAATTATATGAGAAAACTCAGCCACGAACGCACTTTTTTAGCGTTCGTGGCTGAGTTTATGGAATAATTATCATAGATTGCTAAGTTTCATCTACTTATACCACTAATAAGCATCATTGGAGGCATCATATCCAGCCACGAACGCATTTTTTTAGCGTTCGTGGCTGATTATCCCCTCAAAATACTTGCATATATCAATAAAAAGCACTAATTTTGCAGCGAATTCAAATAAAAGAATGAACTATGGCAAAAATTATAGGAAGAAAGACCGAGCAACAACAACTTAAACGACTTCTAGAAGCAAAAGAAGCCGAATTTCTTGTGGTATATGGTCGTCGTCGTGTTGGCAAGACATTTTTGATACGCAATTATTTTAAAGACCAATTCACCTTTTACCATACCGCCCTATCACCTCTGGAGTTAGAAGAAACTGACTTACTGCAAGCCCAATTACAAAACTTCACATCTTCACTACGGCGATATGGATGTCAAGTTGACAAGGCTCCTAAAGATTGGTTGAGTGCATTTGACATACTCATCAATTTGCTACAAGAGAAAAAAGAAAAGATTGTCATCTTCCTGGACGAGATGCCCTGGTTAGACACCCCAAAATCAGGTTTCATCACTGCCTTCGAGCATTTCTGGAATGGTTGGGCGGCAGGACAAGACAACCTCTTACTCATCGCCTGTGGCTCAGCAACGACATGGATTGTTGACAAATTGCTTGCCAACAAGGGGGGGCTATACAACCGTGTCACAAGAGAAATGCACTTGGCGTCATTCACACTAAAGGAATGCGAAGATTATTATCTTGAACACGGAATAAACATGGATAGATATGACCAAACTCAATGTTACATGGCAATAGGAGGAATACCTTATTATATGTCATTCATCGAGCCAGGTTATAGTTTTGCACAAAACATAGACAACCTGTTCTTTTCCAAGACAGGGAAGCTGACGGTAGAGTTCAACCGCCTTTTTGGTTCCATATTTTCATCTCCCGAACAATACAAGCAAGTGATACGTCTCTTGGCAAACTACCGTGAAGGCCTCAAACGGGAGGATATCGCCAAACATCTGAATATGTCATCGGGAGGCACGCTCAGCAAATTACTCGAAGCACTCATCGTAAGCGACTTCATCACCAAATATCAATATTTCGGGAAATCCAAGCGAGAAGTTTACTACAAACTCACCGATTTCTATTCACTCTTCTACATCCGCTTTGTTGAAAAGCAAAGAAAGAACAATCCTGAGTTTTGGCAAAACAACCAGCTGTCTCCTTCTGCCAACACTTGGCGAGGGCTAACCTTTGAAGATGTTTGCATGGTACATACCAAGCAGATACGCCGTGCCCTAGGAATCGAAGGTGTCCAAACCGAGTTTTCGCCATGGCATTATATTCCAGAAGATAAGAATGAGAAAGGAGCGCAAATAGACCTTCTCATCAATCGTTCCGACAGAATTATCAACATCTGTGAAATGAAATTTTGCGTGGCAGATTATAAGATTAGCAAACAAGCAGATGCAAACATGAGAAACAAAATACAAAAGGTGATTGACAAGGTAAAAGGTCGAAGAGCCATACACCCAGTGATTATCACTACATACGGCTTGGCTAACAATGAATACAGTTCAAAAATTCAACGAGTAATTACCTTGGACGATTTGTTTAAAGACTAAACGAATCATCCAAGGTAATTACTCGACACCATAAAAAGTTGAAATAAAACTACATAACTACATTTTTCCGCAAATCCCCTTTGTTTATCGGTATTCCAAACCATGTAGTTTACTTCCCAAACTACATGACTGGAGTACAAAGAGATTCAAGGGCGAACGGCACAAAAGCATAGCAAACTTGGACGTATAGTAAAATCCGTATCACCAACTATATAATCCACGTAACTGATTATACAATCACCACCACGGATTATATAATCAGTGCTACTGATTATTATTATCTCGCATCATAATCATGTAAATCATACCTTCCGACTTGCGTTTTGACTCATAGCCAAGTTCTCTTTTCAGTAAGATACCCAGCTTATTATTCCGATTGTCGGTGCTAGAATAGCTAGGAAAATGAAAGGTTATCTCGTTCATGATCTCATTGAGCGTCATTCCCTTGCATTCCTCACCCGCTTCGGGTTTACGGAAAAGGATGCTGACAATCGTTTGCAAGTCTTTGACGGACAGGTATCGCTCATTTTCCTTACACAATTGCGCATTTTCATCATCCGTGAGCCAATAACGAGCGCCGTCATTCAGCTCCTGTTTGAGTTGTGCATAGAGCAAGTCATAATCTATCTCGCTCTCAAAGTCGATGCGCTCACCAGCATTCACTTCCACGCAAAGGAAGCGGCGGCTACCCGTGGTGTCGGTGAGCGGACGCTTGTCGTTGGTGGATGCGATGAACGAAGCATACCTCCTACGCTTCTCCAATGTCTTGCCGTAAGCTGGACGCATCTGGAAGTCGCTACGTGAGAGCAGGAACTTCAACAGCGGTTGCTGACTCTTGGTGAGTTTGTCGAACTCGTCGAGGTTGACGAGCGCCAAGGTGGAGAGGGCGAGATTGATGTCATTGTCATTCTTGAAATTGATGTTCTCATTGTAGTAAGTGCGCAATTCGGGCGGAAGGATGATACGGCAGAACGAGCTCTTGCCGCAACCCTGATGACCGATGATGAGCGGAACGAGGGCATTGCCATGGATGGAATCCTTGCCTTGCCAGTGGGCGACCATGGACAGGAGCCAGATGTGGAAGAGCTTTTGCCACATCGGATGACGAGTAGGCACTCGCAGAGCCAACTCGGTCACTCGGTCTTTGCCATCCCAAGCAGGCAAATGCTCCAGATAATCATCCAAAGGTTCGTATATCCGAATGTCGTTTGATTCGATGAAACGCTTCAAGTCCTTGTCCCAACTATCAAGTCCCGCCTTCAAGGCTCTTATCGTCATGGAGTTCTGGGCTTGCGGAGTCAAAGGCACAAACTCGAAACCGTAACCATTACGATAGCGATACTGCACAGCCCCCGTCATGGCATTGCGGCGAAATTCGTAGTGCTCACGCAGAAAGAAAGAGGTCTTGTAAGTGAGCAACGCCGACTTCGGGATGCTTCCGAAAGGCAGACTCTTGAGAAGCTTCGGCTTGTAGGCATTCTCAAACTTGAGATTGACGACTTGTTCGCTCAATCGTTCGAAGGCCGGCTTGAAGAGAGCATGGCGCACGGCAAAATCGATGGGAAGTCCAGCCCTAAAGCAGTTTTCCGCAAGTATCGTGACCACACTTTCGGCAAACTCCTCGTCATCGGGTCTGAGCGTGGTCTTGTCGTAGGCATTGCTCAGACAATGCTCGTAGATGAGCATGTTGATCTGGTAGGCATCGAAGCCAGGAATGCTTTTGTCGTCGAGATACTTGCTGCCATCCGTCTTCGGCTCCGGAAGTTCTTGATTTTCCTCATCCACATAGAGCACCATCGAGTTTTCAGATAGATAGGCATCGGCGTCCATGCTCAAATAACATTCTTGCGCAAAACTAGGCTTGCCAGTCTCCAGGGCGATGTTGAGCTGGGTGGTGTACATATAGTGGTACTTCTGGTAAGCATTGACGAGTGCTTTTTCCGTGATTTCGCCATCGTTCTTCACAGCAAATCTACATACGATTTTCACCGAACGACCCGTGGCACCCACGAAAGCCATATAGGTATAGGGAATCTTGGAGGTCTCTTTTCTGAGCGATTCCGCTTCACCAACCGAGGCGAGATTGTTGATTTCCAAGAGAACCAAAGGAGTTGGGGCAAGCATCACCACCTTTCCCTTTGCTTTCTTCCATTGGGCAGAGAAGCGGATGAGGGGCAAGTGCCTCAGTTGAGAATTATCTTTCGACATGGTCCTGCCCTCTGCGAAATAGCTGAGGGCGACGGTTCTGACATCTTGCAGCACCGGCTTGTAGGTCTTGTTGCGGATGTACTCGATGAGTTGTTGGGCGGAGATGAACGTATAAGTCCTCTCACTCCTTTCTTGCTTGATGAATGTTATCATGACCATTAGCGTTATATGGGTTACTACTAGACATATTGTCTCTTCCAAAAAAATGTAGTTTCAAGAGAAAGCTACATAGCCATATAGAATTGCATATCAGTCATTTACGGCTAAAATGTAGTTATGTAGTTTCTAACAAAACATTTTCTCGATGACAAAGATACGCTTTCTTTTCGAACTTTGCAAGGAAAAAGATGATTATTTTTTCGTTTTTCTCCAATTTTATATGTATTTTTGTACTCGAACTAACAATCGAAGGGTATGGCAAGATATATCAAGCAAGAGATGCCCGACCTAAATGGGACGGGCGAGGAGAAGTGTTATTATCGTTTGCAGAAGCGAGGCAATGTGGATACTGAGCATTTGTTGCATCGCATTTGCGACCATGGCGGCAGTGCCCTGGCTCGTGGAACCGTGGTGCATGTCATCGAAACCCTTTCGGAAGAGTTGGTGAGACTCTTGGGCGATGGATATTCCGTCACCATCGACGGCATCGGTACGTTCTCCGCTTCCATCGGTGTGAAGAAAGACAAGGAACAAGATACGATTTTTGGCGATGAGCCGAAGCGCAACGCCAAGAGTCTGGAGGTAAAAAATGTGCTCTACCGTTCCGACAAGGAACTGGTAAAGGAAGTGAATCGCCGCTGCAAATTGGAGCGAGCTGGCGTAAGAACGCTGCAACGCTCTAAATATAACAAGGAGGAACGACTGAAGCTTGCCTTGGAATATCTTTCTGACCCTGCCCATACCTTCATGCGAATAGCCGACTACGTAAAGCTTACGGGACTTTCCAGGACCACCGCCACGCTGGAACTGCAAGAGTTTCGGGACAATCCAGCATCGGGCATCACGACGAACGGCAGAGGTCCATCGAAAGTATATGTAAGACGGCCTAACTAGTTCTGTACACTATTTTCCTCACTAAATGCCTTTATCTCGTCAGCAAGTACTTTCTGTAATTTCTCTTTCGGCACAATCAGCTGATAGTCCGCCACTCCGATAGGCTTTCCCATATCTTCGAGTGCGAGTTCCACCTCTACACGGTCTTTCTCCGCACAAAGTATGATACCAATGGAGCGGTTCTCGTCTGCGCCACGTTCAAGACGGTCAAGCAGAGACAGATAATAGTTCATCTTTCCTGCATACTCAGGTTTGAAAGCACCTATCTTTAGGTCAATGGCAACAAGACAGCGAAGCCCTCGATGGAAAAACAGCATATCCACCTTACTCTCCTTGCCGTTATATTCCAACACATGCTGATTGCCAATGAATGTGAAGCCATTGCCGAGTTCCATAAGGAAACGCGTGATGGCTTTTACAAGACGGTCTTCAAGTTCAAGCTCCAAGATAGGACTTGTCACCCCCAAGAAGCCGAGGTTATAGCTACTACTAAACACCTCATTGGCATACTGCGCTTGTTCGGCAGGAAGTGTGCGGTCGAAATTGTTATCTACTCTTGCCAATGCCTGTGTCTCGTACATTTTGAGTTTGATGGCATTGAGCAGCAAGTCTCGATTCCAACCTTTTTCCACCGTCTTTGTGGCATAATAGAGTGTGGCATTATCATCTAATCTTTTGCTCAAAAGCAGTAGATTATGTGACCACGGCAAAAGTGCTACGGAGTGTAGCACTTTCTCGTCATGCCCAACATAACGCTCATAAAACTTCTTCATGTTCCAAAGTTGGCGTGGTGAAACGCCCATCTTCGGATAACGTTCCTTCAGGTCTGCCGACAATCGCCTGACCATGCTGTCGCCATACCCACTTTCTATCTTGCGCTCATGAAGCATTTGACCAATTTCCCAATAGGCGGTAGAAACATAGCCATTGACATGTCGGGCTATTTCTGTCCGTGCATGTTCGATTACTGCGACAGCATGTCGCAGTATCTCGGCATAATCACCACTCCCTATTGAGAGCCTGTTGTCTTTATTATCTGTTGTCATTTTATTTGCCACATTTAGATACGAATTTATACGCAAAGATAAATATAACACACCACAATCTCGCATAAACGTAGTGGATTTTACGTTTATTTAGCAACTTGAAGAAAAAATACTCACCACACATTAAGCCTATATTTCTCTCGTTGCACAGTACTTATACCCTTCACTCAACTTCGCCATAAAAAGGAGAGACAACTCGTCCTACATGGATACTCGGGACTATTTAGTTCTAATTACACAATCCTTGCCGTATGGCATAAAAAGTACACTGTCCACCAACGGAATTGCTGCCCTTAGCTTATATTCTGCCCTCTGCTTAGCCAATGGTACTTTCAATATCACCTCACCCATTGCATCCGACATGACTGGTATGTCCTCAATCTGCATTTTAACATTACCCATAAATCTACCTATGCGTTCACTCCATAGTCTGAATTGGATATTACCATAGACGGAAGCATCACGGGATATATAAATTTTGGTATGTTTTTGTAACTTGACAATAGTGTCAAGAGAAGAAAAATCGGCACATTTGAATGTAATATGAACCTCTTTGTCTAAATAACGATGAGGTATGTTTCTAAAATACACAAGCTCATTCATAGTCTTGATAGTATCACATTTGGTCTCACTTTCTAAAGCGAGAGAAATGACTGCATCCTTCAGGGGTGGTAATCTTTTATTGTGCGATGTCACCTCTTGCAGTGACACAGCCACATCCACTGGTTGACTTTTCATCCAAATGCCCAACATGGCAACCAAAACGAGGAAGATACCTATAGTCCATGCTGCCATTTTTTCCAAGAGCATACGTTTGTGACGTTGCCAGATACTATCAAACTCTACCCTAGCAGTTTGGTAACAAGTTGTACGTATGCTCTTTCTCTATTCAGCCAAGATTACCACAAGGTGCCGTGACACCTTCAGCCGCTCTTGCAGTTCTGATGTCAATCCTCCCGGCTGTATGTCGGTAGGGGCAAAGAAAACAGGGCGCATAGGATTCTTCTTCCAACCATGTTTGCTACATAAAGTTGCAGGCATACGATATCGCTCCAGTTTCTTCTGTATTCTTTTTCCCCAATTATAATCGTGAGAATTATAGGAAATAAAAGCGAAATATTTATATTCTTGTTGTTTCGATATCCTTATTGGCTAACATCTCTGCCGAATCTGCCTTTTGTCGCAATTCTTCAGCTTGTTTTTTCACCGTCAACGCATGATCCAACTTCTTCATATAGTTACCTTGCTCGAATAAGCGGATAGCCTCATCCAACATTCCTTGATTGAACAACTCAATGGCTCTTTGCGCAAGCGTATCCACCTAGCTTTCATCAATACGAGCAAACATATCGGCATACTCGTCCATGTGCTTCAAGGCATTGTTACGCTCTTGGTCTATGGAATCGAGTTTACTGTAATACTCATCAATGGTAAGTTGCTGAGCCTTGTTTTTCTTCTCCAAGTCAGCCAATCTCCTTTTATACTTTTTCTCTGCCTGGTTCCTTCCTATGGCTATAAGATTGTTCAGGGCAGACGCATCAAATTCT
>DKCU01000132.1:0-9533 GCA_002451555.1 Candidatus Segatella albertsiae
ATATAATTAATTATATATAAATATAAAAATAATTAACACTTTTTACTCTCTTGCAAGGGTTCGGAAATTGGACTGTCAGTTGTCAGCGTCAGCGTTTTTGTCGATGCTGAAAAAATGAGTTACCACCATATTTCAGATGGTTTTTCTTGTTTTATTCACAGAAAATTCTTATCTTTGCGCCGTCAAATCAATAGAGTAAAACGAATGAAACAGTTATCAAAATTTTCAATCTTATTGTTGTTTGTCGCCCTTGTATTTTGTGCTTGCGACAAGAATGATAGCGATGACAATGGGGGGTGCATCTATCCCAACCCAGCATATACCCTTATAAGTAATTATTCTGTGACAGTGGAAACAGTAGTGGACGCACCACAGGCAGAGGTAAAAAATGCGATAGAGCAAGATTTGGCGGCTAATCCACCTTTCGGAGGCTGTACGGCCTATCAGATTGTTACGACAAAAACTTCAGTAGGACTTGCTGCTATCATGGAACTTCATGTAGTGAAACCTGAAAGCGAGGAATGGTATGGTGACTATGTCATAGACAATTCCGCTGAGAAATTCGAGGATAATGAGAATTATCACTTGTTCTCTGCTTCTACGGATATTATGGGGCTGGCAAAGTGGGACATCATAGATTATGCCTCTTCTGAGAAATCGAAACTTATGGGGACTTATGATGTGTACGTCCAAAAAGCAGCCCCTGGATCAAAGAAAGGTGACAATCTTTTCTTCTGTGAGGACCTCACCAAGAAATATCGTGAGAAGTATCCCCAAGCCGACATTCATGCCGTGGTTCGCCGACAGGTTCTGACATTTGTCAAGGGTGGAGATGTAATCAAAGACTAATTCCTTGAGCGTGTTTTAAAAAATGAAAAGTGCAGAAAAGCGTATATTTCCATACCTTTTCTGCACTTTTTTAGTTTGATAATATGGATATTTCAGCTAAACTTGCGACTGAAATACCACGATTTTATTACTTGATGATGCGATAATAATCATCCTTGCGAGGCTTCACGGTGTGAGGATGAGCCGAAGCATAGCCCAATGACAAGGCTCCCACGCCCATCAAGCCCTCCGGCAAGTTCCATTCCTTCATCAATTTCTTGCCTTCCTCAGAGGCAAACATGGTATCTTCGCGGTTGATCCAGCAGGTGGAGAGACCGATGGAATGAGCGGCAAGCATCATGTTGCCGAGGATGAGGCTTCCGTCCTTCACGTTGTTGGGGTCGTCCTCACGGGCCAACACGATAACGATGGTAGGCGCACCATAGTAAGGGTCGCTCTCCACGCCCATCACTTCGGCGTTCATCTTGCGAAGCTTGGCGCAAGTCTCTGGGTTCTGCACGGCGATGATGTAAGGCTCCTGTGAGCCATGGCCTGTTGCTGCCCAGGTGCCAGCCTCCAAAACGGTTTTCAACTCCTCGTCGGTAATTTGGTCTGTCTTGTATCGACGAATACTTCTTCTCTCCTTGATAGCTTTTAATACTTCATTTTCCATTGTTGTATATTTAAAAAAATTACATCGGACATCCGGTGTCCTCATCCTCTATGTATTGACTCAAGACACGTGCGATACGAATCAATCCCTGCATCAAAGTCTTGCGAGGGCAGGCGATGTTGAGGCGCAGGAAGCCTTGACCAGCCTTTTTGCCGTACATCGTGCCACTATTGACGAATACCTTGCCGTCTTCCAGCAACTGCTCGTATGCCTCGTCGGATGACAACTCGAATGGCAAGATGTCGAGCCATACGAGATAGGTGCCTTCGAGTCTGGTAACACGAACTTGTGGCAACTCTGCGTTGAAGAATTCCTTCACCGCCTGGTAGTTCTCGTAGAGGTATTGGTTGAGGGCATCGAGCCATTCCTCCCCCTCGTTGTAAGCGGCTTGGAGGGCGATGACACCGAATGGATTCACATCGCACACCTCGTTGATGTTGATGGCACGGTCTATGCGGCGACGCAAAGCCTTGTCGGCGCATACGATGTTGGCTATCTGAAGACCTGCGATGTTGAAAGCCTTGGTAGGGGAGCTCAATACCACGCAGTTGTCACGGCAAGCTTCGCTGATATTGGCGAATGGGGTGTAGTGATAGCCTGGCATGATGAGCTCGCAATGGATCTCGTCGGCGATGACCTTCACATCGTGCTTCTGGCAGATGTCGTTCATGTGCTCCAACTCCTCCTTCTTCCATACACGTCCGGCAGGGTTGTGAGGGTTGCAGAGGATGAAGGCTGTCACCTTTTCATCGGCGCACTTACGCTCGAAGTCCTCGAAATCTATCTCGTAGGTGGAGTTATCTACACGTCGAAGCTCGTTTTCCACTACCTCGCAACCATTGTTGTGGATGCTGGAGAAGAAACAGTTATACACAGGTGTTTGCACCAAAACCTTTTCGCCTGGCATGGTAATCGCCTTCAAGGCACAAGAGAGGGCTGGTACTACGCCCGATGTGTAGAGAATCCAGTCTTTCTCTATCTTCCACTGGTGGCGGCGGTCAAACCAGTGGATGATGGCCTCGTAGTAAGAATCAGGCACGAGGGTATAGCCGAAGATGCCATGAGTCACTCGTTTCTGTAGGGCTTCGATGATGCAAGGGGCGGTCTGGAAATCCATGTCTGCCACCCACATCGGGATGACATCGTCCTTCTTCACCAAGTCCCACTTATAGGAGTTGGTGCCACGACGCTCTATGATTTCGTCAAAATTGTACTTCATATTTCCTTTGTTTCCTTAATAAAATGTCTATATTTATATATAAAAGTTTCTTTTCATCTATATGTAAATGTTTTTGAGACTAATAGAAAGCTCCGTTCCACGTCTTGATATGTGCGTTCCGTGTCACGGAACGCACATTCCAAGTCACGGAATGGCCGTTCTGAGACACGGAACGGAACTTTCTCTTAGTGATAAATACTTTTTCTATGAGTCTAAGATATAATTTACCCCAAGTGTCTCGCTATTTCGACTTGTCGATGATTTCACAAGCCCCCTTGGGAGACTTGGCGAACTCGGTGTAAGTGACGCTTCCTATTTCGTCAGCTTCGATGCGTCCAGAGATCGGGTTCTTGATGTTGGTGATGGAACCCTTGATGTGGGCATCGATGTTGGTGCAATCCTCAAAGGCACGGTCGCATTCCTTGTCGAAGGTGCAATCCTCCAAAGTGACATGGTCCATGTAGCAGAGTGGTTGCTCACCGCTGATGTGGCAACGTACGAACTTGATGTTCTTGCTGTGCCAAGCCAGGTACTCGCCATTCAGTTCCGAGTCATAGACAGTCACGTTTTCACACTCCCAAAAGCTATCCTTGGTGGTAATCTTGGCATGGTGAACCTCCACGTTCTTGCAGTATTGGAAAACATACTTGGAGTCGCTCTCCAGTCCATCCACGTAGATGTTCTTCGAGAACATGAAAGGATAGGTACCATCATGGAGCTTCACGTTCTTGATTTTCAGTCCATCCACCTTCCAGAAAGTCTCGTCAGCATCGGTGATGTTCACGTTCTCCAGTTCGAGATTCTTCATCTCACGGAAGAACTTAGGACCATCGATAGTGCAATCCTTCATCACCATGTCGTTGGAATACCATATTGCCGAGCGGCTCTCAGGGGCGAAATAACAGTCGGTAATCACCGAGCCATCCACGTGCCACCAAGGGTATTTGCCATAAAACTTAGAGTTGTGGCATTCTAAGTTCTTGCAGCATTTGATACCAGATTCTCCGTCCGTAATCGTAATGTTCTCCAAGCGAACGTCGTGTGCACCGAAGAGAGGACGCTCTCCACCGAATGTCTTATTCTTAATCAATTCCATTTCTTTTATACCTTATTATTTATTTATTATATGCCTTGTTTTGTTTCATGAAAAAGGAAATTCCTATCGTTTTATGCCTTCTTCCGATGAAAAAGAGATAATTCCTAATTTCGCTTGCAAAGTTACAAAAATAATGCCAAAGTAAGGTAATCTACTTTACAGAAAGATGTATCTTTATTACTGACGATGTTTCTGACGCTGACACTGACAGTCCACAAATCCACAACCATATATGTGTTGTCTATGGGAAATATTGTCTATGAAGGAATATTACCTATTGAAAAGAAAAAGGCTGAATTGCAAGAAATGATTCTCACAATTCAGCCCTATCTCATTCACTTATAAAAATCTAAAAAGAAAATTACAAGTTAGGGTTCATCTTAGTCCACTCAGCTACTGGAGGAACGATGCCAAGCTCAACGATCTCGTCGCGCATCTTGCAGAGGTGCTCGTAAGACTTGTTCAAAGAAGCGATCTCCTCCTCAGTACCTGTAGGCTCTACGAAGTGAACGCCAGTCTTGTCGATAGTAGTAGGCATAGCCATCATCACGTTCTTGAAGCCAAGCTTGTCGTGGTTTACATAGCAACCAGCTGGCAAAGTGAACTTCTCGCCACCCATAGCAGCCTCGATCATCTTAACTGCGTTGTAAGCTGGGCTCTGGAATGAAGAACGACCACGGAGCTTGATGATGTTAGAACCACCCTGTACTGTGTGGTGCTTGATCTCCTCCCAACGCTCGTCAGAAAGACCCATCTCTGACAATGGCTTACCGTCAACCTTAACTTGAGAAGCGAATACAGCCATCTGCTCGCCGTGACCACCGTAAGTGTGAGCGCCAGTAACCTTGTCCTGCTGTACACCGAACTCGAGAGCCAAAGCCTGCTGCAAACGAGTAGAGTCGAGGGCTGCGAGCGATGTCAACTGGTTTGGCTTCAAACCTGAGTGAATCAAAGCTGTAAGAGCGGTAACGTCAGCTGGGTTGAAGATAACTACCACGTGCTCAACCTCTGGGCAGTACTTCTTGATGTTGTCACCGAACTCAGCGGCGATCTTGCAGTTACCCTTGAGGAGGTCCTCACGAGTCATACCCTCCTTACGAGGAGCACCACCAGAAGAAATGATATATTTAGCGCCAGTGAATGCCTCCTCTGGGTTAACAGTGTAAGTTACGTTAACGCCTGGGAATGCACACTGCTGGATTTCATCGAATACGCCATGAACACCTGGCTCATAGATATCGTAAAGACAAATGTTTGGGGTAAGACCGAGCATCAATGCGCTCTGTACCATGTTAGAACCAATCATACCGCCGGCACCGACGATCAAAAGCTTGTCATTAGTTAAAAATTCCATAACTACAATTTTTATTAAAATGTTTATAATCTTTTTCTCTTTTTTCTGAAAGAAATCCTCCGTAATTGATGCTCCTAGTTGGGGAGTTGGTCGCTTGCGAAAGGTTCCTTGAAAAGCTTGTTGAAAGAGTGAAAACTCTATCTTTTCGCTTTCCGACCGCAAAATTAATAAAAAGTAATGTAAATCGTGCATTTATTTCCCCTTAAATTTGTTGTTAATTCTTAAAATTATTATCTTTGTAATCTCTAATTAGCAAAATTGCATTTCCTCATGTTGCTACTAGATGTAAATGCTATGAAATTAGGTGATGTCTATATATAATAAGGTGTAAATGTGATGCGGTCGTAATAGAGAAGTGTAAATTGGTAATAGAGATGTGTGCAAATAGAAGAATATAAATTTATAATATGATATGGCAATGAATGAAATTAATCAAAGATTGGCTAGTTTGAGGAAGGTGATGAGACATGAGCATTTGTCGGCTTTCATCTTTCCGAGTACGGATGCTCATCAGAGTGAATATGTGGCTGATCATTGGCAGGGCAGGGCTTGGATATCGGGCTTCAATGGCTCTGCGGGAACGGCTGTGGTCACTCTTCATGCTGCTGCCTTGTGGACGGACTCTCGATATTTTCTTGCGGCAGAGGAGCAGCTGAAAGGGACGGAGTTTCAGTTGATGAAACTTAAAGTGGAAGGTACGCCTACCATTGCGGAATGGCTCGGCAAGGAATTGGACAAGGAAGAATTGTTGGAGAAAGATAATGGCAAAGGTGCTTTCTGGCGTGAGGTGGGACTTGACGGTATGGTCAACTCTTATCGTGAGACCGTGGGGCTTATCGCTGACTTGCGCAAAAATGGAGGGATTACTGTGCGTACAAATTTCGACCCTTTGTCTCAAATATGGAAGAATCGTCCTGCGATTCCTAAGAATCCTGTGGAAATCCATCCATTGAAATATGCAGGTGAGACCACTCTCTCGAAGGTTTCCCGTATTCGAAAGGCTCTACGGGATCGCCATGCTGACGGTATGTTGGTCTCTGCTCTTGATGATATCGCTTGGACTCTGAACCTTCGCGGAACTGATGTTCATTGTAATCCGGTGTTTGTCTCATATCTCTTGATTTCATCTGACAAATTGTCTCTCTTCGTTGATGATGAGAAACTAACCGATGAAGTAAAGGCATATCTTTCGGAAAATGGTGTGTCTGTGTATAAATATAATAAGGTGGAAGAGGGATTGGCCAATTACGCTGATTATAATATCCTGCTGGATGGAAATGAGACTAGTTATCACCTTTGGAAATCTGTGAGATGTCAGGAGATTGTTGCTGCGGATTCACCTATTCCTGTGATGAAAGCTGTTAAGAATCCTGTGGAAATAGTGGGCTATCGCAATGCAATGCTTCGTGATGGTGTGGCTATGGTTAAGTTCTTGAAATGGTTGAAGCCTGCTGTTGAGGCAGGAGGACAAACGGAAATGTCAATTGACAAGAAATTGACAAGCCTTCGTGCAGAGCAAGACTTGTTCCGTGACATTTCATTTGATACCATAGCTGGTTATCAGGAGCATGGTGCCATCGTTCATTATGAGGCAACGGCAGATACGGATGCTCCTTTGAAACCAGAAGGCTTGATTTTGATTGATTCTGGGGCTCAATATCAAGATGGAACTACTGATATTACCAGGACGATTGCTTTGGGACCTGTTACGGAAGAAATGAAACATGTATATACGCTTGTCCTTAAAGGTCATATACAATTGGAACTTGCCAAGTTCCCTGATGGTGCCTCTGGGACTCAGATTGATGCATTGAGTCGTGAGTGTATGTGGCGTGAGGGCTATAACTTCTTGCATGGAACAGGACATGGCGTTGGCTCGTATCTTAACGTGCATGAGGGCCCTCATCAGATCCGTATGGAGTGGAAACCAACTCCTCTTCGCGCAGGAATGACTGTTACTGACGAACCTGGATTGTATTTGGCAGGTAAGTTTGGCGTGAGAACCGAGAATACCTTATTGATAAAAGATTATAAGGAAACCGAGTTTGGTAAGTTCTTGCAGATGGAGTCCTTGACGCTTTGTCCGATAGATATGGCTCCGTTGGATGTGGATATGCTTCTCTCGGAAGAGATTGAATGGCTCAATGGCTACCATCAGATGGTGTATGATAAACTAGCACCTTATCTTGATGAAGAAGAGAAAAAATGGTTGAAAAATGCCACAAAACCTGTCTTGTAAAGGCTAAAAAGCACTCTATTTGAAATAAAATGAGCCATTTGAAGCAAAAAAACGTCTAAAAGCTTGGCTATTTGATAAATAAGATGTAATTTTGCACCCGCAAATTGTGGTGCTATACCCTTTTCGCTTAGAATAACATAAGTTTAACATATAAATTAAAAGCAAAAAAAATGATTATTGTACCAGTTAAAGACGGTGAGAACATCGAGAGAGCTCTCAAGAAGTTTAAGAGAAAGTTTGAAAAGACAGGTGTTGTTAAGGAGCTTCGTGCTCGTCAGCAATATGACAAGCCATCTGTTTTGAAGCGTCTCAAGATGGAACACGCCATCTACGTACAGCAGTTGCGCGCAAACGAGGAATAATATCCCCCAAAAAGTCCTCTTTGGGGATTCAAAAGTAAAAAATCCTCAAAAAATTTGGTAGTTTGAATTAAAATCCGTATTTTCGTTGCCGAAAAAGAAAATGAGCAACGTTATGCTAAATATAGAGGAGTTTTTGAACTATATGAAGTGCGAGCTAAACCGCTCCCAGCTAACTATAGATAGTTATGCCGAAGACTTGAAAAGTTTTGAGGCATATTTCAAAAACTTGTCTGAAACGCTCTCCTGGGAGACTATAGATTCAGATGTCGTCCGTAATTGGATGGAAAGCATGATGGATGCAGGCAATAAAGCTACTTCCGTCAATAGACGGTTAAGTGCTGTTCGTGCATTTTATCGTTTTGCTTTGACAAGGCATCTTGTTGACTCGGACCCAGCGCATCTAATCAAAGGACCTAAGGCGGCGAAGCCATTGCCTCAGTTTTTGAAAGAAAGTGAGATGGATGAGCTGCTAGATGTCCATAAGTGGGGAGATGATTATAAAGATGTACGTGCGCGTACTATTATAATGACTTTCTACGAGACGGGGATGCGATTGGCGGAACTGCTTAGTCTTGATGACGAAATGGTTAATTTCGTAAATAGAGAGATAAGAGTAACCGGCAAGGGAGATAAACAGCGTGTTGTTCCTTTTGGCAATGAGCTAAGTGAAGCCTTGACTGACTATATGCGGTTGCGCGACAAAACTGTGGTGAAACTTTCGCCTGCATTGTTCCTCTCCGAGAGCGGAAGGCGAATGTCACGTAGGTCGGTTCGTATGATAGTTAAAGAGGGGCTGTCTGTGGTTAGCTCGTTAAAGAAAAAAAGTCCGCATGTGTTGAGACATACATTCGCTACGGCAATGTTGAATCATGATGCAGGAATAGAAAGTTTGAAAAAACTGTTGGGGCATGCTAAACTTTCCACCACGGAAATTTATACGCACACGACGTTCGAACAGTTGAAACGAGTTTATAATGAAGCCCATCCGAGGGCATAACCTTTTAAAAAATGGAGGTCACTATGGAAATTAAAATTCAGTCGATTCACTTCGATGCTACCGAGAAGTTACAGGCGTTTATCGAAAAGAAAGTCGCCAAGTTAGAAAAAACTTATGAAGATATACAGAAAGTAGAGGTGCAATTAAAGGTCGTAAAGCCTGCTACTGCTTTAAATAAGGAGGTTCATCTCGAAGTGGGCGTGCCAGGAACAACATTGTTCGTTGAGAAGACATGTGATACTTTTGAGGAGGGAATTGACCAAGCAGTGGATTCAATGAAGGTTCAACTGACCAAATTTAAAGAAAAAATGCGTAATCGATAAAAAAAAAGTCGAAAAAATTTTGTGGAATCAAAATAATGTTGTATCTTTGCAGCCGTTTTCCGATAGGTCGAAAACTTAGCCGTATTGCGGCTGTAAAGATTGCCTCTTTAGCTCAGTTGGCCAGAGCACGTGATTTGTAATCTCGGGGTCGTTGGTTCGAATCCGACAAGAGGCTCAAAAAAAAGAAAAGGGTGGTTACCAGAGTGGCCAAATGGGGCAGACTGTAAATCTGCTGGCTATGCCTTCGGTGGTTCGAATCCATCACCACCCACTTTCTTTAACTTGCGGAAATAGCTCAGTTGATAGAGCACTAGCCTTCCAAGCTGGGGGTCGCGGGTTTGAGCCCCGTTTTCCGCTCTAATTTTATTTGCTGTAATAGCTCAGTGGTAGAGCACTTCCTTGGTAAGGAAGAGGTCCTGAGTTCAACTCTCAGTTACAGCTC
>DKCU01000132.1:9653-13071 GCA_002451555.1 Candidatus Segatella albertsiae
AAAGCTATGGCTAAAGAAGAATTCGTGCGTACCAAACCGCATGTTAACATTGGTACAATTGGTCATGTTGACCATGGTAAGACTACTCTGACCGCTGCTATCTCTAAGGTATTGAACGAGAAGCTCGGTACATCTGAGGAAGTTAAGTCATTCGATCAGATTGATAATGCTCCTGAGGAGAAAGAGCGTGGTATCACTATCAACTCTGCTCACATCGAGTATGAGACAGAAAAGCGTCACTATGCACACGTTGACTGTCCTGGACACGCTGACTATGTAAAGAACATGGTTACTGGTGCTGCTCAGATGGATGGTGCTATCTTGGTAGTTGCTGCAACTGATGGTCCTATGCCACAGACACGTGAGCACGTACTTCTTGCTCGTCAGGTAAACGTACCTCGCTTGGTTGTTTTCTTGAACAAGTGTGATATGGTTGATGACGAGGAAATGCTTGAGCTCGTTGAAATGGAGGTTCGTGAAATCCTCGAGCAGTATGGTTATGAGGAGGATACTCCAATTATCCGTGGTTCTGCACTCGGTGCTTTGAACGGCGTTGAGAAGTGGGTTAAGTCTGTAGAGACTTTGATGGACACTGTTGACGAGTGGATTCAGGAGCCAGAGCGTGAGGTTGACAAGCCATTCTTGATGCCTATCGAGGATGTATTCTCTATCACAGGTCGTGGTACTGTTGCTACTGGTCGTATTGAGACTGGTCGTTGCAAGGTAGGTGACGAAGTTCAGTTGCTCGGTCTTGGTGAGGATAAGAAGTCTGTCATCACTGGTGTTGAGATGTTCCGTAAGGTTCTCGCTGAGGGTGAGGCAGGTGATAACGTAGGTTTGCTTCTCCGTGGTATTGATAAGGCAGAGGTTAAGCGTGGTATGGTAGTTGTGCACCCAGGTGCTATTACTCCTCACGATCACTTCAAGGCTTCTATCTATGTATTGAAGAAGGAAGAGGGTGGTCGTCACACTCCATTCGGTAATAAGTATCGTCCTCAGTTCTATCTCCGTACTATGGACTGTACAGGTGAAATCAAGCTTCCAGAGGGAGTTGAGATGGTAATGCCTGGTGATAACGTAGAGATCGAGGTAGAGTTGATTTACAAGGTTGCTTTGAACGAGGGTCTTCGTTTCGCTATCCGTGAGGGTGGTCGTACAGTAGGTTCTGGTCAGATTACTTCAATCCTTGACGATATCAAGTAATTAGAAATCTAAAAATTTCTATATAAGGCTCCCACTTCTTTTGGGTGGGAGTTACTTACGGGTTTAGCTCAGTTGGTAGAGCACTGGTCTCCAAAACCAGGTGTCGAGGGTTCGAGCCCTTCAACCCGTGCTAATAAGAAGATAATATGAATAAGATAGTAAATTATTGCAAGGCATGTTACGATGAACTTGCGCATAAGACTACTTGGCCTACTCGTGCCGAACTTACTCACAGTGCAATGGTTGTATTATCTGCTTCCCTTGTCATTGCATTGGTGGTGTTCGCAATGGACTCTGTCTTTAAGGCTCTGATGGGCGTTGTTTATCCAGGTTAATTTTTAAGGAAATGGCAGCAACAGGTAATAAATGGTATGTGCTTAAAGCCGTTAGTGGCAAAGAAGCTAAGGTGAAAGAATACATCGAGGCTGAAATGAAGCACAACGATTTGCTCGCAGCTCATGTTTCGCAGGTTTTGATTCCTGTTGAAAAACATGCTACTGTGCGTAATGGTAAACGTGTGGTAAAAGAGAAAGTCTCTCTTCCAGGTTACGTTTTTGTTGAAGCTAAGCTGAAAGGTGATGTAGCGCATACTTTGCGTTTCATGCCTAATGTCTTGGGTTTCCTTGGTGGTTTGGATGAACCAACACCTGTTCCTCAGTCGGATATCAATAGAATGTTGGGTTCTGCTGAAGAAACAGAGATTGAAGAGACTGTTGATGTACCTTATGCAGTTGATGAGACTGTTAAGGTAATGGATGGTCCATTCAGTGGTTTCAGTGGCGTGATCGAAGAGGTCAATGCCGAGAAACATAAGCTGAAGGTTATGGTTAAGATCTTCGGACGTAAAACTCCGCTAGAATTAAGTTATACGCAAGTAGAAAAGGAATAATGTGCTGTTACGGACACATTGCCTTTTATAAGTTTCAATTTTAAATATTAACAAAGAAATGGCTAAAGAAGTTGCTGGATTAATCAAATTACAGATTAAAGGTGGCGCTGCAAATCCTTCACCTCCAGTAGGACCTGCATTGGGTTCTAAAGGTATTAACATTATGGGATTCTGCAAGGAATTCAACGCCCGCACCCAGGATAAAGCAGGTAAAGTGTTGCCAGTCGTTATCACATACTACACTGACAAGTCATTCGATTTCGTAATCAAAACTCCTCCTGCTGCTGTACAGTTGAAAGAAGCTGCAAAAGTTAAATCAGGTTCTGCTCAGCCTAATCGTCAGAAGGTAGCTACTATTACTTGGGATCAAGTAAAGACTATCGCAGAGGATAAGATGAAGGACTTGAATTGCTTTACTGTAGAATCAGCTATGAAGCTCATCGCTGGTACTGCTAGAAGTATGGGTATTACTGTAAAAGGGGACTTCCCTGGTAAATAATTTAAAACTTCAATTAGAAAAATGAGTAAACTGACAAAAAATCAAAAATCAGTAGCTGATAAGGTTGAAGCAGGGAAGGCATACACTTTGAAAGAGGCTGCAGAGTTGGTTAAGGAAATTACCACAACCAAGTTCGATGCATCTCTTGATATTGATGTACGCTTAGGTGTAGATCCACGTAAGGCTAACCAGATGGTTCGTGGCGTTGTTTCATTGCCAAACGGAACAGGTAAGGTAACTCGCGTGCTCGCACTCTGTACTCCTGATCAGGAAGCTGCTGCTAAGGAAGCAGGCGCTGACTACGTAGGTCTCGACGAATACGTTGAGAAGATTAAGGGTGGTTGGACAGATATTGATGTCATCATCACAATGCCATCTTGCATGGGTAAGATTGGTCCTTTGGGTCGTGTTCTCGGTCCTCGTGGATTGATGCCTAACCCTAAGAGTGGCACTGTAACTATGGATGTTGCTAAGGCAGTTAAGGAAGTTAAGCAAGGTAAGATTGACTTCAAGGTTGATAAGGCTGGTATTATCCACACATCAATCGGTAAGGTCAGCATGACACCTGAGCAGATTTACGGAAATGCTAAGGAGTTCATTGCTACTGTTATCAAGTTGAAGCCTGCTGCTGCTAAAGGTACATATATCAAGAGTATCTTTATTTCTAGCACTATGAGTAAGGGTATCAAGATTGATCCTAAATCAGTTGAATAACTCTAAAAGTTTTGTAAAATGAAGAAAGAAGTTAAAGATACTATCATCGCTGAACTTGGACAGAAGCTCCAGGAATTCCCTCACTTCTATCTTGTAGATCTTACAGGATTGAA
>DKCU01000083.1 GCA_002451555.1 Candidatus Segatella albertsiae
ATTTTGATGCGTCCGCCCTGTCCACATTTAAGCCCTCAAAGGATATGCTTCTTCACAAGGAAAGAAGCGTATCCTTTGAGGGCTTATCTGTAGTACTTTGTCAATATCAGCAAGACTTTGTCAACACTTGACTATAACTATCAAATGATTATTTATTCGATAATCGCTGTCCAACCGCCGCCAGGAGCCAAATGAATCTGTAACTTATCATTACTACTTACTTGTTGATAAGTGTGTATATAATCAGTAGCTTCCCTATCGGCATTGATGCCATCGGCAAAGATATTCGCCTTTCCCTTGAAATGCTCCAAGTCACTTAAATTCAGGGCAGAGAGGTCGATGGTAAGGTCACGAGCCTGCCAATTGGTCATGGCGGCAATATACCATTTCTCTCCATGATGCTTGGCCACGACCAGATATTCACCAAGTTTTCCATCCAATGGGATAACTTTATCATCATAAACCGTTGGTATCTGTGCAATAAAGTCGGTACACTCCTGATTCTGCATATACTTCGTAGGACTGTCTGCCAACATCTGCAATGGAGCATCGAAGAGAATGTACATCGCCATCTGATGCACTCTAGTACCTTGGCTCATCGGATGGTCGTTGTTACCGAAGAACTGGGAGCGAACGGCATTCACCATCGCCCCCGGGGTATAGTCGAAAGCTCCAGGAAGGGCACGGAGATAAGGTATCGTCACATCATAGCGAGGTTGGTCGTGCATAGGACCATCTCCCACACGAGGCTCCCACTTGGAGTTTTCCAGACCTTTTACACCCTCGAAGTTGATAACATTAGGATATGCATACTGCACACCGAAAGGTCGCATACCGTGAAGGTCGAGCAAGAGATGATGCTTTGCCGCACACGCAGCAATCTCATAAACGGAATTGATGACCTTCTGGTCATCACGGTCGAAGAAATCCACCTTGAATCCCTTCACGCCCATGTCGCCATAATGCTTCATGATTTCCTCCATCTTCTCATGCCCACGCTGCACGAGGTTGCGCCAAGAAGACCAAAGGATAACCCCCACTCCATTTTGCTTGGCATAATCTATGATAGCTGGCATGTCCATCTTATCTGTGAATGTCAACAAATCCTCTGGGTCGCTCCAACCTTCATCGATGATGATATACTCCAGCCCATTCTTTTTGGCAAAATCCACAAAGTACTTATAAGTCTCGGTATTGATGCCCGCACGGAAGTTGACGCCTGTGATATTGCGGTTGTTCCACCAGTCCCAAGCCACTTTTCCAGGCTTTATCCACACTGTATCCACAATTCTGCATTTTGGCCCGAGTTCCCTAGCTATCTTATTACCTATCAACTGCTTGTCCTCATCCGTTACAAGCACGATACGCCATGGCAACTTAGTTACCTTTTCTGCTATGTAGTTGGCACGCTCGGTAGGTACGAGATTCAAGCGAGCATATCCACCTATCTTTTCCTTCAAAGGACAAGGTGGGAAAGCTGCTTTTACAGTTTCTGCCTCATTACTATATAGATACATCCCAGGATAATTGTCCACATCTGCCTCCATGATGACTGCTTTCTTGCCTTGCGGCAAGCAGACGGCAAGGGGCGTGATGGCAAGAGAATCTTTGTACATCTGGGACATCGGTGCCTCGTCGTAATAAGACTCGAATGAATAGCACCATAGCTCTCCTCCTCTATTGTCATTGACATAAGGCACAAAAGTCTGATAATCGCCAGAGAAACGATATTCGGAAGTCTCGTTGACAACTTTGTTGATAACTTTCTTTGGAATAAATCGGTATGCTGCCGCATCATCATATACTCGAAACTCGATGTCATATCCTTTGCCAGCCAACATCAGACGTTGATAGTTGTGCCCATCATTTTTCCAGTTGGTAACGGAAGCTTTGTCCACCTTCATGTTCTTTCCCCAAGTTTGCTTATCTGTTTGCAAGGCTATGGCAGAAGGTTGTAAGACTACAACATTGCCTTTCTTGATGTTCCACTCCAAACTCGCATCTACAGAAACATTGACGACCAACTGTCGATTTGGAGAAGAGATGGTATATGTTTTAGCCGAAAGTGGCAGGCTACATAGAAGAGCCAAGAGAGAAGTGATAAATTTAGTATGTACCATACAGTTTGCTTTTAAAGGTTTATATTTAGTTGTTTGCTTGCAAAGATAACACAAAATACCCAAACAACAAACTATCTAACTTATATTTTATCAAAAATCGAATATTGTATAGAATCTTTTATCAAAAAAAATAGAATCCTCATCTCTTTGAGGATTCTATTTTTGCTTAATTTTCCTAATATATATTGTATAAGTAAAAGATGATGTAAACGTTTCACAACGTCTGTTTGATTTAACTGATGCAAAGGTACACCTATTTCGTTGCTCCAAGTCGTAAATATCAATTTTTAGAGAGTAATATCTGATTTTACCACCATTTCAGACAATTTACACCACTTGTTTGCACAATTTTTACCCCTTATCATATAAAAAAGAGTAGTTTTTCTCATGAAAAACTACTCTTTTTATGGAGATTAAATATATCTTTAAGAGAGCGAAAGCATCTTCTCGATTGGTTTTACCGCCTCTTTTGCTATCTCAGGAGCCACTTCGACAGTCGGCCAACCATATTTCAAGGCATTGTAAATCTTCTTCAATGAGTTCATCTTCATATACTCGCACTCATTGCAACTGCACCCTACTCCGCCTTCGCTAACCTCTGGTGGAACAGGATAGAATGTCACCTCAGGACAATTACGCTCCAACTCATGAAGAATACCAGCCTCTGTGGCGATGATATACTCCTTGATTTCAGGATGCTCCTCTGCGTAATGCAACATCGTGGCAGTAGAACCCTTCACATCAGCGACAGCAAGCACGGGAGCCTTACACTCCAAGTGAGCCATTACGACAGCCTGAGGATGCTCTTGTTTGAGCTTTACGATAGCTTCTACAGAGAACTTCTCATGCACATGGCATCCACCGTTCCACAAGAGCATATTTCTGCCCGTCACGCTATTGATATAGTTGCCGAGGTTATAATCAGGTCCAAAGATGATTTTCTCGTCCTGTGGGAAGCTATCTATCACCTTCTTGGCATTGCCACTGGTCACCACGCAATCGGTTAAAGCCTTCACGGCTGCCGTCGTGTTTACGTAGCTCACCACCTTGTAGCCAGGATGCTCCTCCTTGTATTTCTTCAAGTCCTCAGCCTTGCAACTGTCGGCAAGCGAGCAACCAGCGTTCAAGTCTGGGCACAACACCGTCTTATCAGGACTCAATAGCTTGCAAGTCTCAGCCATGAAGTGAACGCCACACATCACCATCACCTTGGCATCCGTCTCAGCTGCCTTGCGAGCCAACGCTAGAGAGTCGCCCACGAAGTCGGCAATGTCCTGAATCTCTCCCACTGTATAGTAGTGAGCCAGGATAATCGCATCCTTCTCCTTGCAAAGCTTTCTAATCTCAGCTTTCAAATCCAAGGTATCGTCAACAGGTTCGTCAACGTAACCTTTCTCTATCCATTCTTTTTTCACCATAACATTTATATTATATTTCTTTATTTTTAATTTAAGAAAAGAATATAGGGATTATGATATGCCGTGGATAAGTGGATAAAAAATCCCTTAAATATTTGGATATTTAGTTATCCAAGTCTTATCTTCAGTTATCCGAAAGATATTCTTCAATCTTATTCTTGACTCATAATGTTTTAATTCAATTATCAACATTTCCCCAATTCGGTGCAAAGTTAATAAGTTTATATCTTTTTTCGGTCAAAATTCGTGAAAAACTTCCTTAAAACTCAATAATAACTATGTGGATATCCCGATTTTCTTGTTTGTGGATAGGGGGCTGTGGATTTCCACAAAGTTATTAAGAAGTTATTACAGGGGTTATACATACACTTTTCCACGGATTTGTGGATAAATAAAAAAGCAGAAATCACTTAGGATTTCTGCTTGAGTATATTCATTGTTTTCTCTACGATCGTTTCAGGTGCAACGTTGTTCAGGCAAGCATAGTCGCCTCTCATGCAAGGCTTGTTGCCGTAGATGCTGCATGGGCGGCATGGCAGATCTATTTGCACGGCATTGGCGACATCTTGATTCCAACCCATGAAGCCAGTGTAAGGATGCGTGGCTCCCCAGATGCTGACCACTGGCGTGTGAACCAACGATGCCAAGTGCATATTGCCGCTGTCCATGCTGAGCATGACATTCAGATGGCTCATCAAGGTGAGCTCCTGCGACAAGCCATCGAGTAGGGCAGAGGCATTGATGACTTGTGGATATTTCGCTGCCCATTCATTCATGACAGGCGTTTCATTCTTTCCACCGCCAAAAAGATATAAACGAGCTTGTGGATAACCTTGGATAAGTAGTTGGATAACTATTTCCATCTTTTCCGCAGGATATATCTTTCCCTTGTGAGCGGCGAAAGGAGCGATGCCTATCCAGGGTGCTGAGTTTTCCCCAGGTTTGTGGATATTGCCAGCATGGTCTATGAATATCTGTGCAGGCAACAGACTGAGGTCTCCGCCTTCTTCACCATAGATAGAGTTGAAGTCCAAGTCGATAGGGTAGCCCAACCGCGAGAAGACATCGGCATAGTTTTGGAAGGAAGTGGGTTGCTGCACCATTTGCTTGTCTTTTGTGGCAACCAACTTGCGTTTTCCCTTGCGATGCTTGTCGATGTGGGCAACTTTATATCTATCCAGGTTGAATCGCATACGGAGATAGTCGGAGCGCAATACACTGTGAAGGTCGGCGATGGCAGTAAACTGTTTGGCGACAAGTCGGCGATAGAGCGCATTCAATCCCTTGACACCTTTGTATTCACCCTTGATGTCGGCTTCCATAAAACCGACATTTGGAGCAAGGTTCTCGAAGAAAGGGCGAGCGAACGGACGACTGAGCATTGTGATTCTCACGTTGGGGTATTGCTTAGCCAAGGAATAAACGACCGGTACAGTCATGGCAACATCACCCATGGCTGAAAATCTCATGACAAGGATATGCTCAGTTTTCATACGATTTTTCTTATATATATAATAAGGTATATAGGAACGGACGGAATCCGTTCCTTTTAAAGGGATTTACTGTTAGCGAAAAATTACTTCTGGTTGTAGAGTACAGGGTTGGTGGAAGGATCGTTGTACATTTTCATCTGTCGATACACCTTCATATACTTACGTCCAGCCTCGATGTCCTCCAAGAGTTGGTCGATGGCAGTGCTCAGATCCACCTGCTGTTCCAAGAGCACGTCGAGCTTAGCCTGGCACTTAGCCTTGTGCTCCGCAGAAGCCTCAGGACGCTCCACTTGTTCCCTCATGTGGTAAATCTTGAGGGCGAGGATGCTCAAGCGATCGACCGCCCATGCTGGACTCTCGGTGTTGATGCGAGCATCAGGCAAGACCTTGACATCGGCATATTTCTCACGGAAGTAAGAGTCTATTTGCTCCACGAGGTCGGTGCGGTCCTGGTTGCTCTTGTCGATGCGGCGCTTCAATACCAAAGCCTCGGCAGGGTCGATTTGTGGGTCACGGATGATATCTTCGAAATGCCACTGTACGGTGTCAATCCAACATTTCAAGTAAAGTCGATTCTCAATGCTGCCTTCCTCAAAAGGATTGTTGATAGGAGTATCAATGTTATCTTTCACATGATAATCATTGATGGCTTGATTGAAAATCTTATTTGCTTTTTCTGTAAATGTCATAACGTTTTAATTATTAGTTCAACTTGTGTACAAAAGTAACTAAAATATCGCAAACGACCAACTAAAAATCAGAAAAAAGCTCATTTTCATGCACAATTTAGGGGTATTTGTGCACCAATATGCACTTTTTTGCTCAAAAAGTTTGCTTATATGAAAAAAAAAGTGTTCCTTTGCACTCGAATTTTTAATTAGAAATTAATTTATAAACATTTTAAAAGTTACAATTATGTCAGAAATTGAAAGCAAAGTAAAGGCAATTATCGTTGATAAACTCGGTGTTGATGAGGCAGAAGTTAAGCCAGAGGCAAGCTTCACAAACGATCTCGGTGCAGATTCTTTGGATACTGTAGAGTTGATCATGGAGTTCGAGAAGGAGTTCTCTATCTCTATCCCAGACGATAAGGCTGAGAAGATTGCTACTGTAGGTGACGCTATCGCTTACATCGAGGAGAACGCTAAGTAATTTTAGCCACTAATTCATATTAAATGGAATTAAAGAGAGTTGTAGTAACAGGTCTTGGTGCTGTGACTCCAGTAGGAAACACTCCTGAGGAAACTTGGGAGGCTCTCCTCGCTGGTAAGAGCGGTGCTGCCCCTATTACTCATTTCGATACAACCAATTTCAAGACCAAGTTCGCTTGCGAAGTGAAGAACCTCAACATCAACGATTGGATTGATCGCAAGGAGGCTCGCAAGCTCGACCGTTACACCCAGTTGGCCATGATCGCCGCTATGCAGGGTGTGAAGGATGCGAACATCGATCTTGAGACTGAAGACTTGAACAACGTTGGCGTTGTATTCGGCGTAGGTATCGGTGGTATCAAGACATTCGAGGATGAGGTGAAGTATTTCGCTACTCATGAGGAGAACGGTCCTAAGTTCAACCCATTCTTCATCCCTAAGATGATCGCAGATATCGCTTCTGGTCAGATTTCCATCCACTTCGGATTCCACGGACCAAACTACACCACTACATCTGCGTGCGCTTCTTCAAGTAACGCATTGGCTGATGCCTTCAACTTGATCCGTTTGGGCAAGGCAAACATCATCGTTAGCGGTGGTGCCGAGGCTGCTATCTGCGCTTGTGGCGTAGGTGGTTTCAATGCTATGCACGCATTGTCAACACGTAATGACGACCCAGAGCATGCTTCACGTCCATTCAGCGCAAGCCGTGATGGATTTATCATGGGCGAGGGTGCTGGCTGCTTGATTCTCGAGGAGCTGGAGCACGCCAAGGCTCGTGGTGCGAAGATTTATGCTGAGATGGTAGGCGAGGGCGAGAGTGCTGATGCTTATCACATCACTGCTTCTCATCCAGAGGGTCTCGGTGCTAAGCTCGTTATGGAGCGTGCATTGGCCGACGCTAACCTCAAGCCAGAGGACATCGACTACATCAATGTTCATGGTACATCTACCCACGTAGGTGACATCTCTGAGGCTAAGGCTATCAAGGCTGTCTTCGGTGACGCAGCTTACAAGCTCAACATCAGTTCTACCAAGTCTATGACTGGTCACCTCCTTGGTGCTGCAGGTGCAGTAGAGGCTATGGCTTGTGTTCTTAGTGTGAAGAACGACATCGTTCCTCCTACTATCAACCACGAAGAGGGTGACAACGACGAGGAACTCGATTACAACTTGAACTTTACCTTCAACAAAGCTCAGAAGCGTGAGGTTCGTGCTGCATTGAGCAATACCTTCGGATTCGGTGGTCACAACTGTTGTGTAGTATTCAAGAAGTATGCTGAATAATTTTATAGATAGAATAAAGCTCTCTTTCCGCAAGGATAAAGAGCTTTATTTTTCTTTGTACCAGATTCTTGGTTTTTATCCTCACGACATCAGCTATTACAAGATGGCGCTCTTACACAAGAGCATCATGCATCGCAATGCCAAGGGCAAGCCTGTCAACAATGAGCGACTGGAGTTCTTGGGTGATGCAGTATTGGATGCCGTCGTGGGTGATATCGTCTATCAACATTTCCCTGGCAAGCGTGAGGGATTTCTTACCAACACCCGAAGCAAGTTGGTGCAGCGTGACACGCTCAACAAGTTGGCTCAGGAGATGGGAATCAACCAATTGATACTTTCCAACGGACACAGTTCTTCTCATAACAGCTATATGGGAGGAAATGCTTTCGAGGCATTGGTTGGCGCCGTCTATCTGGACCGTGGTTATGATGCCTGTATGTATTTCATGCAGAAGCGCATCCTGGCACAAATGATAAACATTGATAAGGTGGCTTACAAGGAGGTCAACTTCAAGAGCAAGCTTATCGAATGGAGCCAGAAGAACCGCGTGAAACTGGAGTTTGTGATGCTAGACCAGCAGAAGGACAAGAATGGAAGTCCCGTCTTTACTTATCAGGTGGTGATAGAAGGTATAGAAGGGTGTGTCGGCAAGGGTTATTCCAAGAAGGAGAGCCAGCAGAAGGCATCCAAGGACACCCTCGACAAGTTGCGCAAGCAGCCGCAGTACATAGATGCTGTGTTCTCTGCCAAGGCAGACAGAACCAAGATGGAAGAGGAACCTGTGGAGAATGTACCTGATACAGAGGTGAAGAACGACTTCATCATCTCTCAGAATACAGAGGAGAAGGAACCTGAGAAGCATGAGAATGTATTCAAGGAGGAAGTCTTCGAGGACAAGGCTGTAGTTGCTACGCAAGAGCGACCTGCCGAGTCGTTGTCCCAGGTTGAGGAAGATGAATTTGACTTGAGCGATATTTCCGCACAGCCGAAAGAACAGAGCCGTGAGGATATCATCGCCGCTGCCGAAGCCGCTGCATTTGCAGAGGAATAAGGCAGACAATAAAGGCTCTAGCGAAATAAACAATCGCTAGAGCCTTTATTGTCTCATTATATTTTTTGCGCAAATAAATCCTCCATGGTGATCTGCTTTTGCACTATGTCGCTGTGTTTATTCTCTTTTATCCCAAAGGAAGTAATCATTGTGAGAATGAGAGATTTTTTAGTTTTTGTCTCTTCTAAGAAGGTACTGATTTTATTTTGCAACTTTTCTTCGTATTCCTTACTAATCTCAAATGGACCATTATAGAATTTAATTTCACAGAGATTGATGGTTTCATCTTTGCGATCTATAAGTAAGTCGATCTGTGCGCCCTTTTCTGTTTTGTTGCTACGCCAGGAACACACTATCGTTTGAACACCCGATATGCCGAGGGTCTGTTTGATGCTCTCCATATGGTTTAAGCAGAGTATTTCAAATGATAGTCCTATCCAGGTATGGTGCATGGGCGTATTTTGTGATGAAGACCAAAAATGAGAGTCTTGGTATTTATTGTACTTGATGAATTTAAAGTAGAAGAGCGTGTAGAAATCTATCAGTTGAAATAGTGTATTTCGTTTTTGACGAGAATCACCGCTCATTCTGGTATTGGTGGAGAATGGCTCATATAAACGAATGAATCCGCATTGTTCTAACTCTTCTAATACTGTAGAGAAAGCACCATTGTCTGTAAGGCCAGACGATTTTACCAATTCCTGACGTGTCATGCCAATACCCTTGTTGGCAAGGGCAGTAACCACGGCGATATGGTCTGTAGATTTTTTGAACAAAGCACGGTATAGTTCGTCGAACTCATCTTTTAATTCTGCATTTTCAGCAAAGAATAGCTGGTCAATGTTTTGTGCCAAACTCTTCGATTTGTCCATCATGGATAGATAATAAGGTATTCCACCCATCACCATATAACATTCTGCAATCTGTTTTCTGCTATATCCGAAGTGATAGGTTTGGAAGTATTCTTCACACTCATGTAGTGTAAAAGGTTTGAGTACCAAGTGGTGGGTCAGGCGGTTGTGTAATCCTCCACGATTTCGAATCAAGTTGTTGATCATCCAAGAAGTAGCAGAGCCACAAACAATGAGTTTGATGTCATTACGCAGTACAGTCCAACTATTCCAAAAGTTTTCCAAAGCAGGGATAAATCCTGATTTTGCAGTGTCCATCCAAGGTAATTCATCTATGAAAATTACCTTTTTGCCTTGGGGAAGCGATTCCAAGTATTGCTCAAGTGCATAGAATGCCAACAGCCAACTCTTGAAAGTTTGGAGAGTTGCGGAGTGAGTATATTTTTGCAGAGCGATGCCAAAGTTGATAAGCTGCTCGCTTTTGCCTACTCCATGCATTCCTGTCATGAAGAAGGCAAAATGGTCCTTCACGGCTTTTCTGATGAGAAAAGTCTTTCCTACACGTCTTCTGCCGTAAACGGCAATGAACTCTGATTTATCGGAGTTCAAATATTTGTTGAGGTCTTCAAGTTCGACTTCTCTTCCTACCAACTTCTGTTCCATACTTTTATTTCTTATTTTCTGCGCAAAGATACAAAAAAGTGACCATTAGCGCAAATTATTTGCGGATAATCTGCGCTAACGTATCTGAAAATGTGTGTTAGCGCAGATTATTTGTATAGATTCATGTTCTATTTTCTGTGTGTCTTTATCTCTATTTTCCATTTTAGTAAGATTCTTTTAATATTAAAAATAGTAAAAACTTTCTCTATGTGAAAAGTTTAGGTTAATTTTGCAACTCAAAAGATATTAATATCACTTTATGAGTTTAACAACGATAGTTAGCAACGTCTTCAAACCTCGTCAGAAGGAGTTGGAGAAGTATGTACATGATGCAGAGCGATTGCAGCATGAAGCACTCATGCGCCTTTTGAAAAAGGGCAAGAATACAGAATATGGCGTTAAGCACCTACTCAATACGACTGATAGTTACGAGAAGTTTGTCAAGAATGTTCCTGTCAACACTTACGAGGAGTTGAAGGGTGACATCGACCGTATGCGCCATGGAGAGCAAGACATCCTGTGGCCTGGTACCGTGAAATGGTATGCCAAGTCTTCTGGCACCACCAACGACAAGAGTAAGTTTATTCCTGTCTCTCATGATGGTTTGCACAATATCCACTACAAGGGTGGATTTGATGCGGTGGCATACTATCTCCGTAACAACCCGAAGAGTAAGATTTTCGATGGCAAGAGCCTGATTCTCGGAGGAAGCCATTCGCCTAATTACAATGTATCGGGCAGTTTGGTGGGCGACCTCAGTGCCATTCTCATCGAGAATATCAATCCGCTTGCCAATATGGTGCGTGTGCCTAACAAGCAGACGGCTCTCCTGAGTGATTTCGAGGTGAAGCGTGACCGCATCGCCCATGAGACATTGAACAAGAACGTGACCAACATCTCTGGCGTGCCAAGTTGGATGCTCAGCGTGTTGGTGCGTGTGATGGAACTCTCAGGCAAGAAACATTTGGAGGAGGTGTGGCCTAACCTGGAGGTGTTCTTCCATGGTGGCATCGCCTTCACGCCTTATCGCCAACAGTATGAGCAGCTTATCACTTCTCCTAACATGCACTATATGGAGACCTACAATGCCAGCGAGGGATTCTTCGGATTGCAGGATGACCCTAGCGACCCGGCGATGTCGCTCATGATAGATTATGATGTCTTCTATGAGTTCATTCCGATGGATGAGTTTGGAACGGACAATCCTACTGTTGTTCCTCTTCAGGGCGTGGAGATAGGCAAGAACTATGCGATGGTCATTACCACCTCTTGCGGTTTGTGGAGATACTTGATAGGAGATACTGTCAAGTTTACCAGCAAGAACCCATATAAGTTTGTCATCACAGGCCGTACCAAGTATTTCATCAACGCCTTTGGCGAGGAACTCATCATGGACAATGCCGAGAAGGGCTTGAAGTTTGCTTGTGAGAAGACGGGGGCACAAGTGGCGGAATATACTGCGGCACCTGTCTATATGGACAGCAATGCCAAGTGTCGTCACCAGTGGTTGATAGAGTTCTCCAAGGAACCTGAGAACCTTGATGAGTTCGCAAGCTTGCTCGACAAGAAATTGCAGGAAATCAACAGCGACTATGAGGCGAAGCGATTCCATGACGTGACTTTGCAGCATCTGGAGATAGTGAAGGCTCGTCCTAATCTCTTCAACGACTGGCTCAAGAGCAAGGGCAAGTTGGGAGGCCAGCATAAGATTCCACGTTTGAGCAACAGCCGAAAGAACATCGACGAGATGCTTCAGATGAATTAATCATATTATATAAAACAGAAAGGTAAGTCTCAATGAAAAAGATATTAGAATGGTTCACTCGAAATAGCAAGAACAGGGATAACTCTTTGTTCCTTCCTCTCTATGCGCTTGCCTTTTTGCTTTTGGTCTCTTGTGCCAAGATGGGACAGCCTGATGGTGGATGGTACGATGAGACACCTCCTAAGGTAATAGGTGCCAATCCTGCCGATGGGGGAGTCAATGTGAAATCGAAGAAGGTGAGCATCTTCTTCGATGAGTTTATCAAACTTGATAATCCTTCAGAGAAGGTGGTCGTGTCGCCTCCCCAAATGGAAACACCGGAAATCAAGTCGGCAGGCAAGAAAATCACCGTTTCCCTGGTCGATTCCCTGAAACCCAACACGACTTATACCATCGACTTCTCGGATGCCATCAGTGATAACAACGAGAATAATCCGATGGGAAACTTTACTTATAGTTTTTCCACGGGCGAAGTCATCGATACGATGGAAGTGTCGGGATATGTGCTGGAGTCTGAGAATTTGGAACCTATCAAGGGCATCTTGGTAGGTCTGTACAGCGACCAGGCAGATTCTGCTTTCAAGTCCAAACCGATGCTCCGTGTGAGTCGTACCGATAGCCGAGGTCGCTTTGTTATCAAGGGCATCGCGCCTGGTTCTTATCGCATCTATGCCCTACAGGACATGGACGGCAACTATATGTACAATCAGAAGAGCGAGAAGCTGGCGTTCAATCATGACATTATCGTACCATCGTCAAAGCCAGACGTTCGACAAGACACTACGTGGGTAGATTCGCTTCACATCAAGTCTATCGACCAAGTGAACTATACGCATTTCTTGCCCGACAACATAGTGCTGAGAGCATTTACTGCCCCTCTTACCGACCGTTTCTTCTTGAAGTCGGAGCGCAAGGAAGCTAATAATTTCTCTTTGTTCTTTAGTTATGGAGATTCTATCTTGCCAACTCTCAGGGGCTTGAACTTTGATGAGAAAGATGCTTTTATCATAGAACCAACGGAAAAGAAAGATACGATAACTTATTGGTTGAGAGATACAGCCTTGGTCAACCAAGATACACTTCAGGTGGAAATGGCTTATCGCATGACGGATAGCACCGGTGTCTTGGTGGATAAGGTGGATACCTTGGAATTGCTATCCAAGCAACCCTACGCCAAGCGTCTGAAGCAGTTGAATAAGGAACTGGAGGATTGGACGAAGAAGCAGGAAAAGTTGAAGAAGAAGGGTGAGCCATACGACTCCATCATGCCTGCCAAACCATTGCAGGTGCAAGTGGGTGTATCTTCACAGCTCGACCCCGACAAGAATGTGCGCTTTACCTTCCCTACGCCTTTGGCGAAGGCTGATACGGCGGGCATCCACCTCTATGCCAAGCATGATACCCTTTGGTACAGGGCACCATTCGAGTTCAGACCGATTCCGAACAAGAACAGGGAATACGAACTGATGGGAGAGTGGCGACCAGACATCGAATACAGTTTGGAGGTGGATTCTGCAGCCTTCCAGGATATTTATGGATTGGTATCCAATCCTATCAAACAAGGATTCAAGGTGTCTTCGCTCGATGAGTATGGTACGCTCTTGGTCAACATCACAAGTTTGAATGACCAACCCTTGTTGGTGCAGTTGCTCAATGGCCAAGACCAAGTCATCAAGGAAGTCAAGGCTGTCAATGGTGTGGCTGAGTTCTACTATCTGAAGCCTGAGAAATACTATATGCGCTTGATAGTGGATAGGAATGGCAATGGCAAGTGGGACACAGGTGATTATGACAAGGACCAACAGGCAGAGGAAGTATATTACTATCCTACCTTCATCGAGTGTAAGGCGAAGTGGGATATTACCGAATCATGGAATCCTACGGAAAAGCCCCTCTCACAACAGAAGCCAGGTGACATCACCAAGCAGAAGCCAGACAAGGAGAAGAAAGTAAAGAACCAGAATGCAGAGCGTGCCAAGAAGCTTGGCATACAATACATTCCTAAAATGTGATAAGTTATGAAGAATATCAAGTCATTGTGGATAGCAGTTTTACTGCTCATGGTCAGCACTACGGTGTCTGCCCAGTGTACTTTCCGTAATACAGCCTTCAAGTCGGGAGAGTTCTTGACCTACAACTTGTATTACAACTGGAAGTTTGTTTGGGTGAAGGCTGGTACAGCCAGTATGTCTATCATCCAGAGTACCAAGAATGGCAAGCCTGCTTATCGTACCTCCTTGGTAACGAGGGGCAACAAGAAAGTGGATGATTTCTTTGTACTTCGTGATACCTTGTTGTGCTATACAGGTACCGACATGGCTCCAATGTATTTCCGCAAGGGAGCTCGTGAGGGCAAGCGATATACGGTGGATGAGGATTTTTACAGCTATTCGGGTGGCAAGTGTCATGTCAAGATGCATCGTAAGAGAAATGACGGTACGCATTCCTGGAAGAATGAGACCTACGAGGATTGCGTCTATGATATGCTGAACATTTTCCTTCGTGCCCGCAGCTTCGACCCTGCCAATTGGAAGAAAGGATATGTGGTTAAGTTTCCTATCGTCGATGGAGATGGTCGTACACCTGCGCAGATTCGTTTTGCTGGCAGGGAGACCATCAAGGCAGACAATGGTGTGAAGTATCGTTGCTTGCGCTTGGCTTATATGGAGTATGAGAAAGGAAAGTACAAGAAAATCGTTGATTTCTATGTCACCGACGATGCCAACCACGTGCCAGTACGCCTGGATATGTTCTTGAAGTTTGGTAGTGCCAAGGCATTCTTGATTGGTATGAAGGGTGTGAGAAATCCAATTACTTCGGTGGTGAAGTAATTTAAGTATCTTATACTACTAATGAATTTACGAAAATCAAATATGGGGTTAGCATGGATAATATTTTTATCCATGCTAATTGTTTCATGCACAGGTAATAAGGTGTATGACCAACTATTAGCAAAAGCTGATAGCTTGATGAATGTAGATGACGATTCAGCTAAGGTTGCCATCCAACTGCTTGATGATGTCAAGCCTGAACTTACTGCGTTTACTAGAAGTCAGAAGATGCGTTATGAGTTGCTTTATCACAAGGCGATGAATAAGGCTGATATTGCTTTTACATCGGACAGTATCATGTTGGACGTTGTGAATTATTATGAGCATCATGGTTCGGCGAATGACAGAATGTTAGCTTATTATGTGTTGGGATGTGTATATCGTGATATGCATGAGGCGCCTATGGCATTGGAATATTATAACAAGGCGACAGAACAGGCTGATACAACGGTTAAGAATTGTGACTATGCTACACTTTGCAGAGTGTATAGTCAGATGGGGGTACTGTTTAGTAAACAACATCTTCCATACCAAGAATTAGCTTCTTTAGATAAAGCAGTAAAGTATGCTTATTTAGCAAAAGATACTTTGAATGCTATTCGGTATTACCAAAATAAGCAATCTGTTTATGCAAACCAAAATAAATTAGACTCAGCGATTATAATAAATAACCAAGCCGCAAAATTATTCAATCGTTATGGATATTTTGTGGATTCTAAAATCGCTTTTGGTTGTAATTTTGAATATTATCTAAAGAAAAATAGAATCAAAGAAGCCAAGAAAGCTTTTGAGGCATACCAATCAACCCATTATAAAGGTAATTCTAATTGGGAAGACTCTTATGCCTATGTACTTTATGAGCAAGGCTTATATTATTTGACTGTAGAAAAACTGGATTCTGCGTATTCATGCCTAAACCAAAGCTTTGAGCAAAGCAAATCTTTCAGTAATTTAGCTGCTTCTACAAGAGGATTAGCACAATATTATACCAAAACCAACAATCCTATTCTAGCAGCTAAGTATGCCTTGCTGAGTTCTGCATATAATGATTCAGATTTGATTGCTACAAGGCATGGACAATTGCAACAGATCCAAGCGATGTACGATTATAATAGGAATAAAGAGGTAGCAAATCAAGCTCAACTGAGAACAGAGCACCAGATGGGAATAATCTATATCGTTGCCATTAGTGCAATATTGGTATTTGTAGTATCTTCTTCCATTTATAGAAAAAAGATGCAACAAAGAAACCAACGAATAGCGATGGTACAAAAAATGTACAATGATAGCATCCTACAATTGAATGTTGCCCAACAAGAATTAGCTAAGCTTCAGAATTTGAAGGAGAATACGATTACAACTTTTGTCAAGGAGAAAGAGGAGACTATACAAAAATTACAATCTGAAGTAAAAAAGTATGAAGAGGCGAATGTGGGGCGCAATCTCTTGGATTTGGAAAAACAACTCAAACAATCATCTGTATATCATAAACTTGTTTACTTGGAGAATCATCCTCAAGAGAAAATGACAAAGACTGATTGGGCTAATTTGGAAGAAACAATAGAAAAACTTGTGACTGGTTTTGCTGGTTTAAAGCAAAAACTAAATACCAAGGAATATCATATTTGTTTGTTGGTAAAACTTCATTTTTCTCCTTCCACTATTAGTTCTTTTATAGGAACATCCCTATCGGATATATCAAATTCTCGCAGAAGAATGCTTGCTAAAGTTTGTGGAAATTCTGGTAATGGGAAAGATTTTGACGATTATATTCGTAAGCGGCTCCGCGTTTATACCTTGTCTATATT
>DKCU01000135.1:0-5930 GCA_002451555.1 Candidatus Segatella albertsiae
AGGGTTTTCTCACGGTCTCCCCAATTGTTCCTAAATATATAGAAAGGAACAACAATAAAATAATTCGATTAATGTTCATTACCTTGTACTTAAAGTTGATATATATTATGAAATTGGTGCAAAATTAGCTACTTTCTTGCTGTTCCGCAATCAATTTTCCGCCAAATTTATGTACGAATTAGGCAAATAGCACTTTTTCGGTAGAACATGAGCCCATATCCCATTTTTTATCGTATCTTTGCAGCGTGATAGACTTAATCGAGAAGAATATTACACTCAAAATACAAGACATAAAGACATGAAAAGGAACATTATCATCACAATACTTGCCACGCTCCTCATCAGCAGTTGTGGCTATCAGAGAAAACCATCCTCCCGACAAGAGACAGGTGACAGACCATTTAGCCTGCCTGCCCATGTCAAGCTCATCGGCACCACCCCTGTCAAGAATCAAGGCAAGAGTGAACTTTGCTGGGCATACGGCATGCTCGCCACCATCGAGAGCGAACACATCATGAAGGGAGACTCCATCAACCTTTCCGTAGCTTACATCGCTCGAATGATGCTGGGAGAGAAAGCCAAGGAATACTATTTCTCACAAGGCAAGAAAGCTATCAACATGAGAGGCATGAGTTCGATGTTGATACATTATATAAATAAGTATGGTGCCATACCTTACGACAGCTACCAAGACCCCAAGAATGTCAACTATAAAGTCTTGTGCCGCAAGGTAGAGCAAGTTTGTCAAAATGCCATTGCCCAAAGAGCAGGAATCCAAAAGTTGCAAGAAGAGTTGGACGACTTATTCGACTCCGAACTGGGATATATGCCGGCAAGACAGGTTCACATGCTGGGCGCAGAATACACGCCCTTGGAATTTGCCCATAGCGTGTGCTACCCAGAGGAGTATGTCTCCCTGACGAGTTTTACCCATCATCCCTTCAGGGAATACTTCGCCATCGAGGTTCCTGACAACCAGTTGCACGACGAATTTCTGAACCTTCCTATCGACGAACTGATGGAACATCTCCGTCATGCCATTGAGAAAGGACATCCCGTTTGTTGGGAAGGCGACATCAGCGAGCCGGGATTCCAGTCCCCGAGAAACAACTGTGTCGATGTTTCCCCAGCGGAACGCCCCGTAACCCAAGTCTCACGTCAAAGAGCTTTCGAACAGCTCCATACCACCGACGACCATGTGATGGAAATCATCGGAACCTTCATGCGTGGCAAACAGCGATACTACGTCTGCCGCAACTCCTGGGGAAAAGACTGGGGCAACAAGGGATTGATGTATCTATCCGAGGAGTACATCAAGCTCAAGACCATCGCTCTATTCATGAGCGAAGACGCATTCATCAACCAATAAATCATGAGCGAAGCGGCTTTTATCAACTATCAAAAGCGGCTTCCTGACTTTCGGGAGAGTTATCTATCTATATATAATAATGTATAGGGGGAAGAAGGGCAGGAAAAGCCTCCTCATCCGAATGCTTGACATAGGTCAAATATGGGCTAAATTGTTGATGTGTGCGCACACACATACTTGATTTACATCAAAAAAGAGGGCGTTTTTGGACTTTTTTCTTCTAAATATTTGGAAGATAACCGAAATCGTCGTACCTTTGCATCGTCAATAAGACAAAAGGTTATTAGGTTTTTAGGTTAAGATTGTTAGTTGTTTAGGTTTAGTTTTAGGTTTTAGATTGTTAGTTTAGGTAACAGGTATTAGATTAGAAGTAAGGTAATTAAAAAAGATTGTTTATTCAGAGATTAACACTTCAATAGGAATTAAGTAGAAAAGGTAAAAAAGATTGAATTATGGGAATAACAATGATGATCGCCTGGGTAGCAGCATTTACTGCTTCAGGCTACGTTTGGGAGAAGAACTTGAACAAGTAAATCTCCTAGAGTTGTGAAAAATTTGGGAATATAAATTAAAGAGCGCATGACTTCGTGAGATGTCATGCGCTCTTCTTTTGCTTTTTATCAAAATATTCCTCTTTTTATTTTGTATTACCAACGAAAAATCGTAATTTTGCAGAAAAATAAAGAATGTAATATGGCTAAACATCCGCTTTGGAAAAAAGAATACTGGCTCTTGCTATTGCAACTGTACCAGCAGAAGCCGATGGGCGTGAAACCTCTCTACTCGAAAGGCATGGTCGATTTGAGCCTGGAACTCCATATCCAACCCGAGTTCCTGCACCGACAAATGTTTAAGTTAAGAATGGTCACTCCACACATCACACGGCTATGGGATAAATATGCCAACAATCCTCGCAAGCTTTCCCATGACATCCAACTTCTCAAGAAAATGGATGGATGCGGAAACGCCGCCTCATTCTATGAGGGAGTGGAGGTCAAGGAATCTTTTGAGCACGACTGGGAGCCCCTGGAGACAGAGCCATCACTCACCCCGGTCAAGCTCATCATCATCCTCGACCTATATTTCCAACTCACCCCGATTACGATGGTACCGGAAACTCCTGAAATCATAGACCTTGCCAAGCTCATCAAGACGACACCACAGGTTATCGCAGAGGCAATGACTATGTTTCAGACTTGCGACCCTTATCTCAACAAGGGAGAAAACTGCAACAGCAAACTGGCTAAAGCTTGCCATGAGATATGGCAACGGTACGGCAACGGAAACCCCGACAATCTCTACAAGCTTGCCATCGAACTAAAAGAATACTTTGTTTAGCACTTCAAAATTCAGAATAACTCTAAGAAATAGAAACTATGGCTCAAAAACTCATTCAGACACAGGCGCAAAAGCTACAGCAGCTCCAACGACTCACCGCACAGCAGATGCTACAGGTGAAGTTGCTGGAAATGCCCCTCACAGAACTAGAGGACAACATCAATGCCGAACTGGACGACAACCCAGCTCTGGAGAGCGAAAACCCTGATGACGCACTCATGGGAGAAGGGAACGAAGACCGCTCCGCCTTGGATGACGAGGACGACAGCAATGAGGACTTTGACGGAGACTCTTATGAGGCACAAACAGAAAAGGAAGAGCGCGAGGACGCTCTCGACTCCGCTTTAGAAGGCATCGGGCAAGACGACCAAATGCCTGATTACAATACAGAAAGATATAACACCCAGAACGCCGACTACGAAGAGATGGTCTATGGCGACACCACTTCCTTCTACGACAAGTTGAAGGAACAGATGGATATGCAGGTACTTTCCGACAAGGAAAAAGAAATCATGGAATACCTCATCGGCTCTCTCGACGACGATGGCCTGCTCCGCAAAGATCTCGACAGCATCTGTGACGAGCTAGCCATCTACCACAACCTTGACGTCAACGAAAAGGAGATCGAGCACGTCCTCCATATCCTGCAAACCTTCGACCCCGCAGGCGTTGGCGCACGAGACCTCAGGGAATGTCTGCTACTCCAAGCCAAACGACTGCCAAGAGGAGTACTAAGAAAGACCATGGAGGAAGTGTTTGAAGACTACTTCGACGAGTTCACCAAGAAACACTGGGAAAAGATACAAGCAGGGCTGGAACTGAACGATACCCAGCTGGAAACCCTCAAGGAAGAAATCAAAAAGTTGAACCCGAAGCCAGGAGCCTCTCTTGGCGAGACCGAGGGCAGGAACCTTCAGCAAATCACCCCCGACTTCATTGTAGATACCGCCGACGACGGAACCGTCACCTTCACGCTCAACCGTGGCAATATCCCGGAGCTGACCGTATCGCCTTCCTTTACCGACATGATAGATACCTACAAGAAGAACAAGGCAAAGATGAGCCGCAGCGACAAGGAAGCCCTTCTCTATGCCAAGGAGAAAGTGGATAAGGCACAAGGTTTCATCGAGGCGGTAAAACAGCGCCGGCATACCCTCATCGTGACGATGAAAGCCATCATCGAGGTGCAGAAGAAGTTCTTCCAAGATGGCGACGAGGCTGATCTCAAACCTATGATTCTCAAGGACATCGCCGACAGAACAGGACTGGACATCAGCACCATCTCACGTGTGAGCAATGTCAAATACGCCCAGACCAAATGGGGTACGTTTCCACTAAAGTTCTTCTTCACAGACAGCTATGTCACAGAAGACGGCGAGGAGATGTCAACTCGTAAAATCAAGCTCGCCCTCCAAGAAATCATCGACCATGAGGATAAGAAGAAACCGCTCAGCGATGATGCCATTGCCAAGGAACTCAAAGGGAAAGGATTCCCTATCGCTCGACGCACGGTGGCAAAGTATCGCGAGCAATTCGGCATTCCTGTGGCACGACTCAGGAAATAGCGGCTCTAAAAACAACGATGAAAAAATGAGAGAACAAAACGCATATCACACTATAGTTATGAAAGAGAAAAACATTATATTGACAGCTCGTATCATGAGCATGGTCTTCACGCCGTTCTACCTCCCCTTGGTAGGATTGGTGGCACTGTTCATGTTCAGTTACATGTCGTTATTGCCGATGGCGTATAAATTGCCGATGTTGCTCACGGTATATCTCTTCACCATCTTGTTGCCGTCCATGCTGATACACCTATACCGTCGTTTTCAGGGATGGACCTCCAAGGAACTCGGAAGGAAGGAGCGTCGTGTCGTACCTTATATCATCTCCATCCTATGCTACTTCGGTTGCTTCTTCTTCATGGAATATCGCAACACGCCAAGGGTCATCAGCATCATCTTGGTAGCGGCATTGGTCATACAGATGGTTTGCGCCCTCATCAACGTGTGGTGGAAAATATCGACCCACACCGCTGCCATCGGTGGAGTAACGGGAGCCTTGATAGTCTATTCCATAGGCTTTTCCTTCAACCCCACTTGGTGGCTTTCCCTCGTCATCCTCTTGGCAGGAATGGTGGGAACGGCTCGCATGATTCTTCGACAGCATTCCCTCTCGCAAGTCTTGACGGGCTTCTTTGTCGGGCTGGTCTGCGCTTTCTTCGTCATCTGAATAAAGTATAACATTAAATATCAAGTAAAATGAAACCATTAGTAAGCATTATCATGGGCAGTACCAGTGACCTGCCTGTTATGGAAAAAGCATGTAAGTGGTTGAACGACAACCAGATTCCTTTTGAGGTCAATGCCCTCTCGGCTCATCGCACTCCTGATGCCGTGGAGACATTCGCAAAGGGAGCCAAGGAGCGTGGCGTGAAGGTTATCATCGCCGCTGCTGGTATGGCTGCCGCCCTTCCTGGTGTTATCGCAGCTTCTACTCCGCTGCCTGTCATCGGTGTGCCTATCAAGGGTATGCTCGACGGTCTTGATGCCATGCTCAGCATCATCCAGATGCCTCCTGGGATTCCTGTGGCTACTGTTGGTGTCAACGCCGCTCAGAACGCAGCTATCCTCGCTGCCGAGATGATTGCCTTGGGCGATGAGGAGACTGCCAAGAAGGTGGATGCCTGGAAGGCTGGCCTCGGTGCCAAGATTGAGAAGGCCAACAAGGACTTGGCTGAGGTGAAATTTGAGTATAAATGTAATTAATTATTGGGGAATTTAAGAGAAGTTAGGGGGAGTTATAACTTCTCTTAAATTCTATAAAATCCCATAAAAAGAATGGTAGATTTATTCAACTACAGCCGACGTGAGGCATCGGTCGTTCATATCGGTGCCCTCGACATGGGAGGCGACAACCCGATCCGCATCCAGTCGATGACCACCACCAACACCAACGATACCGAGGCTTGCGTCAAGCAGGCGGAGGAAATCATCAAGGCTGGTGGCGAGTTGGTGCGCTTCACCACCCAGGGCTCTCGCGAGGCTGAGAACATGAAGAACATCAACGCTAGCATCCGTGCCGATGGCTACGACACACCGCTCGTGGCTGATGTTCACTTCAATCCTAACGTGGCTGATGTGGCTGCCCTCTATTGCGAGAAGGTGCGCATCAACCCGGGTAACTACGTGGATCCTGCCCGCAAGTTCATCAAGCAGGAATA
>DKCU01000135.1:6044-48968 GCA_002451555.1 Candidatus Segatella albertsiae
GCAAGGAGAACCATACAGCCATCCGCATCGGCGTGAACCATGGCTCGCTCTCCGACCGCATCCGCAATCGCTATGGCGATACTCCTGAGGGTATCGTGGAGAGTTGCATGGAGTTCCTTCGCATCTGCAAGAAGGAGAATTTCCACGACGTGGTAATCTCCATCAAGTCTTCCAACACGGTGGTGATGGTTCGCTCCATGCGCCTCTTGGTGAGCGAGATGGAGAAGGAAGGCATGAACTATCCGCTCCACCTCGGTGTAACCGAGGCTGGCGAAGGTGAGGACGGCAGAATCAAGAGTGCCGTAGGTATCGGTGCCCTGCTTGCCGATGGCATCGGCGACACCGTGCGTGTGAGCCTCAGCGAAGAGCCTGCCGCAGAGATTCCAGTGGCTCGCCACTTGGTGGATTATATCGGCAAGAAACAAGGTCAGTTGATGATTCCGGGCGAGGCTTGTCCTTCGTTCGACTGGTTGCGCCCTACCCGCAGAGAGACCGTAGCCGTAGGCAATATCGGTGGCGACAACGTGCCTGTGGTTATCAGCAACCGCATCCATGGCGAGAGCACCGTTTGTGAGAACGAGGATGCAAAGCCAGATTATATATATATCGGTGGCAAGATGCCTAAGCAGTTTGTGCCTGGCCAGAGCTACATCGTCGATTACAATGTGTATGAGACTTTGAACAGCAAGCCAGAGGCCACAGGTTGCAAGCTCTACCCTATCTTCCCAGCCATGGCGATGCCGCTCATCGCCAGCATCAAGGCAGACATCAAGTTCTTGACGCTTCAGTTTGGTACTCCTGCCGAGGAATACCTCGCTTGCCTGAAGATGCACCCCGAGGTGGTAGTGGTTTGCGTGAGCAACCATCAGAACCGCTTGGGCGACCAGCGTGCGTTGGTTCACGAGATGATGAACGCCGGCGTAAAGAACCCTGTCATCTTCGCCGAGATGTATCAGCACAGCAAGGAGGAGAAGAGCGACTTCCAGCTGGAGGCTGCCGCCGACATGGGAGCCTTGATGATAGACGGCTTGACCGATGGTATCTGGTTGATGAACAATGGCGACATCCCTGCCGAGACCATAGACGAGACCGCCTTCGGAATACTTCAGGCAGCTCGCTTGCGCACCTCGAAAACCGAGTACATCAGTTGTCCTGGTTGCGGAAGAACCCTCTACGACCTTCGTGAGACCATCGCCAAGATTCGCCAAGCCACCAAGCACCTCAAGGGTTTGAAGATAGGCATCATGGGATGTATCGTGAATGGTCCTGGCGAGATGGCGGATGCCGACTATGGATATGTAGGAGCAGGTCCTAACAAGGTTAGCCTCTATCGCAAGCAGGTTTGCGTGGAGAAGAATATTCCTCAGGAAGTGGCGGTAGAGCATCTGCTCGCCCTCATCGACGGGGACAAACAAAAGTGAGAGACATAGCTCTCTTATTACAGCTTGTCCATTTGACACCAAAGATAAGTTGCTGAAACGAGGTCATCCAACATCGTTTCAGCACTTTTTATCCCTAAAAACCACTGCTTTAAGCAAACAAGTCATCCATCGTCAACTGTACTTGCGCTACCGAAGAGTAAGGGCATTGGCGAAGACCAAAGGTCGTGATGAATGTAGTGAGTATTCCTGAGCGAATACCCGTCTCGCCCACAAAGTCGGCGATGCGATTACGAATACGCATATCCTCTTCTTTTGTTATGGTATAAGGCATCTGAGAATATTTGATTTCACAGAGGTTTACCAAGTTGTCAGCACGCTCTATCAACAAGTCTATCTGGGCAGCAGGCACAGATTGCTTACTGCGCCAAGAATAATACTCTGTATAAATCTGGTCGATGCCCAACTGATGCTTGATTTGAGGAATATGGAGCATGCAAATGCGCTCAAAAGCCAAGCCATACCATGTATTCTGGCGTGGCTTGCCCATTTGGTGAGACCAATAAGCCGTATCGGTGGAGGCAGGATGACAGAACTGCATATAAAATAAGGTATATAAATCCATCAACTGATAAATCTGGTCTTTCTGCTTTATCTTACGTTCCCTTGTATTATAGCCACGAACAAAATCGCAGTTTATCAGCTCTCTTATCACCTTGGTCAATGTTCCTCCTGAAGGCAACTTCAGCTTTTCGGCTATCTCCTTACGGGTCAAACCTTGCTTACAAGAGGCAAGAGCCTCTATCACCTTCATGTATATCTCTGAGTTTTTGAAAAGCGAAGCATAGAGTCTGTCATACTCTCGCTTTAGCTCGGCATGGTCGTAGAAAAACAGGCGATCTACATTCGCCTCCACTCCCTGTGATTTGTCGAGGAGACTGAGATAATAGGGTACTCCTCCCATAATGCTGTATATCTGAAGGATAGAGAGACGAGACCAGGTAAAGCCATTGGCTTGGAGCAATTCTTCGGTCTCTTCCAAGCAAAAAGGTGCCAAATACATCTCATGGGTAATGCGATTATGCAGTCCCCCATGGCTATCTATCAGATTCGTAATCATCCAAGAAGTTGCACTGCCGCACACGATGAGCATCATTTCGCTTTGCTTGGAGGCCCAATCATTCCAAAAATGCTCAAAAGCTTGTTGGAATCCTGATTTTCTGGTGTCAAGACAAGGCAACTCGTCAATAAAAACCAATAGGCGTTTTCCCGACAATTTGGTCTTAAGCAACTGCTTAAGTGCTTCAAATGCCTCTGCCCAGTTGACAGGAATAGCAAGACTGGAATCTCCAAACTCTCGCAGAGCATATCCAAAGTTGGCTAGTTGCGCTTCCGCTGGTGCATCAATTGAGCCCGACATCTCGAAAGCGAAATTATCCCTGAACAAATTATGAACAAGATAAGTCTTCCCGATGCGTCGCCGTCCATAAACAGCCAAAAACTCTGCCTTGCCAGAATTATAGTATTCTGTCAACTGCTTGATTTCCTTCTTGCGCCCTATTATCTGCTCCATATTACTTGACTTGATTTATAAGATATAATGTATATGATACTCTTTGATAACAACCGCAAAGATAAATTATTTTTTTGAGATTACATACTATACTTTAGCCAAATCGATGATTTTTAACTCGATTTGGCTAAAGTATCGGCAATTCAATAGCCAAATCGGGCAAAAACACTTCGATTTGGCTATTGAATAAATCTATTGATACCAATCATTGCGATTAGATGAGGACATCGTGTCAAGGTAGAAAACTTGCCTCAAAAAGGATTTCTAACATAAATTTAACAATAGCTTAGCTCTATTGTAAGGAAAATACATTAATTTTGCAGCAATAGAAAAAATACTAAAATAAGATTGCACTCAATTAAAAAGAAATGTGTATCTTTGTGTGTGAATTACTATAACGAATAACTATGGCAGACATAAAATTACTCCTAGTGGAAGATGATGAAAATCTTGCCTTTATGGAGAAAAGCACATTGGAAGACATCGTTGGTGGTTATGAAATCGTAACCGCCAACAATGGCAAGGATGGCATCAAAGCTTGGGAATCATTCAAGCCAGATGTTATCATATCAGATATTGACATGCCTATCATGAACGGCATAGACATGGTTAAATATATTCGTGAACTAGATGGAGAGACCATCATCATGTTTACCACCAACTTGACTGCACCTTCCAAGCTTAAAGAGGGGTATGACGCAGGTATAGATGAATATATCAAGAAACCTTTTGTACCAGAGGAACTTGACTATCATGTCAAGGCTTTGCTGAAACTCAAGGGAGGACTAGAGAGGCGCAATGTTTCTAATTGCATCAAAATCGGCAAGCATGTTTTGGATCCAAACCACAATTGTCTAAAAGATGAAGAAGGAAAAAACTGTTTAAAATTGAATAGACAAGAAACAAAGACATTAGAACTGCTCGCCAAGAATATAAATGCAATTCTAAAGCGAGAGACCATACAGAATATCCTTTGGAAAAGTGCCGAGAAAGATTTCTATCTTGCTCGCCGTCTGGATGTTATCATAACAAACCTTCGTAAATATCTCAAAATAGATCCATTTATACAAATAGAAACGATACGTGGAGTAGGCTTTTCATTGATAGAATCCATCTAATTCTTCTTCGCCCCCCCACAACTCTTATTCTTATCAGGTAAGAAAATGGTGAACTCGGTATATTTGCCGAGTTCACTATCTACTGTAACCATGCCATGATGTGCGTCTATAACTTGGAATACATAAGTTAATCCCAAACCGAAACCAGATGCTCCTCTTTTTTTTATGGTTCTATTAGAAGCAGATGCACGCTCATACTTGTCAAATATAATCTTTTGGTCTTCTTCTTTAATTCCCAACCCATTATCCCAAAAACGAACTATAACACCTTTGCTTACTTTCTCAGAAGAGATGCGAATGGTGACTGCTTCATTAGAATATTTAATAGAGTTGTCTATTAAGTTATAGAATATTTCTTTTAAGTACTCCATATCTGCATAAATGTACTGGCATGTTAATTGATTCTCGAAAGTAATTGTTTTATGTTGATTTGCCATAAAAGCATTCTCTATACTAGATACTAATCTAGTTAGTTCTATCATCTCTATATGCAGCTCTAACTTTTTTGACTCAGACTTGGATATCGTTAGAATTTTATGAATCAATTGATAGGCATGCTGCGTCTCTGCATAGATCACATCTAGATATTTTGTTCTCTTTTCCTCATCATTTATTATTCTTTTATTATTCAAAGCAGTCAGTCCCAATTGGATGGTTGAAAGGGGAGTCTTTATATCATGAATCATAGAATAGGTAAACTCCTTCTTAACTCTTGCTGCTTCTTGTAACAAGCTAATGGCCTTGTATAATTTTATGACACATAATAAGATAAAAATTCCTATGACGAAGCTGCTAAGTATGATTAACCCCAACTGCTTAAAGAACAAACTAATTGGGTTTAGCAATTCTACTTGTATCCCTATAGATTTGTCGATTCTAACAGGAATGTTTTGGGAAGAAATTCTATTGATGACAAAAGAAGGCTGAGGGTAGCTCTTTGCAACAACTATTTTTTTTTTCGCTTCCACCTTATATATAATATATGCATAATCCCAACCTTTTGCCAGCATATTCTTCCGAAAGCACTCACCTAATCTTCTATAATTTATATCTTTATGCGCAGCTTTTAAAACTCCTTCTTCTATATATTCAATACCTTGGAATTTAGGAGTAGAAAGATCTGGAGACCCAGAAATTTGGGTTCCTGCAGGAACATATATAAACCTTTTATACACTTCTGAAAACATAGATTTTACGACCACTTTGTCAATATCTTCAACCATACTAGTTTCTGTATATTGAACAGTTTGTCGAATCCATAAAGCTTGAAGGAACAATATTGACAAAATTCCTACTACAGATATATAAATATACTTGTTTGATTTCATATTTGCAAAATTAATAATAATTTATAACATAAATCTAACATTAGTCTAACATTTAGTATTATTTAAAATTACTACTTTTGCAGCAGAAAATTAAATAAAAAGATAGAATTATGGTAAAAGAATTAACAGAAGCAGAATACCGAAACATATTCGGTGGAAGACCAATCATCATTTTCCATGAAAATGGAAAATATGAAGTTATAAATGTTCCAGATTAATATTCGTCAGAATTTATAGGACATTCTTTACTGACAGAAATCTTAGGTCTAAGTGATTTTCTGACTATTTATGTTGAATAGATACTTCACCATTAGAAAGACCTAATTGATGTTTAACCCTTTAAATATAACAACAATGGCAAATCAAAATGTAGCATTAGCCGAGTTGTCTGTTGACGAAATGACAACTACGGAAGGAGGTTTGGTCATGGAAGCTGGATTAATTTTACTGCTTTTGATAGCAGGTACCCAAAAGGCTTTCTAAGTTAAGCACTTATGGGATGCAACGGTATCAACTATATCGGTGCATCCCTTTGGATATAACAGCAACATGAAAGAAATACTAGCTTTTGGAAAGATTCATTTTTTAATCGCCTACAGAATACTAAAACGACTAGGGGTTGCTTCTTTTTTTCTGATGGCAACTGTATTAATCTGTGGATATGTAATGACCCATATCTCTATTTGGTGGACAATTGGAACATACGCATTTGTAATTATGGGGTATCATTCAAATCGTGGTGACATAGGGTTATTGTATGCACTATATGGACAAAAGTATAAGTATTTACTATTCTGTCAATATTTAGTAATTGCAATCCCTTTCATTTGCATTATTATTCTACATAAATGCTATGTCTATACCTTCATTATTTTTATTCTCGGACTATTGGCTTTTCTTCCAAACAAGATAAGATATCCAATAATAAGTCATCCTTTTTTATCTAAAGGATGCTATGAGTTTGTTGGTGGTTTTAGGAAAACATACATTACATTATTTTCTTTAATGATATTGGCGGTAAGCGGAGAAATAGTCAACAATCAAAATTTGATTATAGCATGCATCATCATGATAAATATTGTTGTCATGAATTTCTTTAATATGCCATTCCGTAGAGAATATTTTCTTAACTATTACTCTACTTGGCATTTTTTTAGATTAAAAATCTATTTATTATTAAGAGATTATAGTGTATTACAGATACCGTTTATTTCATTATATATTCTATCTACTTCAGATTTAATTCATGGTCTGTTGTTTTACCTAATAGGTTGTATACTAATTGTACAGTGCCTCTATTTGCGGATATTACTCGGAAGTAATATTTTCCTGCAAATTTGTTTAGAAGCAATTCTTATTATTGCCTTTATTTTTGCCTATTTATATATGTTTTTTATCGCTGTAGAGATTATGGCATCTCTAATTTTAGGCATACTATCTTACATTAAAATTAAAAATATAATACAATGATCAAAATAGATGATATTACAAAAAAATATGGAAACAAAGAAGCATTGAGCCATATTTCGTGCATTTTTGAACAAGGAAAGATACATGGAGTTATTGGTGAAAATGGTGCAGGAAAGAGTACCTTGATTAAATGTATATTAGGAATGGAAAAATATAATGGGACAATATCTAAAGATGGTAATTATTCTTTTGGATATTTACCTGATTTTGTATATTACTATCCCTATATGACAGGAAGAGAATACATTGAGCTTTGTTTGAAAGCTAAAAAGCAAAAAATAGATGAAAATGAGATTCTACTTCAAAATAAAGTGTTCAAATTGCCCCTAAACGCATTTTGCACAAGTTATTCCTTAGGAATGAAGAAAAAATTAGCATTGTTGTGTCTGCTTTTGCAAAAATGTTCCTTTTACATTTTGGATGAACCATGCAATGGGCTAGACTTAATAGGGGTTATCTTCTTTAAAAAGTGGTGTCAACAACAAAGAAAAAAGGGTACAACTATTATCATATCTTCCCATCTTATATCTTCTTTGTCTGAGATTTGTGATGATATTCTGTATATGCATGAAGGGCAAATAATTAAAAAATATCAGAAACAAGAATTTGATATGATAGAGACTGATATAGTCGAGGCTTCGAATATTTTACAGACCGATGCATTTTTTTAATAGACCAAACATTTACATAGCATATAATTAAAAAAATATGTATCTTTGCAATAACTTTAACAACAAAATTTTAATCTGAAGAAAAATAAATCCGTACCTATGATTTTACCTCCAGAATGGATAGAGAATAGCATTGAGACCTATATCTATCAGCGCACAACAAAGTCTCAGGTCATTTATTGGGTGGTCTTGGTGAGCATAGTCTTGGCATTCGTACTGTTGCCATTTATCTATGTTGACATTTCCATCCAAAGCAATGGTGTGATAAGACCAGCCATTGAGAAAACGGACATCAAGGCGACAATCTCAGGAATCATAAATGAAGTATATGTTCGTGAAGGGCAGGAAGTGAAAAAGGGTGATATTCTTCTTCGCTTTCGTGCCTCTTCTTCAGATGAGAAAATCTCCTATCAAAATAATAGACTAAGAGATTTTGAAGACCATATATCTGACTTGAAGACCTTGACTCTTGGTGGTAAACCTTCCGTCTTTCGATCACCAACTCGCTTGCAGGAATACCAACTGTTTGTAAGCAAAAAACAAGAACTACAAGTAGCTGTTGAACAAGCCAAAAGAGAATATAGTAGGGAAAAAATATTATTTGACAAGACACTTGTCTCTGAGGAAGAATATGAAAAGTATCTTTTTACATATCAAAGTAAAAAGAAGGAATTGTCATCTCTCATAGAGTCACAACTAAGTACTTGGCAAACAGAACTGAACAATTATCAAAACCAATTTAAGGAGATGCTATCAGCTCAAAAGCAAGAAAAAGCAGAGGTCAAAGATATGTATGAGCTAAGAAGCCCAGTAGATGGTACCATCGAACAATTTTCAGGAATCTATCGTGGAAGCAGCGTACAGATAGGGCAATCTATCTGTAGTGTAAGTCCTGACTCTGCCATATATGTAGAGGCATACGTGTCGCCCAACGATATAGGCTATATCTCTGTAGGTATGCCTATCAAGGCACAAATCACCTCATTCAATTATAATGAATGGGGTACAATCGAAGGGACTGTCATTTATGTTTCCTCTGATTATATGGCTGATGATAAAGGAAATACTTACTTTAAGGTAAAATGCCAATTATTACAAAAGTTTTTGCTTATGAAGAAAACGGGCATGAAAGGATATCTAAAGAAAGGAATGATGGCAAACGTGCGATTTATGATAACCAAACGTTCTCTGTTTGACATACTATATCAAAACATAGATGAATGGATTAATCCTACCCAATATATCACAGAATAGAAAGAAGTTATGATGATGAAAAGAAACATTAAGATAAAGCAACATGATATAACTGACTGTGGCGCAGCCTGCCTGGCTTCAGTATGCGCCTATTATGGGCTAAAAGTACCTGTGGCTAGAGTACGTCAATATGCTTATACCGACCGAAAAGGAACAAACATACTGGGTATGGTAGAAGCTGCACAAAAACTAGGCTTTTCTGCAAAAGGTGTAAAAGGTCCATACGAAGCATTGAGCATGATACCACTCCCAGCCATCGCTCATATCGTAGTGAAAGAGGTGCTTCACCATTTTGTAGTGCTTTATAAAATTAAAAAAAATGATGTTACCTACATGGACCCCGCAGATGGTAAAATGCATAAGGCAACTCGTGCTGAATTTGAAAATATGTGGACGGGCATTCTTGTGATATTAGAGCCTAATGAAAACTTCGAGGAGGGTAATGAGAAAACTAGCGTGGTCATGAAGTTCTTGCAACTTCTTGCTCCACACAAAAGTATGATGTTACAAGCCTTGTTTGGTGCATTGGTTTATAGTATATTGGGACTTTCCGTCTCTGTATATGTGGGCAAAATAACCGATTACGTCTTAGTAGATGAAAATCTCAACTTGCTCAATCTGATGAGTGTCATTATGATTGTGTTGCTCGTATTGCGCACCTTCATCGGTTCCATGAAAAGTATTATTGCCCTAAAGACGGGACAACGTATCGACGCAGCTCTTATCCTGGGTTATTACAAACATTTGCTACACTTGCCCCAACAATTCTTTGATACCATGCGAGTGGGTGAAATCATCTCCCGTGTCAATGATGCAGTTAAGATAAGAAACTTTATAAATAACGTTTCTCTCGATTTGATAGTAAACATGATGATATTGATATTCTCTGTGTTTCTCATGTTTGTTTACTCTTGGGAACTTGCTCTGATAACACTTGCTTCTGCTCCATTGTTCTTGTTGGTATTCTGGGGATTCAATAGACTGAATCGTAAGTATCAACGAAAAATCATGGAGAGTAGTGCCGATTTGGAGTCGCAGCTTGTAGAGTCGCTTAACTCCATCGCAACCATCAAGAAATTTGGCGTGGAAGACTTTGCCAATCTCAAGACAGAAAATCGTTTCGTGGTATTACTGAAGAATACTTTTCGTAGCATCTATGGTTCTATCTTGGCTAACAATGGCGTGCAATTCATATCCACAGGTATAACCATCGTGGTATTATGGGTTGGTAGTACTTTGGTAATCGACAAGTCCATTACGCCTGGTACGCTGATGTTGTTCTACTCTTTGGTGGGTTATGTTATTTCCCCTATCGGCTCGCTTATTACCTCTAACCAAACCATACAAGATGCACTTATAGCAGCCGACCGACTGTTCCAAATCATGGACTTGGAGGTAGAGGAAGAGAGTATACTGTGCTTCGACCTAGAGCCTGATATGATAAATGGCATCATCTTTGATGAGGTAGATTTCAGATATGGTTCTAGAAAGCAAGTCTTTAAAAAACTAACCCTAAAGATTGATACAGGCAAAACTACAGCTATAGTGGGAGAAAGCGGTTCGGGCAAAACTACATTGGTATCGCTGTTGCAGCACATTTATCCAATACAAGATGGAGAAATACGTATAGGCAGCTATCAAGTAAATCACTTGTCCAACAGAAGCTTACGACGTTATATCGGCTCTGTACCGCAACAGATAGAATTGTTTGCAGGTACCGTTGTCGAGAATATAGCCTTGGGAGATTTTAATCCTGACATGCAAAAGATAACAAACATCATAGAGCAACTTGGATTGAAAGATTTCATCGACCGATTGCCAAACGGTTATAACACTGTTATCGGCGAGCATGGTGCCAGCCTTTCTGGGGGTGAGCGTCAACGAATAGCTATAGCCAGAGTCATGTATAAAGACCCAATGATTCTCATCTTCGACGAAGCAACCTCTTCGCTCGATTCTATTTCTGAGCGATATGTCAAGAAGACCCTCGACATGCTTGCCAAGCAAGGCAAGACCATCATTGTTATCGCCCATCGACTCAGCACAGTAAAAACGGCAGACCACATCGTAGTCTTGGATCAAGGTAAAGCGGCAGAATCAGGTAATCATCAGTCTCTTTTAGCTTTGAATGGGATATACAGCCGCTTATGGCATGAACAATTTGACAATGTCTAATAGCAGTAAATCTGTACCCCCGTAAAACTGTTTTATGCCGTTAGCGCAGATTATCCAAAGATAATTTGCACTAACGGATATTTTTCATTATCTTTGCGCCAATCATTTGTAACTATTATGGACTTAAAAGGTATCTACACCGCCGACGCTCACCGATATGATGATGCGGAGGCTCTTTACAGAAGATGTGGCAAGAGCGGTGTTCTCTTGCCAAAAATCAGCTTGGGATTCTGGCACAACTTCGGAGGAGTCGATCCTTACGAGCGAAGCCGTGCCATCACGCATTATGCCTTCGACCATGGCATCACCCACTTCGACCTGGCCAACAACTATGGACCTCCTTACGGCAGTGCAGAGGAAACCATGGGAAGGCTGATGCAAGATGACTTCCGCCCTTATCGTGACGAACTCTTCATCTCCACCAAGGCAGGATACGATATGTGGGAAGGTCCTTATGGCAACTGGGGGTCGCGCAAATATCTCATGGCGAGTCTCGACCAGAGCCTCAAGCGTATGAACCTCGACTATGTGGATCTTTTCTACAGTCATCGCTACGACCCTAACACACCACTCGAAGAGACACTCCAGGCGATGGTAGATATGGTGAAACAAGGCAAGGCTCTCTACCTCGGCATCAGCCGTTGGCCACTGGAGGCATTGAAGTTCGCCGACAAGTACCTGAAGGAAAGAGACTGTCCGCTGCTCATCTACCAAGGTCGCCTCAACATGCTCGACCGTGCGCCGCAAGAGGAAGGCATCCTCGACTATTGCCACGAGAACGGCATCGGCTTCATCTCCTTCTCGCCATTGGCGCAAGGTCTTCTCACCGACCGCTATCTCAACGGCATTCCCGCCGACAGCCGTATGGCAAAGGAGCATTTCTTGAAGCACAGCGTCTTGACACCCGAACTACTGGAGAAGCTCAAGGCATGGAACAAGCAAGCCGGCGAACGAGACGAGACGCTCGCAGAGATGGCTTTGGCTTGGATTCTCCACCAGAAAGGCGTGACAAGCGTGCTAGTAGGTGCCAGTTCGACCGCACAACTCGAAAAGAACATGAAGTGTGTTCACGCCAAAGCGTTCTAATCATTTTCGTATGAATTTTAGCCAAATCGCAGCATTTTTGCTCGATTTGGCTAAGATATAAGCTTATGCCACTGGTTAGCCAACATGAAAGATGAGCCAAAATTCACTTACCTTATCTCTACATATCCTTCAGCGAGAAGGCCTTAGGCTCCAACACATATTCCCCAAAGTCTTTCTTGGGCAATACCGCCATCTTTTCCTGTAGCTTGTTCATACTGACCTTATGAATATTACGCTTGATTTCCGCAACGATGCCTGTGTGGTCGAACTCATTGATGGCGATGAGGTCAATCTCATTTTGCCCCTTTCTATCCCACCAATTTCCCACTTGCGTAAATCGCTCCGTCTCCATGACTTTGTCCTGGAAATAGCGTTCCAAGGTTCTACCCGTAAAACCTTCATAGTTATTGGAGATGTTGTTGCGAAGGAGCGAGAGCAGATTGCGCTCTATCAACGACTGGTAAGGATAGATGAAGCGGAACCAAAATCTCAGGAAGTTGACTGCTGCTCATTCTCTTGCAAGATGGCTAGCTCATTGACTCTATCATAGAACTTCATAATATAAATCCTCGTTTATATAAATAGCCGTTTATATTTATGGGCGCAAAATTACAAAATCTTTTTGGATAAAGCAAGAAAAAGAGAATAATAATTATCATTTTCCGAAGGGATGGATGCCAATGCCCAAGCGTTCTAAGTCATCCCAAGAACCGATACCCCCAGATACTCTTCTCCATCTCACGACAGAGAGCGGAGAAGGTATCGAAGAGAGAGTCAGACCACTTCGTCATGCCATAAAGTTCCTTTTTCTCCTGAAACATCTCCTTCGTCCATTGCTTGTAGTCATACTCGGCGAAGTAATGGGAAAAATCACTCAGATTGTCGCCCGTAAACCGACGGCGAGCATCGATGTCGCCAAACCAGTCGTCACTCATCATCTGATTGGCAAAGGCAGAGAATGTGCTGTCCGTTCGGATGAGATTGAGATGCTTCAGCACACTCCACACGCAGAACCACTGGTTCTTCTTCCTCACCAAAGCCACCATCTTGGTTATCGACCTCTTGAGTTCCAGCATATCCACCGTTCGACCGTTCACCACGGGATAGAACACATCGTTAGACAACTGATGGGTGCTTTCCTCCGGATAATGAAGCTCATAAATCTTACGAGTGATGATTTGATATTTGGCGACGGCATCCAACAAGGCGATATACTCTTCCGAAGAAAAGAATATGCCCGAGAGCGACTTACCCAACTGGCGAGCGTCATCGGCATGATGGAGGAATGCCAACTGGAAACATTCGGGCACCCCTGTTTTCAACTGTCTTCGGGCATCGAGCAAACACTCCTCGTCCAAAGGTTTTCCATCGTTGTCGTAGCGAAGATCAGAGAAATACAAGTCGAGACGCTGACATCCCGGCTTCTCGTCGATATACTTCTGCACCGCTAGCTCGGTCAACCTTCCCATCTCCTCAGGCTCCATCCCCCTGTCAGTGACATTGCAAACTCGGCGGAAATGCAAAAAGAGATAGCAACACAAGGCATAGAGACGGAACAAGTTCCACAGTCGTTCCTCATGTTTAACTCCTGGAAACTGAGTCGCCTTGAATTTCTTCAGGAAGTCTTTCTCTAGCTGTAGGAAGTCATCGTTGAGAGCGGTCATTCCCTCCACGGTCATTCCCTCCATACGCAACAAATCGCCCAACTTGGGGATAATGCCGCTCAAGTGGGATGTAAACATCGGCGACTTATGCCCCTCCACTTTCCGTCCTTCGCTCAACCCCTGCATGATGGATTTCAAGAGTTTTGCCAAGCCTGTATTAACAAGCATATCAAAAGCAGCCAGATATTCCTCGTTCTGCGCCTTGCGCTGTTGGGTGACATCCGTATGTTGCAAAGCCAAGTCTTGGTCTGCCATGAAGCAGAGCCGCAAAGCCTTGGTGCAGAGCGACATGATGTCGAATGTCATCTCCTGCGAGCTATAGTCTTCCCATCCCTCTATCAGCACTTTTGTCATGCGATAGAAGTTGCCTACCTGTCGGTCGAATACCTCATAGCTGAAAGCCGTTTTTATGCCATTATCTATCGTTTTGTCCATTATTTTTCCTTTCTATCCGCCCTTCTATCCGCCCTTTCAAATTACTGCCACAGCAAACTTTCAACATCCTCTGGCAATATTACCTTGCAATTCTGAGCCCCAGGAAGTGGCTTTTCTCTCAAGAAAAGGACGTATATTACATTCTTTCCCTGAGTAAACGGTGCAAGAGACACCTTCTTCTTTAACTTTTCCAAAAGTCTGTCAGCATAGTCTGGTGCAGTCCATTTACACTCTCCTACAAGTATGGTATTCTTGTCGTAGAGGTCTTCTGCCACCACGTCAAACTCCAGCTCCTCGTTGCCGACGGGGGTTTTCTTTCCTTCTTCGAAGATGGGCACCTTGCCCCACCAACGTGATGCAACGCCCCATGTGCGACCTTCTATCTCATTACCACTAACCGCCAGTTGACACAGTCTTTCCCAAACCTCCGCAACATGGCGATTAAATCCATCCTTGATAAATTTCTTTGCAATGTTGCCACGACCTAAGGCAATCATAGACTTGTTGGGTTCGATGAATCTGTAGTAGAACGCCATGAAAGGATCCTCTATCCGATAAAGAATCTTCTTTGATTTCGATGGGTTTTCACCAAAAGGCACTTCCTTTCGGAGGAAAAACATTTCTATCAGATGTTTCATCGGCTTGGCAAGCTCTGCAGTTTTCTTTCCAAGAGCATCGGCAATGCTTGAATACTTCTGCTTTCCACTACCTACCGCCAGCATGATAGACGAATAGGGCGCTATATCTGACACCTCATCCAAAAAGAGACGAGCTGGCTCATCATAGAGATTTCCCATGCCATCTAGGATTAGTCCTTGAATGGCATCATCCAATGATGGATAACGCTCACGCTGCCCCCAGTATTGTGGAACACCGCCCCATACGGCGTATTCTTCCACAAGTTCCTTGGCGGACACGTTGATGATTTCTCGCCACCAAGGCAACTTGACTGGGCGCAAGATGAAAATATGGTCTGCTCTACCATAAAGAGGTTCTGAACCTTGTAAGAGTCCATGCATCATTCTTTGAGAAGACCCACAGATGATAATGTTGCAGCGCAACCCATTATCTCCAACAATGCGCCTATCAAGGATTCGCTGTAGTGTAGAAGGTAAAGCAGGATCTCTCTGAACAAGATATGGGAACTCGTCCAGAACAAGTGTGGCATTTTCCTTACAACGATAGTTGAATGCCAGCACGATATCCTCCCAGGAGGAATACACTGGTTTGTCGAAACCTGGATATTCCGTAGCAACGGCTCGTGCCAACAGACTTATTTGGGTAGCCTTCTCGCCTAGGCTGGCTTCAAAGTAGATGTCTTCCTCCTTCAATACCCTCCTGATGAGAGTTGATTTTCCAAGTCTCCTTCGCCCATATATCACAATGAAGTTTGAGTCATTAGATTCCAATGCGGTCCGCAAAACTTCTTGTTCCTTGATTCTATCAACAAATTTCATATTAGTATTTTTAAAATTACTAACTGCAAAATTACTAAAGTGCAAATATACGACATTTTCTTGAATATCCATGTCTCGGCTCTTACAATTATAATATTTTATACTTTTCTCCGACTCTCATTCCATTTTTCCCAAGCCTTTTCCCAAGCCCCCTCAGTATTTTTCCCAATCTATCCGAAAACGGCGTGGGAAAACAAGGAAAGCTTTGCAAAGTCCCTTCCTTTTGCGTAATTTTGCACTCGGAATTTCGAGACAAGAGCGAATGAAAGTCAGCTCGGAGGACTGGGTATATCAGCATGACGAACTCATGCACGAAATGCCCTTCACCCTTCACCAAAACGCTGGAAACGCCGATAAACAGGGCGTTTCAGAGGGTGAAAGGTCATACCAAGTCCTTCACCCACCTTTCACCGCCCATCACCTCGACAGTACTAACCATAATATATAAATAAAATGGATAAACAACTACAACCTTCACAGACAACGTCACCTGAGAAAATGGTGGCAGGTAACAAACCAGCAGCCTCCCTCGTCGAGAGTTTCTTGGACGACTTCTATCTCTTCCGCCGAAATGTATTGAGCGGAAAGACGGAGTACTACAGGATCGGCAAAGATTCAGAAGAACCTACTGATGAAGAGGAGAACACCAGTAGTAAGGAAGTTTGGAAAGTCCTTACTCCCGAGGCCATCAACTCCATCGTGCGCCGTGCCAAGATGATGGGCGTCGGTGGCAAGAAGTCACCACGACAGGACATCATCGAGTATCTCACTTCCGAGGACATCCCTCTCTTCGACCCTATCCGAACGTATCTCGAAAGCCTCCCCAAATGGGATGGCAAGAATCACGTCGCTGCTCTCTTCAGCCGCATTCCAGGATTGACCAGCGAACAACTGGCCTGGTGTGCCACTTGGCTTCGCTCTTCCGTTGCCCACTGGCTCCAGATGGATGTGCTCCATGGCAATGAGGCGGTGCCGGTGCTCATCGGTCAGCAAGGCTGCGGCAAGAGTACCTTTGCCGTAAGGCTCTTGCCCGAGCAACTTCGCATGTACTTCCTCGACCACATCAACTTCGGCAACAAGTTTGACACTGAGATGGCACTCACCCACAACCTCTACGTCAACATCGACGAGTTCGCCAACATGGGTCCGTCCCAGCAAGGCAAGCTCAAGCAAACCCTCTCCAAGGTGAAAGTGAACGGTCGTCCTATCTTCGGCAAGAGCCAAGATGACCGCCCAAGGTATGCCTCGTTCCTCGCGACCACCAACGATGAGCATCCGCTCTGCGACCCTACGGGAAGCCGCCGATACATCTGTCTGCACATCCCTGCGGGGGCATATATAGACAACGATTCGGTCATAAGTTATGACCAACTCTATGCACAAGTTATGCATGAGCTTCGTCATAACTTAAGCCCCTACTGGTTCTCCAATGACGAGGTGGCACGCATCCAAGAACAAAATCTGCCTTTCTTCAAGACCGATGACTTGGAGTCGATGCTCGCCTCCTGCTTCAAGGTGCCGACAGAGCAAGAAGAAGGCAAGTGGATGGTCAGCTCCGAAGTGTTCAAGGTGCTCCACGAACAATATCCGATGCTGGTGAGCAGCATGAGCACCAAGGTGAAAATCGGTCAGACGCTCAAGTTCATGGGATGCCAAAGCAAGCATACCAAGCATGGGCAGGCGTATCGTCTCATCAACACCAAGGTTGCCTAGAGAACGACTGGTGAAGGGCGGTGAAAGGTGGGTGAAGGCTCAGAGACAACCCTTCACCTTCTGAAACGCCCTGTTTGTCGGCATTTCAAGGCTAAATGGTGAAGGGTGAAAGGTATTCGAGAGTATGATGAAAACGCCCTGTAAGGGCAGAAGCTCCAAGCCCAGGGCAACGCCCTGGGTAAATGTTACGACACAAATGCGCCCTGTAAGGGCAAAAGCTTTACAACTGCTGTCCTAGAAGAACAGCCCACTGTCCGATACGCCGACAGCGAGCTGTTCTTTAGGTTACAACCTGCTGTCCTTGGTCGTACCATCTGCTATTTATCGAACGCCAGCAAGCTATTTTCCCAAAACAGCTGAACTAAATGGGTTTACTAAAATTTTAAAATTCGGAGATAGAATCCTAATACTCAGAGATAAAATAAATAAAACTATGAATCATAAAATCATCCCAGAAAAGGTAGCATGCCCCATGGCATCCTGCATCCATAGCGACACCTGTGTACGCTATGCCAACTATCAGAAGTATCAAACCACACAAGACACCTTGGAGATTATCAGTCCCAAGCTCTTGTCTCCGTCCCAAGAAGATGATAACGACAAGAAAGTCTGTCCCTACCATCTTGTGGTCAAAAAGCAACTTTGGGCAAAGGGGTTCCGACGTATGTTCGACACCATTCCATCGGGCAACACCTGGCATTTCTGGCGTCGCTCCCCCTACTACAGCGAGTCGAGCTACTGTCGTGCCAAGCGTGGAGCCATCCTCATCGATCCCGAGATGCAGCAGCAACTCCTCGAATTGTTCCAGAAGAATGGAGCCGACACCAGCATCGGATTCGATGAATATGTGGAGCAAGATACTTATGTGAAGCCATAACCAACGATAAAAGCTACTATTTTACTATCAAAAGAAGAGGGTGTGTCAAAAGTCCAAATAGTGACTTATGACACACCCTCTTTGTGATAAAGCAACATGTATTTCAGCAGTTTTTGTTCTTGAAAGTTGCTGAAATCAATTTTGTTTTTAATGGATTTTAATCTTTCAAACATGCCAGTGGAATAATTTTTACGCCATCAGGGCGAGTGTAAGCCAAACTGCCACCTGTCATAACAATTAGCAAATCAGGCTCTCGAAGAGGAACTTGTTTTTCGGTTTTGTTATGTTCTTGTATCAGTCTTTTTATCTCCAAAAGATGTTTCGATCCTTCTTCTATCTCACGGCTGCCAAGTTTGCACTCAATTAAGGCATATCTACCATCACAAAGATGGAGAACTAAGTCTGCTTCTAATCCGTATCTGTCCCTGTAATAAGACAAGTTTCCATCATGGGAGGCAGAATATACTCTAAGGTCACGGGCGCACATTTGTTCAAAAATGAAGCCAAAAGTCTTAAGCTGTGTCATCAAAATTTCAGGAGAAAGACCTAGAGATGCGACGGCTATAGATGGATCGCAAAAAGCTCTCTTTGGGCGACTTTGTATAGTTGACTTGCTTCTAATCGCAGGACACCATGCATCTATATCTTTTATGACAAACAACTTCTCCAGTGCTTCTATATAATTCTCTAATGTAGGTCGTGTACATTCAATATTGTCAGCTGCTGTAACATCTGCTAAAATGGATGTAGTTTTTGCTAGTGTTGAAATGTTTCTTGAATATGATTTCAGAATGATATTTGCTAACTTAGGATTTCTCTTGACTCCATCAATACGTGAAATGTCATTTTTGAAAACAGATTTTACATACTCCTTAGCAACCAATAGTTTTGCCTTGTTACTATTGAGATTTAATGTAGCAGGCCAACCGCCTCGGCAAGCTGAAAAAATGATTTCTTCTATACTCAACTCTGAATTTGCAAATACTTCCTTATTTGGATTGTCAAACAATTCTATCAATGAAATTGCACCGTTTGATTCTCCATATTCCCAAAGGCTCATCGGAAGCATTTCCAATCGTGATATTCTACCAGTGCCACTATGATGAATTTTTGTTTCATCAATAGCATTAGAACCTGTTAAGATGAATTGGCCTGGTAATCCACGTTCGTCAACTTTTGCACGTACGGCATCCCAAAGCATAGGAGCATCTTGCCATTCATCAATCAGACGTGGTGTCTTTCCCTCCAATAGAAATGATGGCTTTGTCATTGCCGTGGCTATATATTCATCCTGATGGTCTGTGTCTTGCAGACAGATTACGCTATTAGCCACTTGTTTGGCAGTAGTGGTTTTACCACACCATTTGGGACCTTCAATGAGTACTGCTCCCATTGCTTCAAGATGTGCCCTTAATTGATTGTCAAAAATTCTACTTAAATATGGCATAATATTATTATTTATAAGTTTGTTTGCAAAGTTACACATTTTAATGTATTATCCAAATTATTTTAAGTTTTTGTTGCATTTTATTTTAAGTTTTTGATGTGTTTTATTTTAAGTTTTTGATGCATTTTATTTTAAGTTTTTGATGTGTTTTGTTTTAAGCTTTTGATATATTTCAGCAATTGTATGGTTTTGGTTATTCAGATCGTGAAGTGGCTGAATACTTGTGGATGTATGCAGAAAAATGCGAACAGCTTCATTGTGCAGAATCAAGTCACGCTTGATTGGCTATAGTTGCCATCGTAAGCGATGACAACTACAGCAAGATACTTATGTGAAGCCATAACCAACGATAAAAGCAACTATTTTACTATCAAAAGAAGAGGGTGTGTCATAAGTCCCTATTTTGACTTATGACACACCCTCTCTTGATTTATCATATTATATATTTACGGTTTCTTCCAGTTTTATGGCTTCTTCCAGTTTGCCAAATCCACTGGCGTATCCTTATGCCACTGGTTAGCCAACATCTCCTCACCATTGGTCCAATTGGATGTAGAGTATTGGTTGAATACCATTGGCTTGGCTGTCCATCCATAACCATTCTCATTGAAGGCATAGTTCCATAGGTCAGGACAAGTACCCCAGTTGCCATCACCTGCCGGCAATTTATAACCAGCATAGCTGAATATGCCAGAGAGATTGATGGTTGCTGTAGCAGAAGCAAAACGATTCTCCTTAGTAATGCCATCACCAATGAAGATATCCTTGTTGACCTTCATGTGAGTACAATTGGCAAACGCATAATTGAACTTTGTCACCTTCAAGTTATGAGCTAACAAACCATTTGGAGCACTCTCCAATTCCCAGCATCCACTAAACAAATTACGCATATCCGTAACTTCGGTCATCTTGGCGAAGAGAGAAGCAGGAACCTTCTTCAAGTTTCGACAGCAATAAAAGACTGCATAGGCATCAGTCACATTGACAAAAGAATCAAACAAGCCCTCTGGAACTTCCTCTATGCCACAGCCTGCATCTGAACCTTGACCGCCAAAGCAAGTTGAAATATCCGTGATTTTTGCGTTGTTGGCAAAAAGATTTGCAGGAACACTCTTCAAAGACACACAACTCGCAAAAGTGAGTTTGGCAGACAATGCCTCAGTCTGCTTTGAAAAAGCATCCCCAGAAATCGACTCCAAATTAGCACAATCAGCAAACAAACGATACAAAGGACCTTGCGACTTAACACTTGAATACCCATAAGCACCCATATTCAAAATAGGAGAATCTATAGATTTCAATGCGATACCAGCATGGTTCGCAGTATTATCATTATATCCGAAGCAAATACTTGGCATCTGAGACTGAGTCTCGTCCATTTGGTCAGAAGCGATGGTGACGTGATACTCCTTAGCCTCAGCATAGGTGTGGCTCAGAAGCGCATCCGTAAGTTTAGTACCCTTGGTGTATATGCTTCTCTCTCCATCACCCCAGTCGATATACATAGAGTAAGTACGCAAGGTGGTATTGCTCATTGGCATGACGAATGTTCCCGAGCTAATCTTGCTCATATCAATGGTAAAGCTCATGGTAGCAAATGCCTTCGACAAAGCCACTTCTATCTCATTGACATCATTCAAGCTATTCTGAATCTTCAAGACATAGTTTTCAGGAGCCTCTGATGTGATGCCCGTAACCTTGAAGCTGTATTTGCCATAGATATGCTCCAAGTCTGCCTGAGCCACAGGAGTACCCGAGCAATCAGGTGTATTGTACCAACCGCTGATTTCAAAACCAGAAGTAGTGACAGACGTGCTGCCCTTCTTCAAGCTGTTGACAGAGTAAGTGATTGGATTCTCGCCACTACCAGCGATGGCATTGCCCTGAGCCATGATGACACCTTCTACCTTGCCTCCATTCTGCTTGGCAGTGAAGCCGAAGGAATGGCCATTGGCATTGATAAAGTTGTTGTTGCCAGCGTTCTCATACTCCCAGCCTTCGATGTCCTTCACCTCAAACTTAATCTCGTTTGGAGCGATGTTGACATAAAGATTGTGCTGGTAACCTTGCTTCAACTGACGCAAAGCACTGATAGGCAAGAAACGAGTATAAGTACGGCTATCCGTAGCGCTGCTGATGGTATAAGTCAAAGCCAAGTAGAGATTGGTCTCGCTTGCCGTAGGAGCCACGAAATAAGACTTTGGCAACGCCGTGGCATTCACCTCGCTCTTGGCGATATTCTTGATTTCCGTCTCCACCACCTTTTGCTCGGCATAACTATTGTTCAACTCACTGGCAGCCGTAGCGTTCGCTTGGTCAGTGAAACCGCTCCAAGTCCATGTATCATTGCCCTGCGAAGGACCATTGTGGGACGCCTCCTGGTAACTGATGCCCACGGTGCTGGATGGCAAATAAAGAGAAAGACTGTTGACATCCACTTGATACTGGCTATTGGTATAAGCATAGACAGACAGACGTGACAAGATATGGCTGAAATTCAGTGCCACATCATTGCGCGCATCACCTTTTCTCGATACAGAGACAGCTGAAACAAGATAGTCATCACCTCCCTTCGGAGTGCTATTATTGTCTATCAACTGAACCGCCGGAACGTTTGTCAAACTAAACTTACCATTGTTATAAGAAACATTGGCAGTGGCTGAAGCAGGAACGAATCCTGCGAAATCATAACCATAGTCTTCCTGCCAAGTAGGCGCATTGCTCATCTGATACTTCCAATACTTCTGGTTGCCATCGTAATTCAAGTCAGTACCATTAAACACGTATTCACCTGAAGCATAAGCACCATTCAGATATTTCTCACCCCATACCTTGATAGTCGTACCCTGCAAAGCCTCAGCACTACTGATGTCACCCGTAGCACGAGTGGAAGCCTTGCCCACGAAAGGATCGGCAAACGAGATTTCGTTGCTATTCTTGCTAGTGGAACCAGCCAGTTGTTCTACATCCGAACAACTATTCATGGCAAGCAGCATGACTGCCGCCATCGATAAATATTTTGCTTTCATATACATTACCTACTTAATCGTTAATATCCAAATTACCTTTCTCTGTCTTCCAATCATTCACCGTCATCGAACGGAACTCGATAGGCTTGTTCACGCAGATAAAGAGGTTGGTCTGATAACCCTGACGGAAAGAATGCAAGTCCTGGATAGGCACCAACTTGGTATATTCCTTGGTCTGCACGTTATCGGCATCATCCTGTCCCTTACCAGAGATGGTATAGTCGATGGCAAGCCACAACTGCACGTTGTTTTGCTCTATCGTAGCCGTAGGAGCCATGAAAAATTCCGTTGGCAGCAAATAATCCTGAGGGGCAGCCTTGGCAGCTTGATAAACAGCACTTGGACTGTTGGCATACTTCAAGGTCAAAGGATTGGCACTTTCTACCAACTCATACCTCTGATAGCTATCAGTTAGCTCCACCTCTTCCTCAGCATACTTCACGTTGGCAAAACCTGTCCAAGTCCAAGCATCCTGTCCAGACACGGCACCCGCCTCATGCTTGGCTTGCTGGTATGTAGCAGAACCAGCCTTTGGCAAATAGATGCTCATGCTCTTGATGGTGACAGTACCATCTGCCTCCTTGCTATCCGTATAAGCGTAGATGCTAAAGCGAGATAGGATGTGCTTGAAGGTAAGTTGCACGGTAGAGGTATTCTCATCCTGTGCGATGGCATTGCCCACCAAGATGTCATATCCGCCCTTCTCGTCCTTGTTGGAAATAACCTGAGTCAAAGGAACTCCACTGATTTTCACCTTGCGGTCGGCAAGCGTAAAAGGACTCTCCGCCTCCTCTGCGCCATAGCTTACCTTCACGCCATCAGGCAGCTGAGCTGGAGCGACGGCTGTAAAGTCGTACTTCAAGTTTTTCTCCCAGAAAGCAAGTTTCTCGCTCACCCAAGCATTGCCATTCCATGACAACTTGTTGAGGTCTTGGTTATAAACAGGCTCAGACGTAAGTGCGTCTTTCACATATTGGTCGCCCCAAAGCAAAATGCCTTGTCCTGTGATGCCATCCTTGTTCAAATCGCCCGTGGCACGGGATGACACACTAATGAAAGGAGTATCAAAGGTGATTACCTTCGATGCAGCCGTTCCTTCCATTCCATCGTCAGTGCTACAACTTGCCAATGCGGCAAGTGCAGCCAGTAAATAGAAAGTTTTTTTCATAAATCTTCTTGTAATTGATTGATTATACATTTACTTTTATATAGTGTTTTCTGATTGCGAAGAACTCTTATCTTTTGTCGTCAAATTCCCTGGTAATGGTTTTCCTCATCCCATCCGTTCACTTCCATGTGCCAACCATCCGTTGGCTTGGGAGCAGGAATAGTATCTAAGTCAAGTACTATCTTGATATATCCACCTTTGGGTTGCTCCTGCATTTGTTGGGTTACATCCACAGGAATACATCTCTTGCCACCATTGGCATAGTTGAGAGACACATAGCATAGATTTTGTCCCTTCTGTCCGTCTGCATTATATTGCCCAAATGTCTGCAATTGTCCTTGAACCAGACTTGTACCTTGTCCGCCATTCGTAAATGTTGTAGGCACTTGGTGAGCCACCTCGCTTCCTCCCCGAATAGCTTGGAATATATCGACCGATGAAGCCAGTCCGGTCATGGTTAGGTTCTCACAGCCAATGACTTGTCCTGAGTTATGGAGCAGTTTCACCTCTATCTGATAAATATAGACCAGTGGCTTGACTTTTGCCTCAACTTCCAATACATAAGCGTTCTGCTCTGGCAGATAGATGTAGTCAGCCAAGTCATCGGAGACATGAATGTTCTTGTCATAGGTAGCATAAAGCAAGTCTGGCATTTGTCTGACATCGAGTTTCTGTTTCAAGGTATCGGGAAGCGAGATATAAGGATATTTCTCCGTTGTGGCCTCCAGGCTGTGCTTTTCCTCACCATACTGAAGCCTCAGCAATTGGGTGTCATTGTTATAGAAAAGCATATGATACCAGCCATAGTTGAGATAGAGGTTGGTAGAGTTTCCCATCATATTGCGCTCGTTCAGCCATCCTTCTCCATCGGCATCGTAAAAGTCTATATGGTAACTTTCTGGCACGGTATATCCAAGAGCCTCCATCTCAGCACCTATATCCACCTGAACCTTCAGAGCCACCTTTCCATAAGCATGCAAAACAGGGTCGTGCATCTTGCAACAAGCAGAAAGCAAGTGCAAGACGGCAAGGGTAACGCCTATCCAAATACCTTTCAATATACTTTTTCTGAAAAATAATCTATAGTTTTTCATGTTGAAGTCACTTATTTAAGTTAGTACTTTTAGTTACTACATGATTCAAAAGTCTGCCTCCCTAAAACAAGTCATAACTGATGGAAAAGCCAACTCGTGTCACCCCCCAATAGTTCAAATGATTCCGATAGCGATGATAATCGGCAGGATTCTCGTGCCAATCGAAATAAAAGTTGTCTTTGTCAGCCCAAGACTCAGCCCCATGGTAGCCATCATAGCCACTATGCAAGTAGCCCAAGGCAGCATTTACCTCCCATTTCCATCGAGACGGTTGGATAGTCTTGGTAAATTGAGAATAATGACAAGGAAATCTCTTCACATATCCCCATCCGATGCCAAATCCAAAAGTCTTTCCCCACTTGTCGGAAAGCCATCCTTTGGTCTTGGAAAACTGGATGTCGTATGTGCCCATGTTGGCGTATGCTGCGAAATAATGCCCCGTATAATTGTTGGGATTTTGGACACCTCGTCCCTTGCTCTTGGAAGTATCTACACCTTTTATATAATAACGTCCTTCCAAGAGCACGTTGAAAACGATCCACGTCTTATTGCGCAGGTCGCTTCGCCAATCACTCCAATCCACTTCCAAGACAGGAGTCAAATGACCTCTGTTCGGAAAATACTCCAAGGAGAGATTGGGGACTGGAGCCCAACCATATTGGGGCACCACCATCAAAAAGTCATAAAGTAAGTTGGTCTTGACGTTGAGTCGGGGATGAATCCAAAGGGTATCTTTGGATAAGCTCGGATTTTGACCGTCAATTACTTGCCCCCCCGATTAGCAGAGGAGAATAATCTATCTTGCGCTTGTAAGGACAGGCTAACAGACAAGGACGTTGTCAAAAGGCAACAGGTTATTAGTATCTTATTTCTGTTCATGTCGCAAATTTATAAAAAAGTATTCTAAATGGCAAGGAAAATGTTGAAAAAATCACAATCAAGGTCCATTTTTAACATTTCGCTCCATTTCACAGAGATTCGCACTTCTATTGAGAACCTGCCATTGACACAATGGTCTGCTCGGTCGATAACCAAGTCTATCAGGATTACCCCTCCTTTTTCTTTGGCATCCACATCTTTACCATCCACCAAAGGCAAATATATCCAAATTACCGAACAGAACACAGCCTAATTACCGAACGAAACGCAGCCAAATTACCGAACGAAACACAGCCAAATTACCGAACGAGGAAAAGAAAACATCAAAAAAGTTTGTGAGTCTCAGATATTTATCGTATCTTTGCCCACAAAAAGGAAAGAATATGAAACAATACAAAAATAGAATTGCAGACTCCATTCTAAAAAGAAAGCTTCAAGGTATGGGTGCTGTCCTCATAGAAGGTCCAAAATGGTGTGGCAAAACAACAACTGCAGAACAAGCTGCCAATAGCATATTATATATGAATGAACCTCAAAAGAGCAGTATGTATATGCAACTTGCCAAAATGAGTCCACAAACATTACTAAAAGGGAAAACACCTAGACTGATTGACGAATGGCAGTTGGCCCCAAGTCTTTGGGATACCATCCGTTTCGAAGTTGATCACAGAAATGAAGAAGGACAGTTCATCTTGACTGGTTCTGCTGTTCCAGCCAACACTACAGAGATTTGGCATAGCGGCACAGGGCAATTCGCTAGAATAAGAATGAGGCCTATGAGTTTATGGGAATCAGAAGATTCACAAGGTAACATCAGCCTCAAAAGCTTGTTTGAAGGAACTGCCCAAACTACAGTCTGTGAAGAAAAAAATATCGAGGACATTGCTTATCTCGTATGCAGAGGAGGATGGCCAAAAGCAACACTTCAAAAAAAGGACATTGCACTAGAGCGCGCATACGACTACTTCGACGCCGTTGTAAACACAGATGTATCAAGAGTTGACAACATTGAAAGAGATGCAGAACGAACCAAGAAATTGATGCGTTCATACGCTCGATTCCAAGGTTCACAAACATCCATTACGAAAATCAAGGATGACGTGAAAGCCAATGATTCCATGAATGTAGATGATGACACGATAGGTTCTTACATCAAGGCTCTAGAAAAGATTTTCGTCATAGAAGATATGCCTGCCTGGAATCCAAACCTTCGTTCCAAGACAGCCATTCGAACTTCTTTTACTCGCTATTTCGTTGATCCATCCATAGCTGTCGCCGCCCTAGGACTTAGTCCAAAAGATCTCATCAGTGATTTAAACACATTTGGATTATTATTTGAGACCATGTGTGTCAGAGATCTCCGTGTCTATGCCGATGCTTTAGGAGGAACTGTATATCATTATAGGGATAAAAATGGTTTGGAATGTGACACCGTTGTACACTTGCGCAATGGAGATTATGGTCTGATAGAAATCAAATTGGGAGGTGATAACCTGATTGAAGAAGGGGCAGAATCACTCAAGACATTGGCTTCTAAAATAGATACAGACAAGATGAAAGCCCCAGCATTCATGATGGTACTTGTCGGAATAGGTAGCTTTGCATACCAAAGGGAAGATGGCGTGTGGGTCGTCCCGATTAGTTGTCTGAAAGACTAAATGTACTGTATCACTATGAACCAAAGGCACGGCCATCCGAGAAGGATAGCCGTGCCATATTATAGTACAAAACCAAGTACATAATCCTGTGTATTTGCCCACAAGATTTTATATCTACAAGTCTAAATCTTTTAGCAATTTCTTGATGACATCCTTTTTCACTGTTGAATATTCAGATTTATCATAAACTTCAAGTAAATAGACTTTGCCTGTTGTTTGCTCGGCGAAAACCGTAAATGTGATAACTCTCGCTCCTCCAGACTTGCCACCACCTTTAGAATCTATTGCCATACGGATTTTTCGTAAACCACCTCCAAGGTCAGAACCCTGAAGCGGATTTTCTTCCAAGGAAGCACAAAGTTTCTTTATGTCATCCTTCATGGACTTGTATCGTTTCGCCAAACTTTTCAAACTCTTTGCAAATTCGGCGTTGGTATAGTTTTATAGCTCATCGAGAAGTTCATCCATAGAATGCTCTTTCAGTTTGCCTTCTTTCATCATTTTTACCTCACGAAGGCCTTGGCAAATTCCTTCAGTCAGGTCTTTTGGCTGTTGCTGTGCTATTACATCGAACAAGATTGTTTCCATGTAGTTGCTGAAACTTCTATTGTCCCTCTTAGCATTGCTTTTCAATATATTGAGCAAATCCGTATCTATCCTTATAGATGCGGAAGTTTTTGATTTTACTGCTGTTCCCATATTACTTACATTTAAATTATTTCTGTGCAAATATAATACAAATAAATATATCTTGCAAGGATTTTGGTAATTTTCTTCTGTTTTTAAGAAAAAAGGCAAAAAAATGGTCCGAAAGTTTAAAGGTCATTGTTTCCTATGAGAAACACAAAGGCACGGCCATCCGAGAAGGATAGCCGTGCCATATATATTACAAAACCACTGTTTTGCAAGAGAGAGACTTATTTATCTTTTCATTTCCTTGCCATCAAAGCCATCGATTAGCATTTGGCACATTATTTATACCTAATTGCCTTTACCTATAGTAGCAACTACAGTCCTATCTTGATAAACATTCGCATTTCTTTTTTGGGGACGATAAAGATAGGAGAGAGCATGAATTGCATCAGTCTCCTTTGCCCCTAAACGCAACCCCAAGATATTGGCAAACTCACGAAAAACTTGTTTCTGTAAATCCTCAGACTTTATCGGATTTTGAAAATCATGACCTATGTTCAAACGTCCGAACAAGATTTCTCCTGTACGTGGATGCACTATCTTTTGGGAAGAGACACCCTTAGCTCCCATGTCGTAAGCTATCAGTAGCGGTAATTCCGCTTGATTCACACCTATAGGCACACGCTTTACCACCAATCTCTTCTTCACTTTAGCATTCTCAAATAGCACGTTCCAATATTCAACTCCTTGTTTCAAAGGATCGAAATATTTGCTTGGTACTCTATTATCCACATAAACTATACTGGAGACATTAGGATTCAAGCGAATAACCAAGGAATCATCTACCACAGTATAAGGATTTTGCGAATAATCCTTGAAAAAAATGGTTTGCAAAGGCAAATCTCTTACAGCCAAACGAATAGGTATATTCTCCTTGGGCAAGAGTCGAATACAAACGCTCAAAGTTACAGGTTTACTGCCTGTAGGTAACAGCATCGCCAAACTATTGAACGCATATTGCTCAGACTCCGCCTCATGATAACGTAGAATAGAAAGCACCATACCATCGGAAGCAGAGTTCCCCAATTTATTTTGGACAGCATGTGCATCTACTAATTTACACATATCAGGAAGCAACGAACGAATCTGCCCATACTGAGAATAACTAATCCACTCTTCTTCTCCCTTCACCACATCAGATATATCTACAATGGGATTACCTTCTTTTGATACGGCTACAGCATGATAGACATCTCCAACCGTCGGTTCATTGGAAACATGAAAAGCCTCCCACAATGGACTTTTCTTATCCAAAATACGCTCTGCATAGAATGGTTGACGAAACACCACTGTCATCGAGTCTGGAATGGATAACACAACGACGCCCAATGACTGTACCGGACGAGAAATCATGCCAAACCCCTCATCTATCTGTCCACTAATCTCCACTTCTCGATCATTCCACTGCCTAGGAAATTCCATCAAGACTTTTCCATCCTCATGATAAACAGGAAATGCACCATCTATTTTTTTCGCCAATGTTATCTGGCAAAATGAAAAAAACAGGCAAATTATCGTATAAATATATCCTTTCTTCATTTCTTATTATCTAAAACAACACCTAAATTCTTATATGCATTCCGCATGGATTCTTGCAAGGATTTGACTTTTGCCATATCCTCATCCGACATCTTGGCATCATTCATTCGCCTAAGCGCACTCTCAAAATGGTCATTTTGCTCCTCATAGAGTCGCTTGATTTCCGAATTTCTCTCAATGCGCAGACGATTGGTGATTTCTTTATCAAACAACCAGACAGGAGGATTCACTACATAATTTTGCAGGAAACTCACGACTTGGCTCATATATTCAGGAGTATCTGCATCTTTTTGATTTCCGTTCCAATAGAACCCTCCTAAATGAGCAAACACATGCCCAGTCCACAACTTGTAATGGTCTATCAAAGCCTTGTATCTACCTAGCATCACCTGCTCTTCCAAATAAGTCTTTGGCTTCCAAATATCCAAAGAACAAAGGTATTTTAGATTCTCTATACCACAACTATTAATGGCCACATGATCATTGCCCAAGTCTTCTTGCTGAGAGCGGATATCTCTTGCATCATAGAACGCTAATTCGGGATGAGTTTTCTTCTGTTCCTCATACCATCTCCATCTCGCCTTCTCTTGTGCCTCGGGTGTGCTTCCCTCAAAGATACGGTAACCCCATTCTATCGCCCAACGGTCATAGTCCCCCAATTGAATACGACGGTTTCGAAAATCAATGTTGTCGCCTGGTCGAAGCGCATAGTTGAATCTCACATAGTCCATGATGGAAGTTCCCAATCCATGCTTCGACAAGTAGTCATTATCTCTAAGCTGTCCCAAAGAAGCCTGATAGCTTCCACTATGATTGTGCTCCAATCCCAAGCTATGTCCTATCTCATGGGTAATGACCAACTTCAACAGTTCGCATTGTAACGACTCAGGCAAAAGTATCTTACGAGCCTCGGCATCAACTGCTCCACACTGAGCAAAATACCAATTCTGAACGATATTCATCACACTGCTAAACACCGCTACATGACAACCCATGATTTCACCACTCCTACCCTCACAAGGCGTAGGACCATAGGCATTGTTCATGCCCGAAACTTTCCACGAGATAAAAGGATAGCGACTATCATACATACAAAAATCAGGGTCTTCCTTAGCGGTTGGTGCCAAACGAGCATCAATAGCATTCTTGAATCCCGCTTGCTCAAAAGCAGGACGCCATTCACGCACAGCCTCTATAATACACTTCTGGTACATCTTAGGGAAATTTCTATCCACATAAAAGACTATAGGACGAATAGGTTCCACCAATTCTCCACGGCGATAACGCTCCATGTCCTCAGGACGAACCTCCAACCGCCATCGCTTGATGATAGGCATTCGAGTCATTCTTCCATCGGCAGATAGCACATTCTTGCCAATCTCAAAAAACGACTTGTTGTCACCCCGCTTCATCGGTATCGATGACTTTGGCATCAAACTGATGCACACACCTGTCTCCCAAGTTCCCTCATAAGAAGGCACTTGCTTGCCTTGCTGTGGCATCTGCATATTGGCATAAGTACGAGAGATTCGTAACAACAGACAGTCTTTCTTGCCTTTTACATCTATAATACGATCACGCTCCCGATTACGCATACTAATTTTCATGTCATAATACGCAGGCTCCAAGGCAAAGAGAGTAAAGTTTTTCAGTATGTTCCCTATTTCTATGAGCGTGTGCCCTTGTTTCTCTTGCAAAATAGGCATACGCTTGTAGAGGCGTTCTTGGGGAGAAAGCATTGCCATACGTGAGAAATCGCTTGTAGAATCAGCTATCACCAACTTGTGCTGAGGGTCTTCCATCAAAACTTCACTTTCACGCTTGTGCAGGGTAAAGAACATTGGACCTATCAAATCACCAGCATACCCATACTTGCTATCCATATTTCGACAAGGATTTTCTGGCGCACGAAGAATCGTAGTAGTTATGCTATATTCACGATCGAAAAGGGAGTCTGGTATCGACCAATACATCTTTCCGTCCGCCTCATAAGTATCAAACATCCCTCTTGTCTTCGTGGCGTTTTTGGGAAGAGTATCTACAAACAGATTCTGCCCACTCGCCATAAGCGAGCAGGCAGAAATGAATATAGTAGCAAAAATGATTTTATTTCTCATTATTTACTTCATTTAAACATAACTGACATGACGACTACTCATAATTGTATGAGATATCCACAATCTTATCAAATGGATTCTCCGCATCCTGGAAGATATAAACAGCATTGTCACTACGCTCAACATCTCCAGCAATGGTAAGTTGCAACTCGCCCAAGTAGCCCTTTCCATCAGAAGTATTAATTCCGAAACCCAGCACCATACCATTGCCATTATCTGCGTCTTCTGAATCACGAAACTTCAAACAAGCAATCTGGGCGTTGGCATCAGCCTCATAAGTATAGATTTTCTCAATCTTCTGACGCTCCATGTCTATGCGATAGACACTGTTGCCTGTTGCCATGAACACAAAATGAGCAGAGTAAGCCTGAGAAGCAGCAAACTTAGCGGTACTGAGGTCTATGGAAGCATCCACAGGAATGGTGTATTTGCCAGCACAAAGATTAGAAGTATTACAACGGAAGATGGTGAGTTCTGAAGCTCCATCCGCAGCCATCACTGCATAAGCATTGCTACCATTGTCGCCACCACGCAAGATGTCGAGGAGTTTCAAGGAAGCATCCACCTGATTAGGATTAAAAGCATATATTCCATCGGCATCCTCTGCAAAATCACGTAGTTTCAAAGGCTTTGCGTCCGTCCACGGCAAACTTCCCTTACGATAAGCACGAGTATAATAATAAGAGGTGTACATGTATTCGGTCATGGATGACAACGCCGAACCAATACGGAAGCGATGGTTTGTCTCGTCATACATCAAAATTTTATTGCCAAAACTAGCGAAACAAGCAGGACGAGGATAGACTGTCGTTGTACCATCCACATCAGTATCTGTGATGGAGAACGGTACGCACCAACCATCATCGAAAGCGAAATAAGCCTTCTTGTCGGTTACAAACATCTCGCCTTTCTTGTCCATCTTATAATAAGAGAGATGGACAGGCTCATTCTTGGCTGTATTCTCGAACATGATCTTGTTGGTTCCATACATCATCGACAACGTACTAGGACTATAGGTCGCAATCTCCTTGTCTGTAGCTATCGTCAAGTTAGCAAATACTGTCGTTGAGTTCATAAGACTCACTAAGACATCACTACCATATTTACCCTTAGCGGCGATGGTCAATGGCTTGCCAGACAAAGCAAAAGATGTCCCCGTCTCCGACTTAAACACATCAGAATAAGCGAAGAATCCGTTGGCATCACCTTCTACAGCACCAACAACACCTTTCTGCTCAGCATTCTCTTGAAGTACAAACCATGCAGGATTCAAAGGTTTCACTACAGCCACCTTACCCAACTGATACCACTTCTGTCCTGTGGTCTTATCACTGACAATGAGCATCATTCCGATACTCTCAGGATTATTTGGCTCGACTTCTACCTGACAAACCTTACCTGTAGAATAGTCCTCGTAATCATTTATACGAGTAGAACCTATCTTGACACCTTCTTTCAGTTTCTTCCACTCGAAGGTAAGATTATCCTCGTTTTCTGCCAAAGTTTGAGTCAGTTTCGGAGTAAGAGTCGCCGTAGCAGGTTCCACCTTAGGCATGCGAATCTTCGCCTCAGGAATCTCTATCTTCATCTCATTGACTGCATGATAGTCATAATTACCCTTATCCTCATAACAGCCCTGGACAAGTGTCATTGACACCAAGCCCAAAATATATAAATATATCTTCTTCATGATAGTCTTATGTTTTATTCTTCTTCGTCAGGGAAAATATCATTTCCATTCTCATCGAGGATAGGACCATGCTCCGCCTTGTAGGCATTATAGGCATTCACAAGTTCTACAACAGCATTGTAAGCCTCATCGTAATCATAGGAATAACCATCTTCTGTCACAAAGTCATCTAGTGTCTTACCCCAGACATCCATCATATAGCAATACTTGATGACACTAAAGTCACCAATTCCAAAATCCCAATACCAGTCGCTCCAAGTCTCTGGCTGAGTAATATTCCATACATAGTTTACTTCTACGGTATTATCTTCTACCAATCCTTTGGCAAACTGATGGTTAGGATTATCTAAGTCGAACTCCAAATTGCAACCATAAGCCTTTCTTCCGGCCTTGTAGTCAGGGCGTTTCACCTTGAAATAAGCATATTGCTTGACTGCATCCAACTTGCTGAAAGTATATTTCTCATCCAACTGAATATCAAGTGAATTATCATAATCGCTGTTGTCTGTTTTCTTGATGCAGAAGTCACGGTTGGCAGTGAGCAGGTCGCCTTGTAATCTCACTCGCACACTATCCAAGCGATAAGGCTCAGTATTTCTCTTCACATAGTCTGTATCTCGAAGCTCTGTATAAACCATACGATAGTCGAAATTGATACGTGGCTCTTGGTCATACATATCAATTTCTTCCTTAGAGCAGCTGGTATAGCAGCATACCATTACCACTGCCGTCAAAAACATTAATATCTTTTTCATAATCTTTCCGTTTCTTTATTTTGTCGTGTTATTGCCAAAGATTTTCTCATTGTCAGGCAATGGTATCTGATACTCCTTGCTGGTCATATTGCTTACACCACAACCATAATATGTCGTATAATGATGAGCCTTGAGAAAGTAGAATAGTTGTCCCTCAGCAAAGTATTCTTTGCGATATTCCTTCATAATCTCATTGATGCGACGTGTCTGCTGCTTATTTTCATTGGAAGTTGCATCCAAGTCATCATAGCCCGCAGTCTGAATCTCCTCACTATAAGGAATACCACGTGACTGGCGAACAGTATTCAATGCTTCGGTACTTGCCTCAGCTGTAGCTGCACATTCAGCAATAATATAGTACATCTCTGGGAGACGAATCAAAGGCATCGTGTTCGAGCCATCATAAGTATAAGAATTGGCAAAAGACTCTTGGTTGTACTTCAGACAGAAAGCATATTGGTGTGCATCATCCCAATTAAAGGCAACAATATTCTGACGCCAGTCGGAAGTGAATCCCTCATATACCTTATTAAACATATCAGAAGAAAGACCAAAACGACGCTGTGTATTAGTGTTCTCCATATCCATGCTATTATTGACAAGCAAATTATTCAACTTATCAACCGATATACCAAAGATTTGTTCACCATAGCGAATGGAATTATAGTTGCTGGCAGTTTGGCTCTTGTAAAGAGTGAAATACTTGTTGGCATCTATCACTTCCTGAGCGTACTTGACAGCAAGTTCTTTCTGACCAGAGTAACAATATACACGAGCCAACATCGCCTTCACAGCATAGAGGTTCATGCGAAGCTCACGATTAGACAAGAACTCTGTACGAGCCTCCTCATCGGTATGGAAATCGCAAGGGTCGTTCTCTTGTAGCAAAGCCTCTGCTGCTTTCAAGTCTTCCAAAAGTTTCTCTACCACCTGATTAGCAGGCAGTACTGGAGTCGGTTCCTTATCAAAAGTGGTCTTATAAGGAATGGCCGCATCTGTAGGATGCTCGCTGTAGATAGGACCGAAGAGACGCAAGAGGTCGAAATAGATGAAAGCACGTAAGCCCAATGCCTCGCCCTTGATGCACTCATAATAATGTGGTGTCTTCAGCACATCACGGTGTGCATCCAAATTTTGGAGCAAGTTGTTGAGATTAGCTACCACATTGGTCATCTGCAAATAGATGTTGTCCTTCTTGTCAAGAAACTGCTTCTCGTAGTCAAATACAGTAGCTTGGCTGAACACACTGTTGGGGTTGTTGCCAGGATAATCACAATACAAACCAGCCATCTCATCGAGATAAGCATAAGTCAGGTCACCAGCATAGAGATTGGTAGTACCCAATTTCAAGTAAGCTCCTGTAAGTATATCCTTGAATCCAGACTCAGACTCAAACATCTTGTCAGCTGGGATTCTGTCCTTTGGTGTTACATCGAGCCAGTCATTGCAGGAAGTCATTGCTCCCATCACGACCGCCATCACCAATATATATAAATATTTCATATAATTCTTCGTATATTAAGTTTAGAATGCTACGTTCAATGAGAATGTAAATTGACGAGAGAATGGATAGTCGAGACCACGCTCACGCTTTACAGACGAGATATAGAAGAGGTCTTCCATCGTAAAGCCCAACTTGGCAGATGTCAATCCCCAGTTCTTGATAAACTTTGTATTGCGAGTGTCCGCACGATAATAGAATGAAAGCGTACTACCTTGGAACACATTCTCATCCATCACGAAACGTGAGGTGGCACGTGTATTCTGTCCATGAGGATTGAGAGCCTGGAACTGAGCATGATCACCAGGATTCTGCCAACGCAACTGAGTCACACGACGGTCGGCGTTATACACCAAGTCGGCATTCTCCACCTTATCTACCAAAGTCTGGTTATAGACCTGTCCACCAAACTTATAGTGGAAGCTCACATCCATCCCCCATCCCATATAGGTGAAAGAAGAGTTAATATAACCTTGCCATGTAGGCTCAGTATTACCCATAGGAACAGCATCCACCCCACTATAATTAGCAGCACTAGTCAACTCACCGTTACGCTTTACAAGAATCTCGCTACCAGATGCTGGGTCAATGCCCAAAGAAGGAACAACCCAGATACTAGACATAGAGTATCCTTCCTCATAACGTGGCAAAGGACTATTCTCCAAATTCTTGGTGCTAATCTCATTGATGTGTCTCATTGCCTCAGATATCTCTACAAGTTTATCTTTGTTATGAGACCCATTCACTGTAATCGTCCAATAAGACTGTTTGGCAGGGTTACGATAAGGAATACCTGAGAGACTGATTTCCCAACCCTTGTTCTCTATTTTACCCACATTTTCTGGATAACTGATAAAACCTGTAGATGGGGCCAAGGTTACATTAGTAACCAAATTATTGGTCACCTTATTATAATGCTCGATACGAGCTGTGATACGATGATCGAGGAACCCCAACTCCAAAGCAAGGTTGGTATTCTTGGTAGTCTGCCACTTCAAGTTCTCGTTGTGCATCGCCATGATTTCAGCACCAGTGCCATCTGATGAGAAATAAGGGAGAAGCAAGCTATATTGATAATAGCTATGTGCTTGATATGGAGAGAATCCCTGAGAACCTGTCGTACCATAAGTTCCACGAATGACAAAATCAGAAAGCCAAGGAATATCCTTGAAGAAAGCTTCCTTCTTCACATCATAACGAAGACCCGTTGACCAGAATGGTGCCCAACGGTTGTTGGTACCAAACTCGGAGGAACCATCCAAGCGGACATTGAAATCCACAGAGTACTTATACATATAGGAATAACCAGCACTGAGCACCCAACCGATAGAGCGGCTTGTGTTGTCGCTATTGCCCGATGCTCCCTGCTCATTGAACTTCTTGCCGAAATTCAAGTCATCCATGTTGTCGTTAGGGAAACCTGTAGCATAAGTACCATAAGAGTCGCTTGTATTCTCCAAGATACTCATACGAGCATTGGTCGTGATATAGTGTTCCTTGATTTGTTTGTTCCAACTAGCAGTCAAATCTACTCCCCAGTTGACTGCTTCGTTTTGTGTACGGCGATAGTCACCCTTCAAGGTAGGATCTGTAACACCATCGAAAGCTGTGTGCTGAGCAGGACGGAACACATCACGATGTCCTACACTCTTGGAGAGCGAGAAAGCACCCTCAAGACGGAGTTCATTGGTAGGATTATATTCCACCTTAAACAACTCACGTACAGAGAAGTTAGTACTTTTATCCTTACTATGGAAAGTAGTATTGTAAAGAGGATTAGCATAAGAAGCCACCGAGCTATTAGTACCCGAGAAATCATCAAGCATCTTCTTCATATTGCCATTCTCATCGTATGGAGTCAAGTATGGGTTTAACTTAGTATATTGGCTGAAACTACCATAATTAGACTCATTGGCTGTAGAATTTTCAAGCGTAATACTGTTCTTCAACAAAACCTTCTTGAGACGATACTGGAAATCGAGCATACCTGTAAGGACATCACGCCCACTATTTCTCATCACACCAGGAGAGTTGTTGTAACCAACATACATACGATAACGCAAAGCTTCGTCACCACCCTCCAAGGTGACGGTATGACGCTGTTGTATGGAAGTACGCAAAGGCTTACTGAGCCAATAGGTATCAACTCCAGACAAAACATTGTTGAGCTTAGACTGATAGAGCTGCCACTTCTCGATGGTCTCGCCACCCTCAGTATAAACGCCAGCTTTTAGTTCGGCATCCAACTTCTCCTGGGCATTCATCAAGTTATAACCACTCAAGTCTGGAGCCTCGATACGCATCTCGCCACCGTATGTCACCCAAATCTTACCTGGTTTCGGTGTTTTGCTTTCTATGACGATAACACCATTTGCTGCACGCGAACCATAGATAGCGGTAGCAGCAGCATCCTTCAACACAACGATGGATGCCACACGGTCTGGGTCAAGATCAGATAAAGTTTGGATAGAAATCTCAAAACCATCCATGATAAGGAGTGGTTGGTTAGCGTATGTCTCATACTCACCTTGCACAGCCTGTACATCAGAGCTAGTTGTACCTAAATCCATGTTGGCACCACCACGCATACGCATATCAGGAAGGCTATTTGGATTGGAACCGTTTAGGTTATTTTCGACGATGTTCAAACCTGGAGCCATTGCAGCAATGGACTTAGCAATATTATTGGTACTAAATTTCTTTAAGTCTTCTCCCTTGATTGTAACAGCAGAACCAGTAAATCCCTCTTTCTTACGGTTGAACATACCTGTTACGACCACGTCATCAAGTACTTGCTTATCCTCCTCTAACTTGATAACAAGATTATCTATATTTTTTCTACAATTTACAAAATAGGAAGTTGTTTTCATACCAAGATACGAGACAACCAAAGTTTCTCCTGCACCCTGATTTAACTCCAATGAAAATCGACCATTTACATCAGTAACAACGGCTACATCTTTATTTCCAGAAACTTGAACAGTAGCTGCAGGAATAGTTTCACCATTATTATCAACGACTTTACCCACAATGGTCACTTTTTTATCTGCGTTTATTGATATGTTAGAAGATAGATTTTTTTTTTCTTTTACCGAGATAAAACCATTGTGTTTGGTATAAGTCACAGGAAGTCCTTTCAGCACTTGGGTCAAGGCATCTGTGATATTCGTCGCCTTCACAGTGGCATTGACCTTGTACTTGTCCAAGTCCTCGTAAGAAAAGACTATTTTCATACCAAACTTTTCTTCCAACTGCTTTAATACAGTTGTCAAAGGCTTGGAGTTGATTACTTGCTCATACTTCACCTGATGCGTTTGAGCCACAACATAATTGCTTCCCAAACTTGGTGCCATCAATGCAAAGCATGTCAAAAAAAGAAGTTTCTTCTCTCTCATATCTGCACTATTATTGATTAGTATTATGGAACAAAATATGTTCCTTTCTCTTAAAATTATGCAAATATGACGTACCACTCCTCACACAGGGCACCCCAATTGTTACTTTTTTATAGGAAAAACTTTCTTTTTGAAATATTTTCCTATAAAAAAGCTATAATTATGCTATTTGATTTTGTTATTCTATCACAATCACATTGTTTCTCAACTTTACATGGATGTCGGAACACTCATTGAGGATATTATTGAAACATATCCTTCAGCGTGACTTGATTCTGCACTATAAAGCTGTTCGCATTCTTCTGCACTCCTTCACAAGTAATCAGTGTAACACGGATAGAGCTTTTGGTTCCAGTACCATTGATGAAGCTGTCCACTCTATGCTCCAATTTTTCACGTTCAGTTTTAGTCATGACATATTCTCCTCTGCAAAATTTCATCTCACAGAGATTGACACAACGGTCAGCTCGGTCAATAACCAAATCTATCTGAGCCCCTTTCTCCACGGTCTTCGGAGTTCGCCAGGAATAAACCGATGTTTGGACACCGCTAATCTTCAACGCATCTTTGATTTTGGAAACATGATTCAGGCAAAGTATCTCAAAAGCAAAACCACTCCAAGCATGATAAAGTGGGGTATTGATGCTATGCGACCAAAAACTCTCATCCTGATACTTGCATCTTTCCTGTATGTGATAGCAGAAGTGCAAAAAAGGATCCACCAATTGATAAGTTACCATTCTCTTCTTGCCATCAAAAGGAAGATACTGGCGGATAAACCTACATTCTTCCAACTCCTTGAGCATACTCGTAAACTTCGCATTGTTATGAAGATGGGTTTGCTCCAGCAACTCATTGCGTGTGAGTCCTTTTCCTTTGGAAGACAAAGCTGCTATGATGCTCACATAATCCTCACTGTGCTTGAAGAGAGAACGGAAGAGATTATCTTTTTCCGAACGCAGTTCGCCTGTGCTGGTAAAAAGCAACCTGTCAACATTCTGTGCAACGCTCTCCTCCTTGTTAGCAAGGGAAAGATAAAATGGAACCCCACCAAACACCATATAGTATTCAGCTACCTCACGGTCCGAATACCCAAAACCATACGCATGGAAATACGCACGACACTCACCCAGCGAAAATGGCTCTATAAGCATTTGATGAGTTACACGATTGTGAAGGCCTCCATGATTATTGATTAAATTGTCAAGCATCCACGATGCTGCACTGCCACAAGCAATTAGTTTAATATCTTGTCTAGCAGAAGCCCAACTGTTCCAAAAATGTTCCAAGGCACTCACAAAGTCAGACTTAGCTGTAGCCATCCATGGGAGTTCGTCGAAGAAGAGAATCTTCGTATCAGCAGCAACTGTCTCTAAATACCTCTCCAACTGGTCAAATGCCTCCAACCAGGTACTGCTTTTCTCCGCACCTGCATAAACTTTACGCAAACTTAGATAGAAGTTCATCAATTGCTCTTCTTGCCCTACATTTTCCATGCCTGTAATGGAGAAACAAGTCTTATCGGCAATGGTTCGGCGCACCAAGTATGTCTTTCCTACTCGGCGGCGGCCATATACTGCAATAAACTCAGAACGTCCTGAGTTTATATATTCCATAAGAGCCTTTTGCTCTTTCTGCCTTCCTATCAACAATTCCTTCATAAGCCTTTTTTATTTCAGAATAGTTTCTTGGGCGAAAACAGCCCTAAATCAGGATGCAAATATAATAAAACAAATTGATTTCAGCAACTTTTAAGAACAAAAACTGCTGAAATACACATCAAGAGACACCGTTTCAGCAACTTTTAAGGATAAAAACTGCTGAAACGCATATTATTTCATTCTATCACGATTACATTGTTCTTCAACTTCACATTGATGTCCGAACACTCATTGAGCAACTTCAGGGCTTCATCCAAGCTATCATTCAGATTACACATATAATGGAAATGCTTGTTGAGCAAGTGCTCGTCCCTGCAAACAATGCTCACGTTATAGACACGACCAAGCTGTTGTAAGATGGTGCGCAAGGTAGCATGGTCGAAATACAGGATTCCATCCTTCCAACTCGTAAAGTCCTTGGGATTGACATCCTGGACCTTTACATTGCCACTTTCCACATAAGCATCTTGGTTAGGAGCTATCCTCACCTTCTCATGATTCAACGACACCTCCACGGAACCTTGCACCAAGGTGACATGCACATCCTCATCATTGTAACAACGGAGATTGAATTCCGTACCCAATACTTTGGTAGATACGGTGTTGGTCTTGATGACAAAAGGATGGGCTGCATCGTGATGCACCTTGAAATATCCCTCGCCACTAAATTCTACCTCTCGATATTCCTTACTGAAATTCTCAGGATATTTCAATATGCTCTTAGCATTCAAGCAAACTTCGGTACCATCGGGCAAGGTCACGGTCTTCTGTTCATTGGCTGCGATGGTAATCATATTCACCTTTCCTGTTGCCATATTCTTGATCTTCTCCAAGAAGGTTGGCTTTTCGGCAGGTGCTTGAGGTTGCATGCTCTCTTGCTTATACGCGATCGGCTTCTTTACAGATGGAGAATTGTTCCACATCCACATTCCCACAACAAACACGATGACAGCTGCACAGGCTGCTGCATAACGCAATATAGAAATAATCCGAGTCCTCTTCTTAGGCTTAAACTGATTCCATGCCGCATCGACATCGGGCTTGACACCCATCTTGCGATTGGCAGCTTCATCTAAATCCAATATATCGCATAGCATCTCCTTACCCTCCTCTGATTCCAGGAGTGCATCCAAAGCCTCGTTCTCTTGCGAAGAGTTGTCCAGAGCTTCTAAGATTTGCAGTTGTATATCTTGATTTTCTTTCATCGGATTTCTATTAGTATTAATAAAACGAACTAATTCAAAAAAACGGCACCTCTAATTATTTATAATAAGTTAGAAGACGTTAAGGTTAATAAAATTTCCGGTCTCGGAATTTCTGCCGCATATAACTGAGTGCCTGCATGATATGCTTCTTGACTGCACTCTCGCTGATATTCAATTCTTGAGCCACCTCCCGATATTTCTTGCGCTCCACATAACAGAGCCTTACGATTTGCTGGGTTCTGGGAGTCAGCTCCTCCAAGGAATCCATGATGGCTTTTATCTTTTCCTCCCTGACATCCCAATAGTCAGGATTGAAACTCTTTACCTCCACAGACTGCATACTCATCTGTACATAGCGACTTCTGATATCCTTTTTTCTGATATAATCCAAGCAGACGTTCTTCACCGCCGTCATAAGATAGGAGGAGATATTATTGACTTCTTCTTTCTTTTGTCTCCGCCAAACGAGTTCGAAGGCATCTGACACGACATCCTTGCTTGCCTCGTCGTCATGCAAGATGCGCAAAGCAAGATAGTATGCCTTGGAGTAATTCTCCTTAAACAATGCCTCAAAACTATATTTTTCCATCTGTCAGAATAAATGACAAACTTGTCTTCGACGAGCTCATTTGTCATAATGCTATCTTTAAAATTTAATGCAAAGATAACTATTTTTTCTCATTTTTACAAGTTTCATCGAATATATTCGATAAAAAGTGGGCATTTTTATCGAATATACTCGATGAAATGTACAAAACTTTAGTTAATTGACCTTTTGATAAATGTATATACTAATTTAAAAGTGTACCACTTTCTAATTAAAAAGTGTACCACTCCAAACCGCTTGCAAAGGTATGTTTAAATTCTTAAACAACCAAATAAAAAGCATAAAA
>DKCU01000098.1:0-479 GCA_002451555.1 Candidatus Segatella albertsiae
AGCTGTCCTATCGGTATGGGCGTAAGCTGTTCTGCCGACCGTAACATCAAGGCTAAGATCAACAAGGACGGTATCTGGTTGGAGAAGATGGACGAGAATCCATCAGAGTTGATTCCTGAGGAGTTGCGTAAGCCAGGCGAGGGTGCCAAGGGCATCGAGATCGACCTCGACAAGGGTATCGACGCAGTACGTGCTGAGTTGACCAAGTATCCTGTTAGCACACGTGTCAACTTGAAGGGTACCATCATCGTGGCTCGCGACATCGCTCACGCTAAGCTCAAGGCTCGTTTGGACGCTGGCGAGGAGATGCCTCAGTACTTCAAGGATCACCCTATCCTCTATGCAGGACCAGCCAAGACTCCAGAGGGTTATCCATGTGGCTCAATGGGACCTACCACAGCCAACCGTATGGACCCATACGTTGACGAGTTCCAGGATCACGGCGCTAGCCTCGTGATGATTGCCAAGGGTAACCGTGG
>DKCU01000098.1:580-4962 GCA_002451555.1 Candidatus Segatella albertsiae
ATCGGTGGTGTTGCCGCCGTTCTCTCTCAGAGCAGCATCAAGAGCATCGAGTGCGTAGAGTACCCAGAGCTCGGCATGGAGGCTATCTGGAAGATTACCGTAGAGGACTTCCCAGCATTCATCCTCGTAGATGACAAGGGCAACGACTTCTTCAAGCAGTTGAAGCCTTGGACACCTTGCAAGGAGTGCCAGAAGTAAATATGACTGAACACCCCAAAGGGCTTTCATAATAAGACTTACCCTTGTGGGGAAGATAAAAAAATCCCTCTTGGATTTCACGTAAGAACGTGATGATTCAAGAGGGATTTTTATGATGTTTCTCTTCTGAAGAATGTATATATTCCTACGTATTTTAGAAGAACCTACTATATATCTTATAATAGATTTCTATCCAACCATCGGCAATCAGATGGCTCAGTTTCTTGGAAATGTCAGGATGCGAGTCTATCAGGGCGACGAGATGAGGATTATATCTCGTACCCGCTCCTTCACGCAATTCCGACATGGCAACCTCGAAGTTCTTGCCTATTCTATAATTACGGCCGATATGTTCTGTGGCGGCCTGTAGGCAATCGCTCAAGGTGACAATATCTATCATGATACGAACCGGCGACTTAGTATTGTCGAAATCCTCAGGATATCCACCCTTGCCATTGTACCACTTATGATGTCCCACGGTTGTGTCATGGAACTTCGCAAATTCCGGGTGCATCCCTAAGAACAACTCTCCTAAGTGCGGATGTTGCTTGATGATGACAAACTCATCGTTGGTCAAAGGCAAATACTCATTATTGACCACCGAGGAAATGGCATTCTTACCAATGTCATGCATCATGCCAGCATCATGCAAAAAATTACGAAAGACCTTTTTATGTGCCAACACCTGTTCTGTAGAAGCATATCCAAATACCCCCTTCAACAAATCGGGCTGATATTTCAAGATGCCATCCAGCAAAACTTCAGCAATCTTGGCAACGTGAACAGAATGAGCATAGGTCGTAACCTGCGTAGAGACGTTCAAAGCACTGATAAAACTAATGATTTGCTTATAAGACAGATACTTTGTAAAGAGTTTGTGGGTCGATAACCGATAAAGGTCACGCACATAATCCGTCGTCATCTGACTATCCTTGCGATTTGCGAAAGCCGTAACCAAGTCACGGCTCACCTTTAGTATTGTCCTTCTTTTCGCCTTCAAAGGTATATCAGCCACGTCATTGATATAGAAGAATGTATAGAAAGGTTGCAAAAAATCATTCAACTGTCGGTCAGTCATAGCTACATTCCTGTATTTCTTCCATACTTTCCGATACTGCTCCACACATTTCTCCCATGCCTCCTTCGAGGAAATTTGCTTCGCCATCATCTGAAGATAGACTGTGCGGACATAAGACAAGTTGGATATATCCTTCTTTTGCAAGTTGCGAGCGATGACCACACGCATCAAGGAATCGCAGGCTTGTCGGCTAATCAGCGTGGAGTCCAAGAGATAGACATTTCTCAGCAAAGCCTCATCCTTGGTTTCTTGCAAATACCTCAAGTCTGCTATTTTTTCTGGTAACACGATCTTATCCAAGTCTTTGCGAGCCAAGAATTCATCCAAGCGTCGATGCGTATTCAGGTAATCCTCCAAACTCTCAATTCCACATACGAGCCACATTGTCTTGGACATATAGAGCAAGGCATTGGAATAGGCATAATTGTAATACGGATACCGCTTGGCTTCCTCCGAGAAGATAGCCATACCTGCTTTATAGGCCTCCCGCAGAAATTTTACATCCCCACCGAGATTCCACATCTGGATATTGCCATAAAGTCGCCAAAGATTGCAAACATTCCTCTCTTTCAGGCTATCCGGAAGACAACTACTACCACGGTCAAGTATCCTACTCAAAGTCAGCAAGAGGAAAGGATCGCTCATATCCTTCTCTATGTACCGAAAGCGCAAGTTACTACAAAATTCTAAATAGACATCCTTAGGTATCGAGTCGCTATGTTGCAACAAGAAAGACTTGAAGGAACGAATAATCTCCTGGTTGGCGGCATAAATCTGATGGTTTTTCACTGCCCGATGCTTGAAATAATTCACCCATTTTGCATGGTCCTTGATAAGAAAGATACTGTCATTGTATTGGTTGTAAATCCGACGATTCTTCGCCAAGATGTCAAAACAGAGAGCAAAGTCAAGCGTATCAGGATCCATATAATAAGTAGTCTGTACCTGACCTCGCACATTTACGAATGGGAAAACGGAAAAAATAACAGTAAAGAACAAGCACGAGAAAAGGTGGCAAAAACGATTTCTGCCCACAACCTCTTTCCTATGACAATAACTATTTTCCACAAGCCAAACAGATTTACTTACTACTAATTTACTTTTTCTAAGTACTGAATATCGAGTACAAAGTTAGCATCTTTTTTACAATCAAGCAAATATTATGGACAATATTTTAGGAAAAGCCAAGAAAAAAGCTGCATCTCACCTCTCGGAAAGATGCAGCTTGCTGACATTAAACCGTCTTTTGTATCAACTATTCATTATCTATTTTTGGTATATAGCTCAAAATCCTTTTTCAAAATATAGCTCAAAATCTGTTTTGGTTATATCGCTCAAACCATCTAACGACATCATTTGGTATATTCCGCAGGAATCTCTGGCATGGCTCCATTCTGGGTGCAGACGTAAGCGCTCACCTTCACAGCAAGTTCATGAGCCTCCTTGATGCTCTTCCCCTTCAAGATACTGGCACAGAAAGTACCCGTGAAGCTATCGCCTGCTCCTACTGTATCTGCGACCTCAACCTTCGGAGTCTCTTGGAACGATTGCAAACCTGGGGCGAACACATAACTGCCGTTCACGCCACAAGTCAAGACGAGCATATCGAGATTGTACTTGCCGAGAATCAACCAACACTTGTTCTCTATGTCCAAGCCCGGATAACCGAAGAGACGACCAATGGTTACCAACTCCTCGTCATTAATTTTCAAGATATTACAACGCTTCAAGCTCTCGCAGATAACTTCCTTGCTATAGAAATTCTGACGGAGATTGATGTCGAATATCTTCAAGCAATCGTTTGGAGTATGGTCGAGGAACTCATAGATGGTCTTGCGACTTGCCTCATTACGCTGTGCCAAGGAACCCCAGCATACAGCACCAGCATTAGAAGCTATCTCCTTGATGTCATCGGTGAAAGGTATATTGTCCCAAGCCACGCCTTGCTTGATGTCGTAAGTAGGAACCCCTTCCTTGTCCAATTCAACCTGAACGGTACCTGTCGGATAATCCACCACGGGCATCACATACTTCAACTTCTTCTCGTCGAGCAAGCGAAGAGCCTCATCACCAAGAGCGTCCTTGCCTACCGCACTGACTGCAACTGAGTGCAAACCATGCTGACCAGCATGATATGCGAAATTGGCAGGAGCACCACCGAGTTGAGAACCTGTTGGGAGAACATCGAAAAGAATCTCACCCAAACCTACGATATATTTCTTATCCAAATTTTCCATTGCTTTCATTGTTACTAGTTGTTTTGATTGTTAAACTTTAATTGTATGAAATGGTTATGCCTTTATATCATATAGCATTTTTACAATATGCCTTTATATCATTATAGCATATTATATATGTAGCGGAACCTCCAATACATAGCGCAAAAGTCTCCATTTTCTGTCAATTATACCTAAGACAAGCGATATACCTTGATGAAATTGTCTGCGGTACGATAAGAAATTGTTCCTAAAACCAGAAAGAAGTCTCATCAGAACTAAGAGAAATCTCTGTTCCGTGTCACGGAACCGCCATTCCAAGTCACGGAACGCACATTCCAAGTCACGGAACGCACATTCCGTGACACGGAATAGAGATGTTTTAGGCTTGCGCTAGCTATTACAGTAGGTTGCGTTAGCTATTACAGTAGGTTGCGCTAACTATTACATCGGCTTGCGTTGACTATAATTTACGAATATAAGTGAAGAGATAAAGCACTCCTACTGCCATCACAGCCACAGCACCCATCTGTCCGATAGCATCACTGGCGAATCCCATAATCAATGGGAAGACGGTTCCACCGAAGAGACCCATGATCATCAATCCGCTCACCTCGTTCTTCTTGTCAGGAACAGAGAGCAATGCCTGGGAGAAGATGATAGAGAAGACATTCGAGTTGCCGTAACCTACCAAGGCGATGGCGATGTAAAGGATGGTCTTGCTCTCGCCAAAGAACATGCCCACCATACTCAACGCCATCATCACGATGCTGATAGTGAAGAAAGTACGGGTCTTCATCATACGAAGGAAGGCTGTACCCGTAAAGCATCCGATGGTACGGAAGATGAAGTAGAGCGATGTGGCGAAAGCCGCGTCATTCAAAGTCCAG
>DKCU01000098.1:5058-19569 GCA_002451555.1 Candidatus Segatella albertsiae
ATGCCCACGTGGCACATGATGCCGATGAAGGAAAGCAACACGATTGGCTTGCCGAGCAACTTGAAGCACTCGCCGAAGCCCGAAGCCTTGCCCTCTATCTTCTCCTCCTCGATAGGAGTGCCAGCCAAGAAGAGCGTGGCGGCTACACCTATTATCATATAGATAGGGAAAAGAACTCTCCAGCCCAAGCCGAAGGTAGGAATGCTCGCCATCGCTCCCCACATGGCGATGTAAGGTGCCAAGAATGAGGCGATAGCCTTCACGAACTGACCGAAGGTCAAGGTGGAAGCCAAGTTCTTGCCCGATGTCACTGCCGAAACCAATGGATTCAGGGAGGTCTGCATCAAGGCGTTTCCGATGCCGAGCAGAGAGAACGACACGAGCATCATGCCGAAGCTCTCGCCGAAGCAAGGCAAGAGAAGAGAGATGACGGTAACAAGCAAGGACAGGAGCACAGTCTTCTTGCGACCTATCTTATTCATCAAGATGCCCGTAGGCACCGAGAATATCAAAAACCAGAAGAATACCAAAGATGGGAACAGGTTGGCTGTCGCATCATTGAGGTTAAGATCTTCCTTCACATAGTTGGAGGCGATGCCTACCAAATCTACGAATCCCATGGCGAAGAAACAGAGCATCACCGGGATGATTGTTAATTTAGATGACTTATTCATAATTGTTAGCGTTATTGTTTTGTTTCTTAATTTCGATGGCAAAGAAAATGCAAACGAGCGCAATGAAAGCTTGCTTTCAAATCGCCGTGTGCAACTTTTCTTCTGCAAAGGTAAGAAGATATAAGATGAATACGGATAAATATTCGTTCATTACTTACCAAGAATGTTAAGAAGTAACATTTTTGCCATCGAAAGAAACAAAAGTCACAACAAAAAAAATCGTTCGTGCAGCCGTATTATGCTACATGAACGATTATATAGTATTTATAATCAATACAATCTTGACATCACACTTCTTTCATTCGCTTGAGTTCCCATCCCTCAAACTGCATGATAATGAGATGAAGCTTCGTGCCTTGACGCAAAGCCTCAACCCTAGGAGCCTCAGCATAGCGATGAATTTGCGCCACCGCCTCACGCCATTGCTTCTCGCCCTTGGTCATCGGCTTGCCATCTTCCGTAAACTCCCCCTCCACAATGGCAGAGAATTCTTTCTTTGACAAGACCTTCAGTTCCAAGATATAACTATGCTGACTAGCATAATGAGTAAGGTCTGGCAAAAGGAAGAAATCACAATAGCCATGACTCAACTCCAACTCTGGCGCCGTGATATAGTAATCATTCAGATTCAGGTAAGCCATGAAGAAACCTTGCAAGTTTCGCTCAGCCTCTATGCCATCACGCACCGACGACACCTTGGCGTAAGCATCTGCCATAAATCGCAAGCCTTCCTCCCACTTGCCATCATACGCCATATCATAATAGTAATCGGTAAGCTTGTTGGTATCTACGTATGCCTTCGCCTGATATTCCTCTTCCAGATAACCATAATATTGCTTGCGCACATTGTTGTTTGGAATACCCAATATGAGTTTAGAACCGCGAGTACCCTTGATGGTGAGCATGCCATAATAGAACAACAAGCTTGGGAATATCTCTGCCTTCGGAATCTGATAGGCAGAGAATGACTCGTAGAGCTGAGCCGTAATCTGTCCCTCTTCCGCAATCTTGCGAATAATGCCCTTACGCTCGCCATCTAACTTGTCAAACTGAAGCAACTTCTTCATCTTTCCATAATCGGTGCGAGTGTTAGGGTCTATCATCTGCCGAGGAGCTTTTCCATAATCCATGTAATTGCGAAGATAATAAAGCACCATATCACAATTGAACATACGAGTATGCTTACGCAAAGCCTCTTCTGCAAAACAATAGTTGTCATACCATGGTTTCATATCATCCACAATGGCATCAATGTCGCTATCCGCAGGAATGCAACCATGCTCCTTGTAATAAGTAAACATATTGATGACATCGGTCGTAGAGAATCCAAGCATCTCATCAAACTCTGGCTTGATGGAGATATTCCACCCGATATTAAAACCACTCGTCACATCATCCAATGTCACAGGACTCACACCCATCATGAAGATTCGCTCAAAGTTGCCCTTGAACTTCTTGAACACATCACGATAGAAGCCGTCGGCATGGGTAATGGCATGATACACTTTCTCGCCACGCTCATTGAGGATGACATTGGTAAAGTTGTCGTACTCATCGACTATCAGATAAAGTGGATATTTGTGCGACTTGGCAGCTTTGAATATCAGTTCCAATTTTTCCTCGAAATCTTCCTGAGCAAGAATTTCCTCTTTCTCGGCTTGGTAATATACTGCATATTGACGCACGAAAGCATCGAGATTGATGCTCAAGTAGGAGTTGAACTTGTCCTCCAACTTATCGATATTGCCCGTTATCTGAGAGAAATCCAAGAACAACACCTGATATTTTCCCTGCAAAGGCGTAGGATGCTGACCTATCCACAAATTGCCAAAAAGCTTTTGGAAATCATCGCTTTGCGAACAGTCATAGTAAGAGTAGAGCATACTAAGGAATATGCTCTTTCCGAAACGACGTGGGCGAATGAAGAAGAGATTGTTTGGCTGCTTCTCCAACTCAGGGATGAACATCGTCTTATCCACATAATACTGATTCTGCTCTATCACATTGGCAAAATCAGATACTCCGTAAGGTACTCGTTTTACTTGCTGTTCCATAACTGTTTTAACTTTTAACTCGCTTTCGCATGCAAAAATAAGAAAACTTTTTTAAATATCACTCATTTATTCTTCTTTATTTTGCCATCATAGGGTCAAAACGCAATTATAGGCAGATTTCCACCAAGGAAACCTGCCTATAATCCTACATATACTATCACAAGTTCTTGACAACATGATTACTCATCGAGAACTTAAAGTTATCTTACAATGCCAACTGGTGAACCTTCACGTTCTTATACGCTGCCTTGCCATCCTTGCTATAGAACTTCACGTTCTCGTATGGAGCCACAGGGAAGACGAGGTTGGTCATGGCGATACGACCGTTATCCACGAAGAGCTCTACAGATGACTTATCCACGAAGATGTCAACATGATAGGTCTTCTTGCCATTCTCGCAGAGGCTCAACGGAGCCCATGTGGCGAGGGCGAAGTCGTTCTTGTAGTTGATGGAGTTCTCGATGCGGGCAGGTTGCTTGCCTTCTGCGGCACGCTGCTTGTCCCAAGCCTTCTCGATGTCATGAGGCTCAGCCTGCTTACCGAAGTCGGTGAGACCGCTCTCAGTTCTATCCATCACCACCTTGCCTTGCTTCATGTCGAAGTAAATCAAGGTACGCTCACGCTTGTTGTTGGAAATCTCAATGCCAGCGATGCCATTCTCATCTGGAGTTACATCAGCCTCAATCTCGAATGCGCCATTCATATTAGCAGCTACTGCTGAATATTCCTTCGCATTCTCGGCTGTTACATCCGCATCCCCTAACTCCTTGGTGTCCTTGCGAAGCGCATAAGCCTCTGGGGCTACATCCTCTGAAACATAGTACTTGCCGTTCTGCTCATAGAGTTTCAACTCTCGTGGCAATCCATTGGCACCACGGTTCTGCTTGAACGGAGTGAGGTTGGCATACTGCCAGTTGCTCATCCAAGTCATTGCCAAAACACGGTCGCCTGTGTTGGAGAAGGTAACGGTAGCGTAGTGGTCCTTACCCCAGTCGAGCCATTTTACGTCGTTGGCATCAGGACAAGTGAAGTTCTTGCCATCGAAATCGCCCACGAAATACTCGGTGGCACTTCCACCAAACCAACAACCTGGGTTGATGTTCATTGTCATCACCCACTTCATGTTCTTCTTATCGCCGTTCACTGGCAACTGGAAGAAGTCTGGGCACTCATACTGACAGGGTTGCTGACCGATTCCCTTACCAAAGGCACTCACGTAATCCCACTTTTTGAGATTCTTCGACTTGTACAGGCGCATCTCCTTGTCGGCAGAGACAATCATGTACCAGCACTTTCCCTTCTCATACCAGAACACCTTTGGGTCGCGGAAGTCCTTCAAGCCATCGAATGGAGTCAACACTGGGTTGCCCCCATATTTAGTGAAGGTACGACCATTGTCGGTACTGTAAGCCATGCACTGCACTTCGTCGTGATTCACACTGTTGTTGGTGTAAAGGGCGATGATGGCGTTCTTGCCATAGCCTGCCGTATTGCGCTTGTCGAGAACGGAGCTACCTGAGAAAATATGACCTACCGGGTCACGAGCGATGGCTGGGTCAAGATGCTCCCAATGGATGAGGTCCTTGCTCACGGCATGTCCCCAGTGCATGTTGCCCCACTTAGAGCCGTATGGATTATACTGGAAATAGAGATGATACTCGCCATCCTTATATACCATTCCGTTAGGGTCGTTCATCCAGCCATAGAGCGGCGTGAAGTGATAAGATGGACGATAGTAATCTGTATTGGTGGTGTCGAAGGTATCGCTGAGCTTCATCAGATTGAGCGCCAAGGCATTCTTCTTCAAGCCGAGGATCTTGACAGTTGCCGTCTTGCCTTTGCCGAGAGCGAATGGCACATAATAATCGGAACCATTCTGTGCCAGGCGAACGTCCATCCAGGTATCATCCTTGCTACCTGTGTCGAGCAACACCTGAGCCTCATCCTTCTCCTCCTGGATAGGAAGAAGAAGATACTTGGTAGGATTCTCCACCTTAATAATAGTAGTATCACCCTTGTGTTCGATATTCATCTTCTGAGCGAAAGCAGAAGGAACGGCTGATGCCATCATCATGAGGCAAGCGGCCTTGGTAATCATTGAACTGGATTTCATGATCATTTCGTTTTTAAATTGTTAGCGTTATTGTTTCTTGTTTTCGATGGCAAAGTTACGGAAAAGCAAGGAATCCTGCAATAAACTCCGTTTCTTATGATACAAAAAATCGTTCATGTAACATATTTGCTATCACATGAACGATTATTCTCTCGAAAGTTTTAGCCTATCATATAGGTTGCATAGGTTTATACTTCCCCCATCAACCATCTCAATGCATTGATACGCTTAATGCCATCATAATCTGCCGTCGGGTCTTCATCGAGCGTCAAGATAAACTTAGGATATTGATCCTTGATTTGCTGAAGCGAAGCCAACTCACGCTTCAAGGTGTTCTCATCCCTCACCGTGGCTGCTACCTGATAGTAAGTAATATCATTCTCATCGATGGCTACAAAATCCACCTCCAAGTTATCCATCTTACCAATATACACTTTCTTCTGACGGCGCAAGAGTTCAAGATAAACGATATTCTCCAAGATACGTCCCGCATCAAAAGAGCGAGAGCCAAGCAGCATTCGTCGCAAACCAATATCCACCAAATAGTATTTTCCCAATGTCTTAAGCAGCTGCCTACCTTTGATATTATACCGCTTCACTTCATAGAGGAAGAAAGACTCGCAAAGTGTAGATAGATATTTCTCCACTGTCTTTTGGTCTATCTTTCGTCCATCAGCCGTCATCAAGTCGGCGATACGTTTAGTTGAGAGAATATTACCTATATTATCGGCAGTAAAACGAATCACGCTCTCCAGCATCATTACATCCGAAAGTTTGTTTCTACTCATGATGTCTTTCACCACAATCGTATTGTAAACGGCATTCAGATAATCGCTGACCTCATTTGTCGTATCCAATTCCAATGTATATGGAAAACTGCTCTTGCTCACATATTCAATATAAGCCTTAGAAAGATTATCAGCTCCACCCACACCTTTCACATACTCCTTGAAAGACAATGGAAGCATCGCTATCTCCACATATCTACCCGACAAGAGCGTTGCTATTTCGCTTGAAAGCATATAGGCATTGGAACCTGTTACATATAAATCTACCATTGGCTTCAAGTTGAAACTATTGATGATGTCAGGAAAATCCCCGACATGTTGTATCTCATCAAAAAAGATATAAGTCATCTTATCTTGATGTATGAGAGGCTTGACGTAATCATACAGTTTTCGCGGGTCTCTCAATTCGATGAAATCATAGTCCTCAAAATTAAGATAGATGATTTGGTCTTGCTTGACACCATGAGCCAAGAGCCAATCACGATAAATTTCCATAATAGTTAGTTACCGCAACGTCGAATGCCAGTGATTACCTTGATTAGCTTTTTATCCTTAAAAGCTATCAGCTTTTGTAGATATTCTTGTCGTTCTATTCTCTTCATTTTTTGCTATTTTAAATACCACACTGCAAATATACATATTTTTTAGGAATCCTAATACTAAAAGCGCATATATTAAGAAAGTTTTAGGAACGCATTCCTAAAACTCTTGTGTTTCGATAACTTTTAGGAGTTTAGACTCTAAAACTTCTCATTTTTTATTAATCATAACTTATAAAAACACTCATTCTGCCCTTTTTATTTGGTACGATTAATAAAATTATCATGCCCTGCCCCTGCAAACTTCGCCAATATGCCGTGGTAGGAGAATTAATATGTGCGGTCTGAGTGCTGTGTTACGATTGCCGCCACACTTTACAAAACACTAATAATCAACAGCTTACAATACATTTGTGCAGTGTGCGGTCATTTTTGCAATTTCTTCCTAACGACCCACTGAGCCCATATCTATCAAACATAAATATTTATCGCAAGAAAAAATCACGCAAAAGTTTGGAGATATGAGTTCTTTTCATTACCTTTGCATTCGTCATTCTGCGGATTGCCAACAATGAGTTGCTGGCGTTAATCTGCCGCTTGGCTCTATTTTATGGAAACGGCGTTTACTGCGTTTTTCTTCTGATGTATTGGAAATTAGGGACTTCCAAATGAGCTTCAGATAAAGAACAAGGTGGACGCTTACACCTTGCTTGTATATACATGGCACAAATGCGCCCTTTCGTCAAGAAGGGGTGCATCTTGTGCTATTCATCATATACATCTAACTTGGCGTAGGCTTCTGCACTTCATTCTTTGAGCTCAAAGGTCCCCTAATACCTCAATACACAAAGGATGGCTGGTACAGAACTCCTACGCCATTTCTTTTGATAGGAAACACTTAACCATCAACTTTCTGCTTGGGGAGTCAGTAGAATAAAAAAACTAAGTGGATAGATGGCAAACGACAATCTTACAAATGCCAAATTGGCTAAGAAGGATGAGTTTTACACCCAATATTATGACATTGAAAAGGAAATGAACGCATACTTGGAATATGACCAAGATGTGTTCAAAGGAAAAACTATCCTTCTACCATGCGATGACCCAGAATGGAGCAATTTTACTAAATACTTCGCTCAAAACTTCGACTTCTTTGGACTAAAAAAGTTGATTAGCACCAGCTATGCCCCAGAAAGCAAGAAATACAAATATGGATATCAGCCTTCCTTATTTGAAACGGAAGACATAAAATTTGATAAGGACAAGACCTTAACACATGGCAAGATTTTCATTCTTGAGCGTAATGACACCTCTAAACCCAAAATAGATGTGGACGATTTGAAATGGGATTACTTGGATGGGGATGGAGATTTCAGAAGTGAAGAAGTCAAAAAACTTCGTGACGAATCTGACATTATTATCACAAACCCTCCTTTCTCTTTGTTCAGGGAATTCTTCACTTGGATAGTGGAAGCCAACAAACAATTTGATATCATCGGAAATATTAACGCCATCACTTACAAAGATGTATTCCCATATATCAAGGACAACAAAGTTTGGACAGGGGCAACCAATTTCAATACAGGAATGTACTTCCGAGTACCTGACAATTTCGTTTATGCACCAACCTATAAATTCGACAAGGAACGAGATGGTGTAAAGGTGAATCGAGTTCCTAACACTTGTTGGTTTACCAACATGGACCATGGTCGTCGCCATGAACCACTTCCACTTATGAAAATGGAAGACAACTTAAAGTTCACTAAGCACAAAGAGTTGAAAGGGCGTAAATCTTACATTCATTATGCCAATTATGATGCTATAGATGTACCATACACAGACCTAATCCCATCAGATTATGACGGAATCATGGGAGTGCCCAAGTCTTTTCTTGATAAATATTGTCCTGACCAATTTGAAATTATTGGTTGTGCGGAAGGTAACTCAGGAAAAGAGTTAGGTTTGAAGCCTTTCGATAGAGAATTGAAAAAGCTAAACAAAAGCTTACGTGATGGTCAACTGTACTACATGGAGAATGGCATCCCACAGAAACCATATGCAAGAATATTAATTAGAGCTAAAAAGTAAACGCTTATGAAGACAACTTTGCATACAGACTGGACGATTGCAGAAATCTGCAAGGGTTTCCAATACAACAAAAATGAAGGAAAAGGCTTGTATGGGTTGGATGGCCAACTAACCATTCAGCCTGAATACCAACGCAACTATATCTATGACGATGGCCAGAAAGATGTCGCAGTCATCAACTCGTTATTGAAGGGCTATCCTATCGGATTGATATACTTCAACAAAACCAAGGATGGGCAATATGAGATTCTTGATGGTCAGCAGCGTATAACAAGTATTGGCCGCTTTGTAATTAACTACTTGGCTATTAAAATAGTAGGAAGAGAGACCTACATCAGCGGACTTGACGAAGAGCAAAAAGAACGCTTTCTAAACACCAAACTTACGATTTATGTATGTGAAGGTGAAGAACAAGAAATCAAACAGTGGTTCGAAACCATCAACATCGTTGGCATCCCCTTGAATGCGCAAGAATTACTCAACGCCATCTATTCAGGTCCATTCATCACAGCCGCTAAAGCCGAGTTTAGCAACAGCCATAACATGAACCATCACAAATGGGCTGCATACATAAAAGGCAATGTTAAGCGTCAAGATTTCTTAGAGCGTGCATTACAATGGATTAGTAGCAATAAGGGCATGTCTGTTGAAGCCTATCTTTCTTTGCATCGAAGCAATCCGGACATATCCGAGATGAAAGTCTATTTCGAAACGGTCATAGAGTGGGCATCCAACACGTTCTCTATGGTAGAGAAAGAAATGTGTGGATTGGAATGGGCAAGACTTTACGAAACCTACCACAATAAGCCATACAGTGTAGATTATATCACGAAGAGAGTAACAGAATTGTACCAAGACGAATATGTAAAGAACAAAAAAGGCATTTTCGAGTATATCCTTGGCGAAGAAAAGCATCCAGAGCTTTTGGATGTCCGTTTCTTTGAGGATTCTGTAAAGAAAGCAGCATTCAGCAAACAAACCAAAGAGGCTAAAGCAAAAGGAGTGTCCAATTGCCCTCTTTGCGCAAGTGGGAACAATAGCAACCATTCACGTATTTACAAATTTACAGAAATGGAAGCTGATCATGTTACTCCTTGGAGCAAGGGAGGCAAAACTACATTGGAAAATTGCGAAATGCTCTGTAAGATGCACAATCGAATGAAAGGAAACAAATAAACAACATTAGATAAATATGAATCAAAAAACATTTTTTAAGGCCTGCTTTTTAGCTTGCATAATCATTGTTTCACTCACAAATTGCAAGAGTGATAACTTATCAAATGGATGGAAACCAAATGGCAACATCTATAGCTACACAGACACCGTCTATGAAGCAAAAGAAAACTTTGGCGATGCAGCCAAAGGAAAGATGCAATTTGTTGAGAAGCATTTCCTTGATGAGCAGAACAGAGATAGCTTAGTCATCACTTATGAGCCAACAGGAGAAGAGGAACATCGCACCAACTATTATTATGACACCGATGGGAATCTTACCAAAGAAATCATGTTCAGCCATCATGAGCATGATGATGACTTGTTTGGCAAATCCATTAATGAGGAAACAGAAACAACCATTTACGAGTACAGAACAGACAACGGAAAACTCAAAGAAAGAAAAAATACCACCTATACGAAATGGTATTCAGAAGGAGTAGATTCCACAGATTTCTATGGGAAATATGAAAAAAGAACGGAATACGACACCTTACATTCTGTCACCCAGTACAAGTATGATATGCCTAAAAACATTTGCTTTCTAAAAGAAGGCGATCGTTCTTTTTCGAGAGGCAATGAAATTCTCTACCTAAATGAGCAAAATCAAATAATTTTGCAAACAGATTCAAGAAGAACAGTTACTTCATACAAATACAATGAACAGGGTCTAATAATAGAATATAGTATCACGTCCGACGACCCAGAATTTAGTGCCCCAGAGAAACATATCTTCGAATATGAGTATGACGACAAAGAGAATCCAATCTGCATAAAATCTTATTGCGTTGATGACAAACAGGCAAAAAAGCCTAATGAGATATGCATAAGACACTACGAATACAAAAACAGATAGCTTCATTGCCCACCGAAGTAGTACTTCATCTTCTACAGAAGTACTACTTCGGTGACTTGTGAAATATACCTTCACTTCTATATCAAAGTTTTTATTTGTCCATTTTTCCTCAAAAGCAAAAGTTCTATCGCTTTTACTGATTATCCGCAAACACTGAATCCAAGAACACCTGCAAACTTCCTGCATAATAGAGTGGTATATTATATAAGGTGAAAGACTTGCCATTCTGCGTAGTAACGGTACCCGAATTCATCGGCCCATTCCAAAGGCGCAAAGCTATCTTTTCCTTCGACTCATCCATGAAAAGATGCAAGGAACGTAGCTTGGCATTATCCCCTGTCTTTACTTCTATCGGAAGAAGATGCGACTTATAACGTATCAAGAAGTCTACCTCTGCCTGTGAGTTCTTGGCATCACGTACCCAGAACATACGCTTCTCTCCAAAAGTAAAAGATGAACCCAGCAACTCCTGCCCAACAATATGCTCGGCAATGTCGCCGTTCCATAGTTCATCGGTATCCTTGCTAAACAACAGTTCCTCTTGCATACCAGCCACATAATTCACCAATCCGGTATCTAGCCACAATAACTTTGGACTTTTCTTCAAATCGGGCAATATAGGAAAAGAAGCCGACATCTGTGGATAAACCAACTCCAACAATAACGTTTTCTCCAAAGTTCTGAACGCATTGCCAGCCTCAGCAGCCTTAAAAGTAGAACCTGTGAACTTTGCAAACTGAATACGATGACCCGCAGCAGCCCAGCCATAATTTAAAATATATCGAATGGCATCCTGCTCTTTAGGCTTGCTGGCATACTTCTCCACATCGTCTCGATAGCCAGAAAGCAAAGAATTGAAGACACCATTCAGCTTGACTATGTCTCGGTATTTTGCATAGTTTGCCACAGCCTCAGGCAACCCACCCACAATCATATACTTCTTAAACAAATCCATGACATTGGAATGCAAAGAATTGGGCAAAGACATTCTTTCGATACCCTCTGCTGTAGCCTCTTGACCTATGGCACGAAGGAACTCCACAAAGGTACAAGGATGCAAAGCCATATACTCCACCCTACCCACAGGGAAAGAGATATGGCGCCCCATCAAGCTCTCTAACAAAGAGCCAGCTGCTATCACATAAATGTCTGGACGCTTTTCATAAAAGTATCGCAAAGCCTGAACTGCCTTTGGCTCGTTTTGTATCTCATCGATAAAAATCAATGTGCGCTTGCTGGAATCTTGAGGCACATTCGCCTTAAAGAAGATACCTACCAATAAATCATCAAAAGAATAGTCATCTGCGAAAAGTTCCGCATTTTCCTTTTCCTCCAAATTCAAATAAATATAGGTGTCAAACTCCTTGGCAAACAACTTTATCAAAGTTGTCTTACCCACTTGTCTAGCCCCTCGCAAGACCAAAGGCTTGCGCTCTTCATTATTCGCCCATTGACGCAGATAATTGATTGCCGTTCGTGTAAACATATATAATTCGTTTAAAATCAGGTGCAAAGATACAACTTTATTTTCATTTCCAAACCAAAAATTGCATATTTTTTAATCATTTCCAAACCAAAAACAAATAGTTTCTTAAGCATTTCCAAACCAAAAAACAAGAAAATTCGATGCATTTCCAAACCAAGCGTAGTTATTTTGTATCTATTTCTAGTACAAAGCAACAAGAAAAGCCAGCCCTGCACATACATTAATTATATATGCAAAGCTGGCTTTTTCTTGTACCCCTATATGTTAGAACTTCAGCGAAGCGGTAAACTCCACGGTGAATGGACGGAGGTAGCTACCTGTCATAATCTGGTTCTTGATGCCCTTCGCCTCATCCTTGGTAATCAGCTCGGCACCGGCGATGCTACCCTTGGCACCTGTCTGATTTAAGAAGTTAACTATGGTGCAACCGAGAGCGAGGCGCTTGGTTGCCTGCCAGTTCAAACCACCGAAGGTTTCCCAATGACCATTGAAGTAGTAAGCCTCGTTGATGTTGGCGTAGGTCTTGCTGAAGTAACGGAAGCTGGTCCAGAGCTTGATGTCCTTGGTAATCATATAGCTTGGATCCAACTCGATGAGCACTTCTGGAATCTCAGCTACGACATTGCCTGTGGCATTGATAGTGCCCGTGTAACCATCGTTGAAGGTAACACTGGTCTCAAACTTCTTGTAGGTTGGCTTCTGATAAGTGAAGAGGAAGTGGAAATCGAAGCCCTTGAATGGATGAGCCACAGCATCGGTTGTCCAACCCCAGGTCTGGATGTCGTAAGCCAAAGGAGCCGCCTTGATCTCGCTGCCATGCTGAAGATTCAACGTAGAGTTGTTGTTGGTCTTCGAGATGTAAGAGAACAACGAGGTGAGGCTCAACCATGAGTTGTTGTAGTAGATGCCGGCACGACCGAGTGGCACGGAAATCTTATCCACATTTGGCAAAGTAGCTGGGGCGAATGCCTCGAACTTAGGATGCTGGACGATGTAAGTGAAATCGCCCGTGAAGCCGAAGTTATCGGTCAACTTGTAAGTTGCTGCCACAGAGAAATCGTAGTTGATCCAGTTGTAGCTCAAGTCGGCTGGTGTAATCTTCGTACCATCTGCGGCAGTAGCACCGAGATAGTAATCGGCAAATCGTCCAACATACTCGCCCTGCGCATTCTTCACGGCGGCGTTCTCACCCTTCAGGCACTGCCACTCCAGACGGGCACCATAGTAGAGATTCAACTTCTTGGTGACGTCCCAGTCATGGGTGAAGTAGAGAGCCAACTTGTTTTCGCTTCCCTTGTAATACTCAGAGGCGTTCTTGTTGAAATCGTAGAAATAGCTGTCGCGCTGGTTGGCATCCCAAACTCGCAAGGCATAACTACCATCCGAAGGCACGCTCTGGTCGTACATGGTTGTATTTGAGCAATAATCTATATGATAGAACCACTCGTTCACGCCGAGGCGGAAGGTGGATGTCTTAAATCTCTTGCTGAGCTCTGAGGTGAAGAGAGCCTCGTCGATGGTTCCGGCGTTAAGGCAAGACATACGGGTCTGGACATACTGTCCGTCGTAAGCCTTGGTCTGTCCGTCGATGTCGCGATACATATATTTATATACACCTTGGTTGGCAGCGCTCTTGAGGTCGATGATAGACATCGGAGTCTGATAAACCATTGCTCCACGAGAGTGGTCGTACTTCAAGGTAGCCTTCCAGTTCAAGCCATTATCGAAGCGATAATTGTTCATCAGGGTCACCTCGCTCGCCTTGTTGAGACAGGCATCATAGAGAGTAGTCTGCTTCAACTCGCCCGTACGCATGTCTCTGTAAGTCATCTCGTTGTCGATAGGGAGATAAGAGGTAGTACCGAGCTTGAACTTTCCGTACTCCTTCACGCTGCCATCGCCCACATAGATGAAAGGAGCGCTTTGGGTGGCATAGTTATACACATTGTGGCTGTTAGCGTACTTATACATAGCGGTAAACTCGCCACGGTTGCCATTGTACTTCTTGGTGATGAGTGCTTTGTAAATCTGGGTGCGGTCCTGATAAGGAGTTGACTTAATCTTGAAAGTTCCTGGGTCGAAGTCCTGGTACATATTGAAGCTATAGTACCAATCGCTGCCCAAGTCACCATTCATATTCAAAGAAAACTCCTGCAAGCCGAAGTGGTTACTCTTATAATTCAAGGTGCCATTGAATCCTTTCTGACCTTTCTGGGTGAAAGAGTTCACGGCGTAGCCGATGTTACCCGTGGTGATGGCAGTCTCGGCAATCTTCAACAAGCCCTGATGGCTAAGACTCGCATCGCCACGCCAGATGGTGTTGACAGAATGAGGATTGGTAGCGTAGGTGACAGGCAAACCATTCTCCAATACATTGACATCGGCAGAAGGCAAACCTATCTGAATCTCACGAGGACCGTTGGCACTGGCTGCGTTGAGCATCACGTTGCGATTGCCCTCCTCCTTGGAGCTACCATTGTCATCCTGTGCGAAAGCAGCAGAAACATTTGCGAGTGAAAGTGCAAGCACCATGGCTGCGCTCTTTCCATTTAATAAGGTGTTCATAATTTTGCGAATTATTAATTGTTAGCGTTATTGTTTTGATTTCTGCTGCAAAATTACGTAAAGGTGTGAACACCAGCTTTAAAAATCATTTCGTATGATGCAAAAATCCGTTCATTGCAACATTTTTGATAGTAGA
>DKCU01000098.1:19649-21607 GCA_002451555.1 Candidatus Segatella albertsiae
GGAATTTATTCGTATTTTTGCATAACAATTTATTCGTATTTTCGAGGATGACAGGGCGCAAGATTATACATATCGACATGGATGCCTTCTTTGCCTCGGTAGAGCAGAGAGACAATCCGGAACTTCGGGGCAAACCGATAGCGGTGGGCTTCGATGGACCTCGTGGTGTGGTTTCCACTGCCAGCTACGAGGCTCGCAAATGGGGTGTGCATTCCGCTCAATCCATCGCCCAAGCTAAGAAACTCTGCCCAGACCTCATCATCGTACCTTGCCGACATACACATTACAAGGAGGTGTCGCAACAGATTCACCATATCTTCCAAGAATACACCGACCTCATCGAACCCATCTCCATCGACGAGGCTTTTCTCGATGTCACCGCCAACAAGAAAGGGATGGAAATGGCGGTGGATATTGCCAAGGAGATAAAAGCCCGCATCAAAGAGGCGATAGGGCTCACGGCTTCGGCAGGCATCAGCTATTGCAAGTTTCTCGCCAAGGTTGCCTCCGACTATCGCAAGCCCGACGGCATCTGTACTATCCATCCCGACAAGGCGCTCGACTTCATCGCCCAACTACCCGTGGAGGATTTCTGGGGTGTGGGCAAAAAGACCTTGCAAAAGATGCACTTCATGGGTATCTTCAATGGCGCAGACCTCAGAAAGGTATCAGAGGAACATCTTGTAGAGGTGTTCGGCAAGGCTGGTCATATCTTCTATAACTTCGCTCGTGGTATCGATGACCGCCCTGTCGTCACTTACAGAGAACGCAAGTCGGTGGGGTGCGAACAGACATTTCTCGAAGACATCTACACCAGGTCGGCTGTTATCATCGAACTCTATCATACAGTCATAGAACTACTGGAGCGTATCGACAAAAACGGTTTTGAAGGAAGAACCTTGACGCTAAAAGTGAAATATGCCGACTTCACGCAGATTACTCGCAGCATCTCGCAAGAGAAGGTCTTGAAGAATAAGGCAGACATCCTGCCCCTCGCCAAGCGATTGCTGAAACTCGTGGATTACTCATCCAAGCACCCCATCCGCCTCCTCGGCTTGTCGGTAAGCAACGCCACTTCCGAGGAAGCCAAGAAGGAGGACAAAGAGAACAGCACTAGTCAGAAACCCGAATGGAGGGAACTTGAACTGGAGTTCGAGGAATGGTAAAATTGAGCAATCTTATGCCCCTACTTCTCCTGGCAATATGCCATACTCATCCTTGAAGCACTTGGTAAAGTAGGAAGGAGCTGAGAAGCCCACCTCATAGGCTATCTCGCTGACACTCATGCTGCGACTTTCCAACAAGCGCTTTGCCTTGGCTAGACGAGCCTTACGAAGCAAATCAACAACCGAAGAACCAGTCATCGCTTTCACCTTGCGATAAAGTTGCACTCGGCTCAGTCCAATCTCCTTGCCTATGTCTTCCACGCCAAACTCGCTGTTGCTGAGGTTCTGCTGGATGATGTCATGGAGCTGTTTCATAAACTGCTTGTCACGACTATCTAACTGAGATTCCTCTATCTGCTGCTCGGCAGTCTGCGACGATGCTATATAAAGATTCTTCAAAAGCTTGCGCTGCTTCAAGAGATTGTTGATGCGAGCCAAGAGCACCTTGCTATGGAATGGCTTGGTGATATACGAATCGGCACCATGCTCATAACCTTCGGCACGATGCTCCTCCAGATTCTTCGCCGTAAGCATGATGACTGGGATATGAGAGGTTGCCACGTTGGTCTTCAACTGCTCGGTAAACTCCAAACCATCCATCACTGGCATCATCACATCGCAAATGACCAAGTCGGGCACCTCCTTCTTGGCAATCTCCAAACCCTCCTTTCCATCGGATGCCTCCAAGACGATGTAGTCGTCCTGAAGAAGCGTGCGCTCATATTGACGGATGTCGTTGTTGTCGTCAATAATCAACAAGGTAGGCTTGTTGATGTGCTCATCCACCACTTG
>DKCU01000115.1 GCA_002451555.1 Candidatus Segatella albertsiae
ATAAACAAAAAAGTTACGGCGGAAAATATTGGGTTCCGTCGTAACTTTTTTGTTTATTTCATCTGTATCACTCGTTTTTGTTTACTTCTTTGCTTACGATTTCATTTTTTACTTCATTTTCATTCCCATCTCATACATCAGGAAACCGTAGATGTCTGCGTTCTCCTCCATCTGCTTGCTCAGTGGCTTGCCACCACCATGGCCCGCCTTCGAGTCGATGCGGATGAGCACAGGGGCTTTGCCTGCCTGGCACTCCTGCAAGGTGGCGGCAAACTTGAAGCTGTGGGCTGGTACCACACGGTCGTCGTGATCGGCAGTAGTAACCATGGTGGCTGGATAGCTTACGCCCTTCTTGATGTTGTGCAGAGGGGAGTAACCCTTCAGATACTCGAACATCTCCTTGCTGTCGGCACTCGTGCCATAGTCTGGCGCCCAGTTCCAACCGATGGTGAACTTATGGTAGCGCAACATGTCCATCACGCCTACCTCTGGGATGCAGACCTTGAAGAGGTCAGGACGCTGGGTCATGCAGGCTCCTACTAGCAAGCCGCCGTTGCTTCCGCCGAGGATGGCGAGGTGGTTCTTGTCGGTGTACTTATTGCTGATGAGCCATTCGCCAGCCGAGATGAAGTCATCGAACACATTCTGCTTCTGCATCTTGGTGCCAGCCAAGTGCCAGTCCTCACCATATTCGCCACCGCCACGGAGCACTACGTAGGCATAGATGCCACCATTCTCCAGGAAAGGCACACGCATCGCCGAGAACGATGGAGGATAGGTTACGTTGAAACCGCCATAGCCATACATCAAGACAGGGTTCTTACCGTTCTTCTTCATGCCCTTCTTGTAGGTCAGGAAGATAGGGATGCGAGTGCCGTCCTTCGAGGTGTAGAATGCCATCTCCGAGGTGTATTCGCTCAGCTTGAAGTTGACCTTCGGCTGACTGTAGATGCTACTCTTGCCCGAAGCCAAGTCCATCTGGTAGATGGTGGTAGGCACGGTGTAGGAGGTGTAGCTATAGAAGAGCTCCTTGCGTTCACGTTTTCCACTGAAGCTGGCGCTACCCACGCCTGGCAATTTGATTTCGGAGAGTTTCTCACCTTTTATATTGTATAGGTAAGCATGGCTGCAATTATCCTTGGTGTAGGTGAGCACCATCTTGTCGCCATCCACGAAGGTCACGTCCTCCAGCACGGCATCACTTTCAGGAATGAGTTCCTTCCAGTCTTGGTAGCCCGGCTTCTTGAGGTTTGCCACCATCAGGCGATACTTCTGAGCACCAGCGTTGGTGAGCATGTAGATGTCGTTGCCGATGATTTCCACAGGCGAGTAGGTCTTTGAGCAGTCACCCGTCATCTGGATGAACTGGGAATTAGGCTGGCGGAGGTCACGCACGAAGAGGTTGATACCCTGGTCCATGCCCGACTCGGTGAGGAACATCATCGTCTCCTCCTTGTTCACGCTCACGCCATAGAAGCGGAGCGGATTGGCTGGGTTCTGATAGAAGAGAACATCCTGGCTCTGAGGAGTTCCCATCTTATGATAATACACCTTCTGGATTTCGTTCTTAGCCGAAGTCTCCTTGCCCTTCTCTGGCGCATCATAGGCACTGTAGTAAAAGCCATCGCCTTGCCAGTCGGCGCCTGTGAACTTCGCCCATACGATATGGTCAGCGAGGAGCTTTTGGGTCTTCACGTCCATCACGTAGATTTCCTCCCAGTCGCTTCCGCTTCGGGAGATGGTGTAGACGAGGTACTTGCCGTCGTTGGAGAAGGAGATGCCCTTGAGGGCCACGGTTCCGTCGTCGCTGAGCTTGTTGGGGTCGAGAAACACACGAGCCTCTCCGCCGAGCTTATCCATCTGATAGAGCACGGCTTGGTTTTGCAGACCGTTGTTCTTATAGACATACCATTTGCCGTTCTTTTCGAAAGGAGTATATACCTTCTCGTAATTTGCCACTTGCTTCAAGCGTTTCAGATACTTGGCACGTTGTGGAATCTTCGTCATATAGGCATCTGTCACGGCGTTCTCCGCCTTGACCCAAGCCGCCGTAGCCGCACAAGTATCGTCTTCGAGTGGTCGGAAAGGGTCCGCCACTTTCACACCGAAGTATTCGTCCACCGTGTTGTCCTTAGGGGCGGTAGGATACTTCAAGCTTTGTCCCATCATGGTAAGGGTTGACATCGCCAGGATGGATGATAACAAGATTGTCTTCATAATCTTCTCTTTTATATAAATGATAAAGTCCTCTGCAAAAGTAAGGAAAATATCGCAAATATTTGCATAATCATTCGATTTTTTGTACTTTTGCATCGGATTTAATAAGTAAGTCGAGAGAGATAGGTCTCTAAATCTTATGATGTTCCTCTGAATCCTAAGATAAAAAGATGTATTTATATGAGTAAAAAAGATCAGATTGTATCGTTTTGTGGCAACATGTGTTGTTGCTCGTTTTCATCTGTTAGTAAAAGCCTATATGTTTGTGGGTAAAAGCTTATAAACTTTTCATCCCAAGACTTGGTATGTGTGTTCAAAGTCTTGGGATGTAGGTTTAAAGTCTTTGAATGTACATACAAAGTCTTGGGATGAAAAATTTGTGTGGTTTAACGATTTTAGTTGACCACTTTGTTAAGGCTTAGGCATGGCTTTCCCATGACATTTGCCGTTACCCTTGGGGCTTTTCTTAAAACCTTTCTTGGCGAAATGATTGAAGTCGTTTCGCTCCAAATCATATACTCGCTGTATTTGCTTAGGTGATAAGAATTTAGAGTAAGCATTGTAATACTTCTCGCGGATGTCGAGTATCTTGCGGCTCTGCTGAAATTTCGCCTTGATGTTCTTGTCAACCTCGGCATCGGTCATTTCGCCTGGCTTCTTCTTAGGGTGAGGAATACGGGTGGCAGCAATCTCCTTGCGGCAGTTGCAGAATGTCTCCACGAACTTATTTGTGGTCTTGTCATCGAATGCCAACTGCTGTGCGATGCGATTGGCTTGCATTTGTGTAAACTGCTCCATGTTGGGGCGTTTCCTCTCCTTGCCATTGTAGTTCTGTTGTGCCATGGCAAGTGTGATGGATGCTATTATCATGAAGTATAGCATCATCAGTTTTTTCATTTTGTTCATCATACCTATTTGAAATTAATTTAAAATAAAAGAGTTATTGTAAATACATAATTTTTATTGCAAGTTCAGATAGATGTCGTTGCTATAGTCGGCGAGAAGACTTTCCTGCTCCTCTTGGCTTAAGCTATCATATGCCTTATCTACTGCAATGGTACTTGTTGCTTGCTGTTGATGCTTGCTTGGATTACTGTTATTTTCTATATTTCCGAAATGCAGTATGCATATAGCGCAGAGCGATGCGGCAATTGCAGTTAATGTTATCGTAAGACGTCTGCTAAGAGCCTTCTTCTGTTGCTTTTGGGCTTGATGCTCGGAATCTTTAAGTTGCTTCTGAGAATTTTCAAGTCCTTTTTCCTTTTCCAATTCATCTATTTGTTCCAGCACATTGCTCTGTACCCTCTCGAACAAACCTTCTGGTATGGTATAAGGCATTTTCTTGCCTATCTTCTCCAGATTATCATTATTTTCAATCATATCTCGTTTTATTTTATATGGTTCAACATTAAATTTTTGACTTCTAACTTTCTAACATCTTCATTTTGTCAATGATTTTCTGCTTGGCGAAGCAATAGTTCGCTTTAGCTGAACTTTCGCTGGTATCGGTTATTTCAGCTATTTGTTTGAAACTCAGATCGTCATAGTAACGCAAGTTGAATACCGTCTGTTGCTTGGGAGGCAAGTCATGGATTGCTTCTTGCAGGGCAACGGCTTCACGGTCTCCGTATTCGAAGTAGGAGGCGGCGCATTGTAGTCTCGCCTTGTCGAGCGAGAGACTTTCTTCCTTTTTCTTTCTAAGGAACGAAAGGGTAGCATTGGTTGCCAAGCGATATATCCAGGAGAAGAGCGAACTATCGCCCTTAAAGGTATCAAACTTCTGATATATTTTGATAAAGACCTCCTGAAGCATGTCTTCGGCATCCTCCTCATATACTACAAGTCTGCGGATATGCCAGTAAATCCTCTCCTGGTATTCGTCCATGAGTATCCTCATCCCTTGGTCAGGATGAGTTCGCATCTTTTCTATGATGGTAGCGTCTGTCGTATTCATTATTTTTGTCATGCTTTACTCTTTAGACAACTTCTGGGGAAAAAGGTTAAAATAAAATTTGAAAAACGTGCAAGTTTCTTGAGTGATTGTTGCTCCCTATGGGATACCAACAGAAAAAGGCAGACTCCAAAACGAATATGGAATCTGCCTTCATTATTCTAGTCAATCATTTATGGGAGATGATTATTTGACTTCAATATTCTTGGTAGCCTTAGCCTCTTCCTTAGGAGCCAACTTTGGAATCTCGACAGTCAAGACACCATTCTCAACCTTTGCTGAAATCTTCTCACGGTCAGCGTCCTCTGGCAAAGTATAACTCTGCTGATAGTTGCTGTAAGAGAACTCACGGCGTAAATAATGCTCGTGCTTGTCCTCATCCTTGTGCTCCAACTTGTTCTCAATGGCGATGTTCAAGTTTCCGTCATTGTCGATGTTGACGCGAACCCACTCTTTCTTCAAGCCAGGGGCTGCAACCTCCATCTCGTAAGCTTTCTCAGTCTCCTTCACATTGATGGCAGGAGCGGTGGCGTTCATACGAGGCATCAAGTCTGTGTTAAAGAAAGCGTCATCAAAGAAGTTACTCAACCAATCTGAATTATTATTTCTACGTGCTAACAACATAATTAAAACCTCCAAATTTTATTTTACTCGTCCTCTCGATGCCTTGCGGCTCCGTCGGGATTTCTGTTTGTTAATATTTAATGTTTATCTTTTGATTGCCCTAGCCTCAGTAGCTTGGTTCTCTTTCGTTCCCCTTACCTCTTTCGGCTTCAGCTTTCACCCTCTGTTATTGCAACTAGCGTGCCAGTGGAAAGTGAACGTCAAACATGGCAGTAAGTAAGGAAAAAATGACATGAAAGGATAAATATTTTAAACTTTTCTGCCAAAACATACCCTTAATTCCTCAAAAAGATGTAACTTTGTTGGCAAGTTCTCAATAGAAGTG
>DKCU01000093.1 GCA_002451555.1 Candidatus Segatella albertsiae
TAGGGCGTTGCCCTAGGCTTGGGGCTTCTGCCCCTTCGGGGCGTATAGATTATTTCAACCGTACAGCTCGAATTGTTTTGAGACTGATTTGAAATTGTTTCGAGACTGATTCGAGACTGATTTGAAATTGTTTCGAGACTGATTCGAGACTGATTTGAAATTGTTTCGAGACTGATTTGAGACTGTTTCGAGACTAAAAAAATAAAAAACCGCCTCATTTTCTTTGTACTTTAAGATAATAATTGTATCTTTGCACCAACTTTTAAAAGTTATTCTTAACGACATGTACAAATCGTTACAACAGCATTTTTTTGACACACTAATAGAAAATGAGTAAAGATACATTAACTCATCGGCTGACGGAAACCATCGAGGAACTTTCAAGCCAGGAGTCTTTGAAAGGTCTCTTCCATCAGCACAGAGACGGAAATCCACTCCCTTCGGGCAAGGCGCTCGAAGACATCATAAGTCTGTCTCGTTCTATCCTCTTCCCGGGATATTTCGGCAACTCGTCGGTCAATATCTCCACCATCAAATACCACATCGGAGTAAGAGTAGAGAAACTCTACGAGATGCTATCCGAACAGATTCTGGCAGGACTCTGCTTCGCCAACGACTGCGAGACGGAGACTCAGGCGGAGCTACAGCACCAGCGCGCCAAGGCAGGTGTCATCGCCGCCAAGGCCATCATGCAGTTCCCTAAACTGAGAAAGATTCTCGCCACCGACGTGGAGGCTGCCTACGAGGGAGACCCCGCGGCTGTGAGCCAGGGAGAGATCATCTCCTGCTACCCCGTCATCAAGGCGATAACCAACTACCGCATCGCCCACGTGCTCTACGAACTGGGCGTGCCCCTCATCCCTCGCATGATGACCGAGCTGGCGCACTCGGAGACCGGCATCGACATCCACCCTGAGGCCACGATAGGAAAGCACTTCACCATCGACCACGGCACGGGTGTGGTAATCGGTGCCACCTGCATCATCGGCGACAACGTGAAGCTATACCAGGGCGTCACCCTCGGTGCCAAGAGCTTCCCGCTCGACAAGGACGGCAACCCGATCAAGGGAATCCCTCGCCACCCTATCCTGGAGGACGATGTCATCGTATATGCCAACGCCACTATCCTCGGACGCATCACCATCGGAAAGGGATGCGTCGTGGGAGCCAACGTCTGGGTCACCAAGGACATGCAGCCTAAGACGAAGAAATACAGAAAAGAAAAACAAAGTTTATTAGATATAGAATTCAATAATGGAACAGGAATTTGAACTCATTGCCAAGACCTTCATGGGCCTGGAGCCCGTCTTGGCTGAGGAGCTCACCCAACTGGGTGCCAACAATGTACAAATAGGTCGCCGCATGGTATCTTTCACTGGCGACAAGGAAATGATGTATCGTGCCAACTTCCAGTTGCACACCGCCATCCGCATCTTGAAGCCTATCAAGCACTTCAAGGCTCGCTCTGCCGAGGAGGTGTATGACGAGGTGCAGAAAATCAAGTGGGATGACATCTTGGATGTGAAGAAGACTTTCTCCGTTGATTCAGTGGTCTATTCAGAGGAGTTCCGCAACTCCCGATTCGTGACCTACAAGGTGAAGGACGCCATCGTCGATTGGTTCCGCGAGAAGCAGGGCACACGTCCTAACATCAGCGTTTCCAACCCAGACATCCGTCTCAACATCCATATCGCCGAGGACAACGCTACCCTGAGCCTCGACTCCAGCGGCGAGAGCCTCCACCGCCGTGGCTACCGTCAGGAACAGGTGGAAGCACCATTGAACGAGGTTCTTGCAGCAGGTATGATATTGATGACTGGCTGGAAGGGAGAGTGCGACCTCATCGACCCTATGTGTGGATCGGGCACCATCGCCATCGAGGCTGCGCTCATCGCACGCAACATCTCCCCAGGCGTGTTCCGCAAGGAGTTTGCCTTCGAGAAGTGGAACGACTTCGACCAGGAACTCTTCGACATGATCTACAACGACGACTCCCAGGAGCGTGAGTTCGAGCACCACATCTACGGCTACGACATCGACATGAAGGCGGTGAACACCGCCAACCTCAACGTGCGTGCAGCCGGCATGACCAAGGACATCACCATCCAGCAACAGGACTTCAAGGACTTCACACAGCCTGCCGAGAAGAGCATCATCGTGATGAACCCTCCATACGGCGAGCGCATCTCCACCCCTAACCTCCTCGGTACCTACAAGATGATAGGCGAGCGCCTGAAGCACGCCTTCGCTGGCAACGAGGCTTGGATTTTGAGCTATCGCGAGGAATGTTTCGAGCAGATAGGCTTGAAGCCATCCATCAAGATACCTGTGTTCAACGGCAGCTTGGAGTGCGAGTTCAGAAAGTACTCTATGTTTGGCGGCAAGATGAAGGAGTTCCGTGCCGAAGGCGGCATCGTGAAGACCGAGGCTGAGAAGCGTGAGATGGCGCAGAAGCACCGCTTCAAGAAGGAGCGTGAATTCAAGAAGCGCATCACCGAGGAGACCGAGAACGAGGAGGAGGACATCCGCTCGTTCAAGTTCCACACCCATCGCCTGGAGGACTTCGAGAAGCGCCGTGCCGAGATTCGCCGTGGCGGAAGACCTAGAATCGGAAGAGACGACGATGACGACAAGCGTGGCGGAAGCCGTGGCTTCAAGGGCGATCGCAAGGGCGGTCGTGACTTCAAACGTGGCGGTGACCGTGACTTCGACGGAAAGCGTGGTGGCGGTCGTGACTTCGGCGGCAAGAGAGACGGAAAGCGTTTTGACAAAGGCGACAAGCGGGGTGGTTTCAAGGGCGACCGCAAGGGCGGCAGAGACTTCAAGCGTGGCGGCAAGCGTGACTTCTCCCAGTTTGAGGACGAGGATTAAGAAAACAACGCAAAAAGTACTTAATAAATTAATATTCAGGTACTTAACAGAGCCTATGCAGTAAAACACTGCATCATGTCACTTAACTCTCTGATTTCCAATTTGTTAATACACATGACGCACTAAAACAGTGCATAGGCTATACTGTATTTCACCGTATAGCCACCCTTATGTCCTAAAACAGGACATAAGCTCAATGATATGCACTAAAACAGTGCATATCAATTCACCTTCTACTGCAAAACGCAGTATATCAACTCTAATCAAGAACAAACGAGTATGAATGTCAGAAATTCAATATACAAACTTTCATTCGCTGCTATGATTTCGATGATGACAATGAATGCGACCGAGTCGATGGCGCAAGGCAAGGCTGCCGGCAAGGAGAACTGGCCTGTGGTCGCAGCCCAGAAAGGCGACAAGTCTTTCACACTGGAAGACCTCAACTTCGGTGGCAACAACTATCGCAACATGGTGGCAAAGAACCGCTGGTGTACCTGGTGGGGCGACGAGCTCGTGCGCCAAGACATCGATGCTTGCTACCTCGTCAACAAGAAGACAGGCAAGGAGACCAAACTCTTCGGCATCAACGACATCAACCAGTGGATCGCTCCTACCAAGGACATCAAGGTGAGAGCCTTGTACAACGCTCAGTTCCCTTTCGCAGGCAAGAACATCGTGGTCGTGAGCAACGGCAGCAAGACTTACACAGTAGATTGGAAGAAGCACAAGCTCGTTAGCGAGCTAGACTGGACTGAGGGCGAGAGCCTCTTGGAGGCGAACGCACAGCAGAACGCCTTCGCCTACTTGAAGGGCGACAACCTCTACGTGCGCTCCTTCGACATCGCCAACAATGCCAATACGAGAGAGAAGAAGTCGCACGACTTCCAACTTTCCACCGACGGCTGCCGTGAAATCGTCTATGGACAGAGCGTCCACCGCGACGAGTTCGGCATCTCGAAGGGCATCTTCTGGAGTCCCAACGGCGAGAAACTCGCCTTCTATCGCATGGACCAGAGCATGGTGACCGACTATCCACAGGTCAACATCCCTGAGATTGGCTTCGACCATCCTGAGACACAGAGTTGCATCGCCACTCCCGCACCAGACAAGTATCCGATGACGGGCGAGACCTCCCACAAGGTCACCGTCGGCGTGTTCGACGTGTTGACTGGCAAGACCGTCTATCTGAAGGCTGGCGACCCTACCGACCGATATTTCACCAACATCGCCTGGAGCCCGGACAACAAGGTGATTTATATGTTCGAGTTGAACCGCGACCAGAACGACTGCCGTCTCGTGAGCTACAACGCCGAGACGGGCGACAAGATAGCCGAACTGTATCGTGAGACCGACGAGAAGTACGTGGAGCCATTGCATCCTATCCAGTTCCTGCCATGGGATAGCAACAAGTTTATCATGCAGAGCCAGAAGGATGGTTACAACCACCTCTACCTTTGTGAAGTGAAGAACGAAGAACGAAGAGTGAAGAATTCAAATGCTTCATCTCCTAACTCTTCAACAGAAAGACAAGATGATTCTTCACTCTTCACTCATCACTCTTCACTTAATATCCGTCAGTTGACCAGCGGCAAGTGGGTGGTGATGGACGTGCTCGGCTTCTATCCTAAGCACAAGAGCATCGTCATCGCCTCGAACGAGTGCTCGCCTATCCAGCGCAACATCTTCCTCGTGGATGCCCTCTCGGGCAAGCGCACGATGGTGGACGACAACGGCAAGGGATGGCACAACGCCACCCTGAGCGAGAGCGGCAAGTATCTCTACGACAACTACTCCACCCCTACCGTGCCTCGCAAGATAGCGATTATCAACAATGAGTTGGGCGACCGCATCCCATACTTCACCGCCGAGAACCCTTGGAAGGGCTACAACGTGCCTGAGTACTCTTGCGGAACCATCAAGGCTGCCGACGGCGAGACCGATTTGTACTATCGCATGGTGAAGCCTGTCAACTTCGACCCTAACAAGAAGTATCCTACCATAATATATGTATATGGTGGTCCTCACGCCCACAACGTGGATGCGCGCTGGAACTACTGCAGCCGTGGTTGGGAGACCTACATGGCAGAGAAGGGTTACCTGCTCTTCATCCTCGACAACCGTGGAAGCGAGAACCGTGGCAAGACCTTCGAGCAAGTCACCTTCCGCCAGCTCGGCCAGGAAGAGATGAAAGACCAGATGAAGGGCGTGGAGTACCTGAAGAGCCTTCCATACGTGGATGCCGACAGACTGGGCGTACATGGTTGGAGCTTCGGCGGCTTCATGACGATCTCATTGATGACCAACTATCCAGACGTGTTCAAGGTAGGCGTGGCAGGTGGTCCTGTCATCGACTGGCACTGGTACGAGGTGATGTATGGCGAGCGCTATATGGACACTCCTCAGACCAACCCAGAGGGCTACAAGAAGACCTCACTGCTCTACAAGGCGAAAAACCTGAAGGGCAAGTTGCAGATTATCCAGGGCTTGAACGACGTGACCGTGGTGCCACAGCACTGCCTCACCTTCCTGAAGGCTTGCATCGGCGCAGGCACGCAGCCCGACTTCTTCGTCTATCCTGGCGAGCCTCACAACATGAGGGGCCATCAGAGCACTCACTTGCATGAGCGCATCAGCCAATATTTCTTCGACTATCTGAAGTAACAATATAAAAAGGAGTTAATATGAGCAATATAAAAAGTCAATATCAAGGAAAGTTCAAGTCTGAGACAAAGGATCATAAAATAGAAAGCAAAACAGTCTCAAACTACACATCAAAGACAGAAATACATGTTGATTCCAACATAGAGGAAGCTGCGGAACGAGAAGCATTTCTTATGACTTCCAAACGCAACGCAGCTATTATGTTCGCTAAAGATTTATAAAATGAAATACGAACAAAGAGATATCGTTGAAATCAACTTCATATTCCCTGATGGAACCTCCAAGCCTCACCCTGCGCTTATAGTAAGCAACAACGAGTTGCAAGAAACTGAAGGTTTCATATACCTCAGCATGATTTCATCTAAGAATTATAACAGTGAATATTGCTATACGTTGGATGATGAAATGCTGACCATTCCAATGAGGAAACAAAGTTATGTAAAATGCCAACTTTTAGTAGGCGATATAGAACGAGATGTCATAAGAAAAATTAGTAGAATAAAACAACCTTATTTTGACGAAATTGTCAATAAGATTAAAACTACAATTTTCTAATAGACATATTCGCCACAACAAGAATTCAATAATAACACAAACAATAACTTACAGCAAATGAAAATTTTATTGTTAGGAGGCGGTGGCCGCGAGCACGCCTTAGCATGGAAAATCGCTCAGAGCGAGAAAGTGGAGAAACTCTTTATCGCTCCTGGTAATGCCGGTACTCAGAATGTCGGCGAGAATGTCAACATCAAGGCCGACGACTTCGAGGCTCTCAAGAACTTCACAGTCGAGAACGGCGTAGATATGGTAGTCGTAGGTCCTGAAGACCCACTGGTAAAGGGAGTCTATGACGACTTCAAGAACGACCCTCGCACCAAGGACATCCCTGTGATCGGTCCATCCAAGGCTGGTGCAGTATTGGAAGGCAGCAAGGACTTCGCCAAGCAATTCATGAAGCGCCACAACATCCCTACAGCCAAGTACGAGACTTTCGACGGCGAGCATGTGGAGGAAGGCTTGAAGTTCCTGGAGACCTTGAAGGCTCCTTACGTACTGAAGGCCGACGGCTTGTGCGCCGGCAAGGGCGTTCTCATCCTCCCTACCCTCGAAGAGGCCAAGAAGGAGTTCAAGGAGATGCTCGGCGGTATGTTTGGCAACGCTTCCGCACGTGTGGTCATCGAGGAATTCTTGAGCGGCATCGAGTGCTCCGTCTTCGTATTGACAGATGGCAAGAACTACAAGATTCTGCCTGAGGCGAAAGACTACAAGCGCATCGGTGAGCACGATACTGGCTTGAACACCGGTGGTATGGGTAGCGTTACTCCAGTGCCTTTCGCCACCAAGGAGTGGATGCAGAAGGTGGAAGACCGCATCATCCGTCCTACCGTGGATGGCTTGGCTGAGGAGAACATCGACTACAAGGGATTCATCTTCTTCGGTCTTATCAACGTGGAGGGCGAGCCAATGGTCATCGAGTACAACTGCCGCATGGGCGACCCTGAGACCGAGAGCGTGATGCTTCGCTTGAAGAGCGACATCGTGGATCTCTTCGAGGGTGTGGCTGCTGGCGACTTGGACAAGAGAAACATCGAGTTCGACGAGCGTGCGGCTGTCTGCGTGATGCTCGTGAGCGGCGGTTATCCTGAGGCCTACAAGAAGGGCTATCCCATCGAGGGCATCGACGACGTGGAAGGCTCCGTGGTATTCCATTCAGGCACAGCCTTGAAGGACGGACAGGTAGTTACCAATGGTGGTCGTGTCATCTGCGTCGTAAGCTACGGCAAGGACAAGGACGAGGCACTGAAGAAGAGCTTCGCCGAGGCACAGAAGATCAAGTTCACCGACAAGTACTTCCGTTCCGATATCGGACAAGATCTTTAAATGAATGTATAATGTATAAATAATGAATGATAAATTCATTATAATTTATCATTTATAATTCAATTTTGATGTTAAGAAAGAAAACATTTCAAAATAAGGTAGCGGCAAGCCGCTATTCACTCCCTATCACTGCAATCCTTGCCACCGTGGCATGGGTTGCAGTGGGCTTTATGTCGCAAAATGTCTGGGCGGAATTCGCTTTTACGATTATCTCCACCCTGCTCATGGTGCAACTGAACAACCAAAACTCTCTGATGCGTACCTATAGCCGCATGGTGTCATGCAGTTTCTTGGTGCTCATCACGATGGCAAGCCTTCCTACCCCATCTTTCAGGGCGAGCATCGTCACGATGTGCTTCATCGCCTTCTACCTCATCGTCTGGAACACCTACCAAGACCGCCAGGCTGCGGGATGGACTTTCTACGCATTCTTCTGCATCGGCTTGGCATCGACGGTATTCATACAGGTGCTCTATTTCATGCCGCTGTGCTGGTTGATGATGCTATTTTTCACCAACTCGTTCAGTGCCCGCACCTTCGTCGCCTCCCTGATAGGCATCGTCACACCCTACTGGTTCATGGTGATTTACTATGCTTTCGCACAAGATGTGGATGGACTTCTGGCACATCTCATGAGCTTCATCGACTACCAAGATTTGTTCGATTACTCCCAGATAACGATACACCAGATACTCAACATCAGTTACATCCTGCTCCTGAGTATCATCGGTAGCGTCCACTTCATGCGCACAAGCTACGCCGACAAGATACGCACACGCATGATATACGAGTCGCTCATCATGATGATGTTTGTGACTTTTGCATTTCTCATCCTCCAGCCTCAGCACGAAGACGAACTGTCTGGCATCATGATCGTGAATGTGTCGCCGTTAGTGGCCCACTACGTCACTTACACCCGAGGCAAGGTTTCGAACATCTCTTTCATCGTAATGATAGTGCTGATTTTGTTGATTTTAGTATATAACATATTGGTTCCTGACATGACAGTTCTACAGGCGCTGCAATCATAAAGAAAGTGATCAAAAAAGGAAAATTCTGGAAGAAAGTTCTTAAAAGAAAGGTTTAAAAGACAATTAAAGACAAAAAAGAACCATAGATAGATGGGTTGGATAATAGATTTTTTAGTCACTTGGGGCTATTGGGGCATGTTGGTCTCCGCCTTTCTGGCAGGTAGTTTCTTCCCCTTCAGCAGCGAGGCAGTGATGGCAGGATTGCAGGCGGCAGGTTTGGAGCCTATACCTCTTATTATATATGGCAGCATCGGCAACGTGCTCGGTTCGATGTTCAACTATGGCGTCGGACGACTCGGCAAGATCGAATGGATAGAGAAATACCTGCACGTGAAGAAGGAGAGCATGGACAAGGCTGAGCGATTCATGGCGGGCAGAGGAGCATGGATGGGATTCTTCGCCTTCCTACCTCTGCTGGGAAGTGCCATCACCATCGTGCTCGGCTTGACAAGAGCCAACGTTCCGATTTCGATAATCAGCATCACCATCGGAAAAGTATTGAGATACGTACTGCTCGTCTATGGACTGAGCTTTATCTTTTAAAGTGAAGAGTGTTTTAAAAGTGAAGAGTGAAGAGTGAAGAGTGAAGAATTCAAATGTTTAAGTAATTAAAAGTTTATCATGAATTGTTTTATGAAGCAGTTTTTTTATCTCATATTATTTTGTGCAGTTTTTGCAGGCTGCAAGGGGAAAAGTGACAAAAAGGAATTCGACCCAAGCAAACCGACTGTCAGTGTCACCATCGAACCATTCCGCTACTTCGTGGAGCAGATTGCTGGCGATGATGTCAATGTCAACGTGATGGTACCAGCTGGCAGCAATCCAGAGACTTATGAGCCTACCGCTCAGCAGATGGTGCAACTTTCTCAAAGCATCCTCTATTTCAAGGTGGGCAAGATAGGATTTGAGACCACGTGGATGAAAAAGCTACAACAAAATGCCAAAAAGATGAAGGTGATAGACACTTCCGCTGGCATCGAATTGCTGAAGACCAAAGGTGGAAACTTTGATCCACACACGTGGATGAGCATCCACAGCGCTGAAATCATCACCGCCAACATAGCCGGTGCCCTGATGGATGCCTTCCCAGACAAAGCCCAGACCTACAAGGAGAACTATTGGAAATATCGCACTCATCTCAAGGAACTAGAGAAAGAAATGGACAAATACGACTTTTCTGTGGGCTATGGTCGCCAAACAAGTTTTGTCATCTACCACCCTATCCTCACCTACTTCGCCAAAGAGCGATATTTAGAACAGATTCCTTTGGAAGAGGAAGGCAGGGAACCAAGCATCAGCCAGTTGAAAGACATCATCAATCTGGCCCAGTCGGAAGACATCAACTTACTCTTCGTGCAAAAGGAGTTTGCCAACCGCAACGTGCAAACTTTCATCAAAGAAACAGGGGTGAAGCCTATCGAAATCAACCCTCTAAGCTACGACTGGGAAGGACAAATGCTCTACATCATGAAATGTATCGCTAAATCGAGAAAGACCTACCAAGGTGCGACAAGAGCATGGGCTAGGCAGCAAGCAGCAAACCATTAAATACACCTCGGTTGTATTAGAACAAGGTTCATCTCATCCAATCAGGTTCATCTTATCCAATCAGGTTCATTTCATCTAATTAGGTTCATTTCCTTTAATCAAACATTTGGCTATCCTATGACTCCCATCATAAAAATCGAGCACCTCTCAGCAGGTTACGATGAGAAACAAGTGCTCAACGACATCAATCTCACCGTCTATCAAGACGATTACCTTGGCATCATCGGTCCCAACGGTGGTGGCAAGACCACGCTCATGCGCCTCATCCTCGGACTGAAGAAACCGACGGAAGGAAAGATTCGTTTCTTCAAAGCTGTGAAAGACGAAAAAGGTGAAACGTGCAAGGACGAGAAGGGTGAACCTACCGTCCAAGAAGTGAAGGAGATAACCATGGGCTATCTCCCACAGTACAACGACCTCGACAAGCAATTTCCCATCTCAGTATATGAGGTCGTGCTGTCGGGTCTGAGCAAGTCGAAAGGTCTGTTCTCACGATATTCCAAGGCACAGCACCAACAAGTGCTCGACACCTTGGAGCGGATGCAGCTCGCCGACTTGAAGGACCGTCATATCGGAGCATTGAGCGGCGGACAGTTGCAGCGAGTGCTCCTCGCCCGTGCCATCGTCGCCAAGCCAGACGTGCTCATCTTGGACGAGCCCAACACCTACATCGACCGCCGATTCCAGAAGCAGATGTACGAGATGTTGGAGCAAATCAACAAGGACTGCGCCATCATCATCGTGAGCCACGACATCGCCGAGGTGCTCAACAATGTGAAGCACATCGCCTGCGTCAACCATCATCTACATTATCACGACACGGCGGATATGCCAAGGGAGAAGCTCGAAGAGCATTTTCTCAATGTATAAACATTTTGTTGCGGCATAATATATAATATTACCTAAAAAAACAACTAAGAAAAGCTCTATATCTTATCTTTTTAGTATCTTTGCAAAGTTATTTTCGAAATACATACATTAAAGTTTAAACAATAATGAAACAGTACAAATTGGTGGACAATATCTTCGGATGGGTCGCATTCATCATAGCGGCTTTCACTTATTGTTCCACGATTGAACCGACAGCCAGTTTCTGGGACTGTCCTGAGTTTATCACTACTGCTTACAAGCAAGAGATCGGTCACCCTCCTGGGGCACCATTCTTCATGCTCATGGGCAATTTCTTCACACATTTCGCAAGCGATGCCACACAGGTGGCAAAGATGGTGAACACGATGAGCGCCCTCCTGAGTGCCGTCTGCATCATGTTCCTTTTCTGGACCATCACCCACTTGGCTCGCAAGCTCATCATCGGCGACTGGAAAGAGATGACCACCGCCAAGATGATTGCCATCGAGGCATCAGGTATGGTGGGCGCACTCATCTACACATGGAGCGATACCTTCTGGTTCTCCGCCGTGGAGGGTGAGGTGTATGCGTTCTCGTCTGCCTTCACTGCAGTGGTGTTCTGGCTGATATTGAAGTGGGAAGACCACGCCGACGAGCCTCACAGCGACCGTTGGCTCGTGCTCATCGCCTACATGACTGGCTTGAGTATCGGCGTACACCTGCTCAACTTGCTTTGCATCCCTGCCATCGTATTGGTATATTACTATAAGAAGGTGCCACATGCCAACTTGAAGGGTTCCCTCCTGGCATTGATGATTTCCTTCTTGGTAGTCGTTGCCGTACTCTATGGCGTGGTACCAGGCATCATCACCGTGGGCGGATGGTTCGAGCTGTTCTTCGTCAACGTGCTCGGTTGTCCATTCAACACCGGTGAAATCATCTACATCATCTGCCTTGTAGCAGCCGTCCTTTGGGGCATCTACGAGACATACAATGCCAGTGACAAGAACGAGAGAAAGCAGAACATCGCCTTCGTACTCGGCTTCGGCATGCTCGGCATCCCATTCTACGGATATGGTTGGAGCGCAGCTATCACAGGCATCATCGTCATGGTGATACTCTGGTTCGTACTTCGCTACAAGCGCAAGAAGGAAGTCGTGGCAGGCGTTGACGAGACCACAGGCATCAGCAAGAAGAAGCTGCAACTCCTGCCTCTCATCTCCGCTCGTGTCAAGAACACGGCATTGCTCTGCATGCTGATGTTGATGATCGGCTACTCCAGCTACACGCTCATCGTCATCCGCTCTTCAGCCAACCCTCCGATGGACCAGAACTCTCCTGAGGACATCTTTACCCTAGGAAGCTACTTGAGCCGTGACCAGTATGGCGACCGCCCACTATTCTACGGACAGGCATATACATCGCAAGTTGCTCTCGAAGTGGATGGCAACATGTGCAAGCCTGTGATGAGCGAGGGCGCTCCTGTATATCAGCGCAAGGAGAAAGCCAGCAAGGACGAGAAAGACTCTTACTTCATCGTAAGTCACAAGAATAAATACAAGTACGCACAGAATATGCTCTTCCCTCGTATGTACGACTCTGGTCATGCACAAGCTTACGAGGACTGGATGGGTGGTGTCGATGGAACTGAAGTTCCTTACGACCGATGCGGTGAGAACATCATGGTGAAGGTACCTTCACAGGTGGATAACATCCGCTTCTTCCTCTCCTATCAGTGCAACTTCATGTATTGGCGTTACTTCATGTGGAACTTCGCCGGCCGTCAGAACGACATCCAGGGCA
>DKCU01000095.1 GCA_002451555.1 Candidatus Segatella albertsiae
CTTTTAAGTTAGAATCTACATGATAGAAGAGGAACTTATGCCTAATGAAGATAATACTAAGACTTTGGTGACATTTGCTGAAGCAATGTTGAAGGCTTATAAGTTGAGAATGCCAGAGTCTGATGGACCCTTTATGCTTTATCGTCAGAAGGAAGGTGAGGAATCTTTGATAATGAATGCAAAGGTTGCTATTGCTTCTTTCGAGCGTTTTATAGTAAGAACGATTTCTGAAAAGTTGTTGGGGATAGCCAAACTTCAAACATCTCAATATCCATGGCATTCAAAGGCTTTGGGTATTAAGGCGTATTGTCAGAAAGCGGAAAACGTCAAAGATATTCAAGGCTTGATGAATTTATTGGTTTCCATGCAATCGAATGAGGCTTCTACGCTTAAGGATAATGATAAGCTTATTCGCAAGGTGAAAGATATGCTGGCTCTCTCTGTCTTAAATGCTGTGAACGCAGATGAACCTACTGTGTTGAAAGTACAAAAACTCTTTGCAAAATGGGAAGAGGATGATGAGGCTTCTGATGAGGAAATGGATGATGAAGATGCCGAGGAAGAGGTAAATGTGGATTATTCGACATTGGATTTTAGAACAATGTTGTATAATCGAATCAAACCCTTATTGCGAAATTTAAGTTTGCGAGAAATAGATAAGAAACAGAAATTGAGTAAGAAGCAAACTGAACTTTATGATTTGATCAAAGCGTTTGTAGTTGGGCTAGATTTGGTGGAATTGGGACAGTTGGAATGGTTCGGAAAGATGTTTGCCTTTCCATGCAAGGGTATTGGAATCAACATTCTTAATCAGATCCCCAAACTATATAAGGCATATCGCAAGGAGATAATCAAACAAGGTTCTACCTGTTATAATCAGAAGCTGTTGCAAAAGATTGTGCAGAAGGACAAGGGTAAGCGAATTCATCGTGATGAGTTGGAGTTGTTGGTCGGCTTTGTCAATAATCTCATTCTGAGTATTCGAAAGAAATCAAAGGTAAGGTTTGAGTCAATGCGCAATCATAAATATGTTGCTGCTTATATAGAAAATGTGAAGCCTGTGATTGGAGTAGATGAGGCTACGGACTATTCTATCATAGATTATTACTTTATGGCATCTTTCCGCCATTATGAGTATAATAGCATGACTCTGTGTGGAGATATTATGCAAGGTCTGAATGATAATGGCATTAACTCTTGGGACGAGTTGAAGCAATTTGTTCTGCCGGAACTGACTGTTTACGAACTGAAGGTATCTTATCGTCAGACACCAACCTTGTTAGATATGTCTAAACGATTGTACAAAGATGACCAAGGAAAGGACTCACCATATGATACGATTTCTCAAAGATCAGAAAGTGAGCCTGCTCCCTTGTGCTTTGTTTCTGACGAAATGGAAGAGAAAACCAAATGGATGGCTAAGCGCATTTGTGAGGTATATAAGCGATGTGGCGATAAACTGCCATCTGTGGCAATACTGGTTGGTGACGAAGTGGATATTGACGAGATGATAGAGATAATGAAAGACCAAGAAATCTTGAATGGATTTGGTATCTATAATTGCTCGGAGAATCGTAATGCAAGCGAAACAAAGTGTGTGAGAATTTTCCGTCTTTCAGAGGTAAAGGGAATGGAGTTCGAAGTTGTGTTCTTCTATGATATTGATGAAGCTCTTAGAGGCCAGTCTCATAAGATGATGCAACGTTATCTCTATGTGGGTGTTTCTCGTGCCACCTCTCATTTGGCTGCCACTTTTACAAAGAAGGAAGGTAATGAGGATGTGATAAAATACTTTGATATGACTAAGAAAAAATGGAAGTGATAACTTATGCGTATATATTTGGATGTCTATAAAGAACTGAAGGAGTCTTTACCTTGGATGGATGAAATGGAACTTCGAAAATTGGCATATAAAAATTGGAAAGAAGCCAATAAGAAACAGCCAGTCATAAAGGTTGATGCTCCAAAAGTGAAGAAAAGGGTGTTGAAACGAAGAAACATTCCAAAGCTTTATCCTATGTCTTCTGAAACTTGTCATGAATTGGCTCATCAAACTTCAAAACGTAGTCGTTTTAAACTTTGTGAAGGAAGAAAGGTTAGGCTTAATTTTATTTGTCGTTCATGTGGTAGAGGAAGAAGTATTGGATATGTAACACCTTTTGGCTTGCTCTGTCCATTTTGTGCAGGTAAAAAAGCCGGTGGACATAGTGAGCCACATATAATAACAACAGCAATGCGAAATTAATTAATAAAAAATAATGATTTCAGCCCTATGCAACACGGTTAAGCAATATGTTAATGAAAGAGGGTGTGTCATAAGTCCTATTGATAGCAGACAAAGACGGGCTGAATTGTAAATCGGCGGCCGAAGGGAAAGCCAAAGCCCAAAAGCACCTAGCCCAGGGCAACACCCTGGGTAATATTGGTATTAAGCAATGTCGCCCTGAAAGGGCAAAAGCATTAATAATGAGATGCTTTTGCCCTTTCAGGGCGACATTTTGTTGGGATGTTAACCCCAGGGCGATGCCCTGGGCTAGGGTCAGATTGCCCTTTCAGGGCGCATAGGACCTGACTAATGACACACCCGTTTTTACCCCTCTACCTCTTTCCAATCCACCAATCCTTTGCCCTTGTCATCTAGCTCCACGGCTAAGGCGATGACTTTTCGTCTGTCAGCCTTGAAAGGTTCGGTATATTGTTTTGCCTGAATCTGCTTTTCGGCAGCTGCGAGACCACCATTGTTGGAGAGTTTCAACTCCAATACATAAATGTAGTTGGTGACTTCCACCACCATGTCAATCCTGCCTGTGGATAGCATGTGTTCTACTTCTACTCGGCAGCCAATGGCATTGAAGATGGTGCTCAAGATGAGGCGGTATCGCTCTTCCATATCCATCGAAGCCAACTTCTTGTTGCTGTATGGCACATCGGCGATGAGAGCCTTGAGATGTTTCTTGGCATCTGCTAACTTTCCGAGTTGGAGGGCAAGCATCAGGCTGGATTGCACTGACTGGATATCACCGTTCTTTCGCAAGGTAAGTGCCGGCAAGACTGTCTCGTAGAGAGCTTGGCGAACCTCGTAGTTAGGAAAGCCCAGAATGTAGATACCCATCTGGTAGTCCTTGATGGTGAGATAGCCCGACTGATAGAGGAACAATTCAGGTCCACCACCCGTGACATCGGAAGTCTCTATCGTCTGTCGCAGCATGGTGCAAGGGTCGAAGTCACCCAACTTGATTTCCATGTCGTCCACAAACTTAGGCAATAGAGAGGTCGCTCCCGATGATGCCCAGTAGTTCTTTAGGTCAGAATCTGCCAGCGCATTGATGAGGCTAAATGGATTAAACACATCCACCATGTTCTTACGACTGAAATGATAGCCATCGTAATAGGCTTTCAATTGGGCTACGGATTCATCGAAATCCCAATCTTCGTATGCTCCCAGTTTCTCTATTTCTGGCTTGAAATTCTCGATGACTTCATCTTTCGTGATACCACAGATGGCAGCATATTCTGGTTCAAAACTAATGTTGCTCAGATTGTTGAGGACAGAGAACAATGAAATCTGAGTAAACTTGGTGATGCCCGTGATGAAGACGAACTTCTCGTATTTGTCATCGGCTTTAAGGATGGCGAATACTTCACGGTAGATGTCCCTGCAAGCCTCATGGTATGGAGTTTTCCAAGAATGTTGCAATGGGGAATCGTATTCGTCAATGAGGACTGCCACTTGTTGACCACTTTGTTCGCAAGCTGTTGTGATGATGGCATTGAAGCGATCTGCGAGTTGCGCGGTAGGTTTAGAGGTAATGCCGTACTCTTTCTCTAAAAGATCAAAAGTTGTTTCGAGATAAGCTCTTAACGTTTGTGGCTCGGCTCCCGCACGGCTCATGTCCAGACGAACGACAGGATATTTAACCCAATCTTTCTCCATATCCATGATTTTCAATCCCTCGAAGAGTTCTTTTCTACCCTCGAAGTATGCCTGGAGTGTATCCACAAGCAATGACTTACCGAAGCGGCGTGGGCGGCTTAGGTAATTATATTTCTTGCCTCTGTTGGCAAGATTCCAGATGATGTCTGTCTTGTCAACATAAATGTATCCTCTTTTTCGGATTTCTTCAAAAGATTGGATACCAACGGGTAATTTTCTGTCGATATTCTCTGCCATAATCGCTGAAGTTTAAAATTCCTTTGAGCGGAAATTATGAATTCCTTTGCAAAAATACAACTAATATTCTGAAAAAACAAGAAAATGGTATTTTATTTCTCGGCTTAACTTTTTAGTACCGAATTTTCTTCCACCTGAACGGTTGAATATTCTCTCGCAGATTACGCAGATTACGCAAATTTTCAGGGGTGCCACAAATTCCGCTGATTGGGAATCTCTGTCGAGATTCGGATTCCGCAGATACCTCTAGATGATGGATGCAGATTGTGCAAAATCTGCGAAATAAAAAGACCGAACAGGTCTCAAATCTGCGAAATCTGCGGAATCAGTGAGAGGGTATCCAATCGTACATGTGAAAAAGTTTTTGAGAAAAAAGTGTCAATGTGTCATTGGTTGATGAAAAACTATATATAATATGTTGATAATTAATATTTTATCTCAGCTGATACTTCTCGGAAAATCGCCGAGAAGTATCAGTGAAGTGTCAGCGAAGCATCATTTATCTCTTTTTTACGAGATATTTCGTGCCATCCACAAATCGCTTGTGCTTCAGTTCGCTCATGTTCGCCAGCTTTCTTCCGAATCCCATCAGGCTGTTTACCTTCAGCGACGAACCCATCTGTTTCTTCAAGAAATCGAAGATCTCGGCAGCAGACAGATACTCGCCTTCCTGCTCATCCTCGGTAGGCTCGAAGTAGAGACGGAAGTACTGGTCTATCGGCATTTCTACCTCAAACTGGCAGTTGCTCTGCATGATGAACTTCACCTGTTCGGTATCGAAGTAACTCTTTTCGCCATCGTCCAATGCCTTCAATGCCTGGGCGAAAAGCTGCTGGTGGTTCGGACGAACGCTCACGTCGATAGGTCCCGTCAACTCGATGCCGATGAAACGACGGTTGCCCGATGGGTCGGTCAGGATGTCGTTCATGTTGCTCGTGGCGATGAACGAGGCGAGACGTGGAAACTCCATCACGTGGCTGCCATACGGCGGCTTGTATTTCAAGGTAGGCAACTGGATGAGATTCTTCAGAAAGCCCTGTTGCACCTTGGGCGAAATCTGGTTGAACTCATCGAGATTGATGAGCATGAATTGCGCCATCGCCTGATACACCTGTCGTTTCTCCGAGAGTATCAGGTTGTCGCTGTAGCCCCATTGTAAGTCGGGTGGCAGCAATCGGCGACAGAAAGTGCTCTTGTTGTAGCCCTGCTTCGAAATCAAGAGCGGTGCCACCGAGTTGCCATACTGGCGATGCGAATAGCCACGCCACTGGTCCACCATGCCCAGGAACCAAGTGTAAAACCAGTCAGCCCAATGCGGATTGTTGGTCGGCACGGTGCGAGCCAAGGCTCGGATGTGATCCTTGCCATCCCACTTGCCCGAGCACTGGAAGAGGTAATCCTCTATCGGGTTGTAGTTCTTGATATAATCCGACTCCAGGAAGTTTCTTACGTCCTTGATGCTCACTCGGATGTCGGCGAGTTGCACTTCGAGTGTCATTCGCTTCATCACCCTCGGCTCCACAGGTCGAAATCCGTACCATCCTTTCTCCTTCGGCAAGAACTCGATGTATTTCATCACCGAGTTGTAGCGAAATTCGTATTTGCTTCGCAACAATTGCATCATGCTCAAGATGTTGTCACGAACCCCATTCTTCTCGTTCCTCTTTCCCGATTCTTCCTTTTCAGATTCATTCGCAATACCTTGAATGTCTGAGTAATCGTCGGCTACCTCATGCTCTTGGTTTTGTTCGAGGTTTTGCGAGCGAACATGGCTGTCCACTCTCATCGCCACCGCCTTGGCGTTGTAATAAGGATGGGCATCCAAGGTCATCATAAAACTGTTGTGCATCGAAGGCTCGTCGCTGAGGGCGGAAGAGGTCTCGATGGAAGCCTTCGGACCGCCGATGGTGAGCGATGCCTTTGCCACGGCTTGGTAGATGGGGTGGATTTGCTGGTAGGCGATGCGATAAAGTTGCTCGGCTTCCTCTTCGGAAGTAGGCAGGGAACCCTCCTCGTTGCTGAATTTCACCAGTACGATGATGCTCTTTCCATCGGCACCCTCGAAAGCGGCAAGGGTGGAAGGCAGGATGCCGACCGAACGTTTCACGCCAGCCACTCCGTCGATGTCGGTGATGTTGGCGAACTTCAGAAGCAGGATGCCATTGCAGGTCTTCATCTTCAGGTTGCCGTTCTCATCCTTTGTGAACTCAGCGGCAGGATAGATGTGCATCCAGGTAGGCAT
>DKCU01000069.1 GCA_002451555.1 Candidatus Segatella albertsiae
ATACTTTTGACACACCCTCATTTTTTTTTGAATTTTAATTAAGATTGTCTTAAATACAATTAAGAAGAAAATATGCTTGTAAAATGATAAAATATATGCGATTTTGGAGGAAAATAAGAAAAAAGTAGGCAAAAATGCAATTTTTCTTTCAAAAAGTTGCAAGTATTCAGTAATTATTCGTATATTTGCAGCCGTAAAAGAGAGAGATTTTGTGAAAAGAAATGAAAGAAAGATGAATTCTATTAAAGAGAATTAAGTTAATATAAGAGTTTTAATTATTTAAGAGAGAATTTTATGGAAAAAAGACTGCTTTTCTTGTTAGTCAATATCTTCCTCTTATGTGGGGGGGTATTGGCTCAAACGAAAGTAACAGGTACCGTAGTTTCTCAGGAAGATGGTGAACCTATTATCGGTGCTTCCGTCGTAGTCGCTGGTGCGGCTAAGACCGGAACCGTCACGGATATAGATGGTCACTTCTCCATGGAAGTACCTGCTGGTAAAAAACTCATCGTCAGCTACGTTGGTATGGAGAGCCAGACCGTGGCTGCTTCAGCTAATATGCTTGTTAAGCTGAAACCTGACCAGACAAGTCTTGATGAAGTTGTGGTCACTGGTATGCAGAAGATGGATCGCCGTCTGTTTACGGGTGCTACAGACCAGTTGGCTGCCAAGGATGCTCTGATTAGCGGTCTTACCGATGTGAGCCGCTCTTTGGAAGGTAAGTCTGCTGGTGTGTCTGTTCAGAATGTGACTGGTACCTTTGGCTCAGCTCCAAAGATTCGTGTACGTGGTGCCACCTCTATTTATGGTTCTTCCAAGCCTCTTTGGGTTGTAGATGGAGTCATCATGGAAGATGTGACTGACATCAATGCGGATGACTTGTCTTCAGGTGACCCTGAAACCTTGATTTCTTCTGCCATCGCTGGCTTGAACTCAGACGATATTGAGAGCTTCCAAATCTTGAAGGATGGTTCTGCTACCTCTATCTATGGTGCTCGTGCTATGGCTGGTGTCATCGTAGTCACGACAAAGAAAGGTAGAGCCGGACAAGCTCACATCAATTATATGGGCGAGTTTACAACTCGTATGATTCCAAGCTACAGTGATTTCAATATCCTCAATTCTCAGGAGCAGATGGGCATCTACAAGGAATTGCAGGAGAAGGGATGGTTGGATGTTTCTGGCACCTTGAATGGTGGCGACTATGGTGTGTATGGAAAGATGTATGAACTCTTGAATACCTATGATGAAAAGACAGGACAGTTTGCTATTGCCAATACTCAGGAGGCCAAAAATGCTTACTTGCGAGAGGCTGAGTACAGAAATACCAATTGGTTTAAGGAACTCTTCTCTAATGCAGTGATGATGAACCACTCTGTCAGCATGAGCGGTGGTACCGAGAAGAGCAACTACTATGGTTCTCTTTCCGTGATGACCGATCCAGGATGGTACAAGCAGAGCAAGGTGAATCGTTATACTTTGAATCTGAACTTGACTCATCAGATTTTGAACAATCTTTCTTTCAATATCATCGGTAGCGGTAGTTATCGTAAGCAGAAGGCTCCTGGTACATTGAGCCAGGATGTGGATGTTGTTTCAGGACAGGTGAAACGTGACTTTGACATCAACCCATATTCTTATGCGTTGAACACATCTCGTGCTCTTGATCCAAGTGCCTATTATCACTCTAACTATGCAGCGTTCAATATCTTGCATGAGTTGGAAACCAACTACATTGATATCAACTTCATCGATGCTAAGTTCCAGGGAGAATTGAAGTACAAGCCTATCAAGGATTTGGAACTCTCAGCTTTGGGTGCTGTGAAATATACCACTACGACTCAAGAATATAAGATAGAGGATTCTTCTAACCAGGCTGAGGCTTACAGAGCGATGTCCAATACTTTGATTCGCGATGACAACAAGTATCTTTATAAGGATCCTGACAATCCATACGCTTTGCCTATCTCTGTGTTGCCTAATGGAGGTATGTATAAGAAGACCGATAACAGAATGTTGGACTATAACTTCCGTTTTACGGCCAACTATAACAAGTCGTTTGATAGAAACACTCATTTTGTGAACCTTTTTGCTGGTATGGAAACCACAGGCATTGAGCGTACACGTACTTTCTTCAATGGTTGGGGTATGCAGTATGACAAGGGTGAAGTACCTTTCTATATGTATCAGTTCTTCAAGAAGAGCTTGGAGGAAAATACAGATTATTACTCACTCTCAAATACCAACTCACGTTCTGCAGCCTTCTTTGCCAACGCTACCTATTCTTATAAGCAGCGTTATGTATTCAATGGAACTTATCGATATGAGGGTAGCAATGCCTTGGGCCGTAGCCGCAGTGCTCGCTGGACTCCTACATGGAATGTGGCAGGCTCTTGGAATGTGGATCAGGAGAAGTTCTTCGAGGCATGGATGCCAACTATTTCTCACTTGAAGTTGAAGGCTTCTTACTCTCTTACCGCAACACCTCCTCCTTCTAGCTATACTAGCTCTACGAATGTCTATAAGGCATATAATCCTTGGCGTCTGTTGACTGGAGATAAGGAGACAGGTATTCAGTTGGATCAGTTGGAGAACGATCAGTTGACTTATGAGAAGAAGCATGAGTTCAACTTCGGTTTCGAGGCTGGTTTCTTGAACGACCGTATCAATGTATCTTTTGATATCTACTCACGTAAAAACTTCGATGAGATAGGTCCTGTTACTACACAGGGTATTGGTGGAGAGGTCATTCGTTGGGCAAATGCCGCCGACATGAAGGCAAGTGGTCAGGAATTAAGCATCAGTACCACCAATATCAAGAACAAGGACTTCTCTTGGAACACAAGTTTCATCTTCTCTCATAGTAAGACGGAGATTACCAGCTTGGAAAGTCAGGATCGTGCCATCGACTTGATAACCAACATGGGTGGACGTAGAAAGGGTTATCCTGTACGTTCCTTGTTCTCTATTCAGTTCAAGGGACTGGACGAGAATGGTCTTCCTACTGTTCTCAACGAGAAGGGTGAGGTGACATCTGATGACATCAATTTCCAGGAACGTGAGAATCTTGACTTCTTGAAGTATGAAGGTCCTACGGACCCTACAGTCATGGGTTCTTTGGGCAACTTGTTTAAGTACAAGGGCTTTACCTTGAATGTATTCATGACTTATTCTTTCGGCAATGTCGTACGACTCGACCCAGTATTCGCTGCTCAATACTCAGACTTGTCTTCTATGACCAAGGAGTACAAGAACCGTTGGGAGCATGCGGGTGATGAGAACATTACCAATGTGCCTGTCATCTTGAGCAAGTATCAGTATGAAAACAACAAGTACTTGCGTTATGGCTATAATGCCTATAACTATTCAGATGTTCGCATCGCCAAGGGTGATTTCATCAGAATGAAGGAAATCTCATTGGGTTATGATTTCCCAAAGGCATGGATACATCCTCTCAACAATTTGTCTTTGAAACTGCAAGCCACCAACCTCTTCTTGATTTACGCAGACAAGAAGTTGAATGGTCAGGATCCAGAGTTCTTCCGTTCAGGAGGTGTTTCTGCTCCAGTTCCAAGACAGTTTACTTTGACAGTTAAGGTTGGACTTTAAAAATGCAAGCACAATGAAAATAACAAAATATTTAGTATCTACAGTTTTGGCATTTGCTCTTTTGAGTCTCTCTTCTTGTGATGACTACTTGGACAAGTTGCCTGATAATCGTATGGAACTGAAGTCTCCTGATGATGTAAGCAATTTGTTGGTTAGTGCCTATTCGGCAAGATATCCAGCTTATTTGTTGGAAATGTATTCCGACAATACAGATTGCATCAGTAATACAGGTTGGACAGAGGCTGATAAGTTTCAGGGACAAGCTTATCATTGGGAAGATATCACGGAGACTCAGAATGACGAGAGTCCTCAGGAACTATGGGATTCCTATTATAAAGCAATTTCTTCTGCCAATGCGGCCATTGAGTTCATAGATAAGCAATCTGAGGCGGACAAAGAAAGTTATTCAGCCCAGTTGGGGGAGGCGCTCTTATGCCGTGCTTATGGTGAGTTTATGCTTTCTACCGTTTTCTGTGAGGCCTATGACAAGACCACAGCTTCCGAAAAGTTGGGATTGCCTTATCCAGAACATACAGAAACAGTGGTGGGGCAAAAGTATGAGCGTGGTACCCTTGAGGATTTGTATAAGAAGATTGATGCCGATATTCAGCGTGGTCTCCCTTTGGTAGGTAGTACGTATTCTTCGCCAAAGTATCATTTCACTCCTAAGGCAGCGTATGCTTTTGCGACTCGTTTCTACCTCTATTACCAGGATTATGACAAGGCAATTTCGTATGCCGACAAGGTGTTGGGGGATGCCCCTGCAACTCAATTGCGTAATTGGTCATATCTTTATGGTCTAAGTATGAATGACCAAATCCAGCCAGAGGCGTATGTTAATTCTGGAGAGAATGCCAACCTCTTGCTGCAGGCTGCTTACTCTGAGTGGGGTGCTGTAGGAGGTCCATACATTTATGCTAATCGATATGCACATGGCAAGTACTTGGCTAAGACAGAAACATTGCAGGCTGCAGGACCATGGGGTAGTAATAATTACTTCTATTACAAGGTGTTTAATAGTAATTCTTTGTCCAAGTATTGCTTGCGCAAGTTACCTTATGAGTTTGAATATACTGATTTGCAGGCTGGGATAGGCTATCCTCATTGTATTTTCTCAGCTTTCAATACCGATATGGTGCTGATGGATCGTGCAGAGGCTTATGCCTTGAAGGGTGTGTATGAGAAGGCGGTGGCTGATGTCAATACGGAACTCTCTGTTTTCTATCGTGCGAATGTGTCTCTTACCTTGGATGGGATTAAGCAATTTTATGCAGGTGTTGCTTACTATACACCAGAAACTCCTACGGTCAAGAAGCAGTTTCATACAAACTTCACGATAGACGAAACTACACAGGAGCCTCTATTGCAGTGCGTGTTGCAGTTGCGTCGTATTCTCTCCATGCATGAAGGTGTGCGTATGCAGGATGTGAAACGATATGGTATTGTAATCTATCGTCGAACTCTGAGCAAGAACGATGAGTTGCTTGAAGTTACCGACACCATGGATGAGAAGGACCCACGTCGCGCCATCCAGTTGCCACAAGATGTCATCTCTTCTGGTTTGGAGGCAAACCCTCGCAATAAGTAATGATTTAAAAAACATTCATAAAGAAGAACAATATGAAAAAGATATATTTGTTTTTGATGATGGCTGTCATGAGCTTGGGATTTGTCTCTTGTTCTGACGATGACCCGAATGATCCAACCAACTTCCCTTCTGATGCTCCTGCCCGTGACAACCTGGATGAATGGCTGTTAGCCAATTATACGTATCCATACAATGTCGATTTCCAGTACAAATGGCAGAAGATTGAAAGCGATATGAAGTATAACTTGGTGCCAGCCGATTCAGCCAAGGCCGCCAAACTGGCTATTATTGTGAAGTATCTTTGGTTTGATGCTTACAATGAGGTGGCAGGACAGAACTTTATCAAGAATAATGTGCCACGTGTCATCACCTTGATTGGTTCGCCTGCGTATGAAGATACGGGTACGATGGTGCTGGGTACAGCTGAAGGTGGTTACAAGGTGACTCTTTACATGGTCAATGAACTGGATGATGCGACATTGAAAGATTATGCAACATTGACTGCGTATTACTTCACCACCATGCACCATGAGTTTACGCATATTTTGAACCAGAAGAAACCTTACAATACTGACTTCGATCGTATATCCGAATCAGATTATGTGAGCGGTGACTGGTATCTGGTAAAAAATTCAGAAGCTTTGCAAAAGGGTTTCGTGCGCAACTATGCGATGGTGGAAGGCAAGGAGGATTTTGCGGAGACCATGGCACAGTATGTAACTTGCTCGGATGAGGATTGGGCAGCTAAGCTTCAGGCTGCTGGTACCCAAGGTGCATCTATCATCAATCAGAAGGTGGAGATGATACGTACCTATATGAAAGATTCTTGGAATCTTGATATCGATGAGTTGCACAAGGCCGTGCAACATCGTGGTCAGGAGATGAAAACACTTGATTTGGAACATTTAAAGTAATGACACATGAAAAAGGTTTTATTATATATCATGGTGGCGCTCGGCATGGTGTCTATGCAGTCTTGCTTGCATGATGACAAGGAACTCTTCGAAGAGTCGGCTGCCGAAAGATTGGAACATGCCACGCAGGAAACCAAGCAAATATTGGAGTCTTCTACGAGTGGCTGGGCTTTGCAATATTACTTAGGTGAAGAATATTCGGGAGGCGGCATGACCTATCTGCTTAAGTTTAAGGACGGAAAGGCTGATGCCACGATCGACTTGTTGGGCGATCCTTCTAATATTTCACACTCTTCCTATGATGTCATCAAAGACCAGGGCCCTGTGCTCACTTTCAATACTTACAATGAATGGATGCACTATTTTGCCAATCCTAATACTGATGGAACTACCAGTGGTGGTGACTTTGAGTTTGTCGTTATGAGGGTGAGCAATGATACCATCGACTTGAAGGGACGTACAACAGGCAATAAGATGCGTCTAGTTCGACTGCCTGAAGACACGGATTGGGAGACTTATTTGAACTCCATTGCTGATTTCGAGGAGGATATGTTTGCTAGCTATCATGTCAAGGTGGATGGTACGGACCAAGGACTGATTACGTTTGACGCTGACAATCGAGTGCTGACTTATACCGATGCTTCCAAGAAAGTCGTCTCTTATCCATATTGTGTAACTCCAACAGGTGTTGTCACTCCGATAGCCTTGGTTGATAATGCCAGTAATTTCGAGACGAAAGAAGGGGAGTTGACGATGAACGCTACTGATGCAGCCAATGGTAAATCTGTAGCTTTGGAACCTGCTTATACACCAGACTATGTTCTCAAGAACATTGGCTCTTCTTTCAACTTTGGTGATGATGCTTATGAGAAGAATGTGAAATTGTTTAAGGCAGATGCATTCACTTATACATCTGATGCGGACTGGTTGACGGTGGTATCTGATGAAAATGGGTTGACCATCAAGGCTACCGCCAATAACGAGGGGCATCCTCGTGAGGCAACAGTTACCGTGACAAGTGAGGAAGGCTCAGAACAGTTTACTGTTACCCAGATGGAGTTTGCCAAGGATTTGATGGGCTCTTATGCTTTGCAGTATTATGATATGGATGGTCAAGTGTGTCAGAGTCAATTTGAGGTAACATCTAAGGAGAATATTGATGTACCTATTTCTTTGGGAAGCCATACGTTACATGCTACATTGAATTGGAATGACGAAACGAACAGCTTTGATTGGAGTAGCTTCCAGAATCTTGGTGGACCTATAGAATTAAAGTCAGGAGCTGTTTGCTATGTGTATAATATCTTTGTTGGTGACCAATATTGGTCATCTACCAAAACAGATTGTACATTCTCTGCCCCTGTAAGTTATGACTCTGAGAATGGAACTTATGCCATCTTCTCTGAGGGAAAAGTCTTTGGAGAGCAAATTTCGAGTGTCTATTTGTATGCTTGCAATCCTAATCCTTCCTCTTCCAGTGACCTTCTCGGTTATCTTGACATCATGCAGAGTCCTGTGCTTGTAAAATTACCTACGGAGGAAAGTAGTGCGGCAAAGGCAAATGCTAGAATGACACCAAGAAGGCTTTGCAATAAGATGCCTGCATTCCATGCAAACCCACGTTTTGGAAAAATGATGAAATAATTATTAAAAGAAAATGTTATGAGATTATCACGAATATATTATTTATCTCTCGTCTTCATGGGAAGCCTTGCCTTGGCTTCCTGTGATGATGATGATAAGGTAGCTGATGCGGGAGTGAAGGTGCTCTCTGCTGAGACTTCCTTTGATGCCAATGGTGGAGAGCATGAAATCTCCGTAAGCAAGGAACTTGTGAAGGCTTATGCTACCGCCGATTGGCTTTCTGTGGATGCCCAGGGAAATGTGGCAAAATTGACGGTGGGAGAAAATGGCTCTAACGAGTCTCGTCATACGAAAGTGGTGCTCAAGGCTTCTGATACCGATTCTACGATTGTCAATGTTTCTCAGTTGGGTGCAGTCTTTGTGTTGGAAGGATTGGGCTCTTCTATCGTTTCGGCTTCTGATGGCGCGGCGTCTTATGAATATAGCATGAAACATACGTTGCCTGTGGAGGTTAGTTCTTCTGCCGATTGGTTGAAGGTCAGTGCCACGGATGAAAGCTTGAAGGTTGACTTGACTGCCAACGAGACAGGACATCTTCGTAATGGCTGGATAGCTTACGCCACTGGTGACAGAAAAGACACCATATCTGTAGTTCAGTATGATTTCGACCAGGATATTGCCGGTTCTTATTATTTGGCATTTACCAATGGTAGTACAGGCAAGACAAGTGCGCTCATGGCTCAGTTGGGTAAAGACGAGGATGGAAATCTATTGTTGGCGATACCGGCTTTTGGCTTTAATATCCCAGTGATATTTGATGAGAAAACTTGTCAATTGTCGATATCAGGAGGCTCCTATATCGGTGATTATAGTGCATATAAAGTTGGTATTGCCTTTGGATATACAGAAGGAGAAGAAATCTCTTGGGATTCTTCGATTTCTTATCCTGCATCTTTCCAATATGACGACGAGGATGGTACTTATGCCATGTTTGAGGATAATGGCTCTTATGACGATCCTGTCGATATGATGGTTTTCTATGCTTTCTCTTCAACGGACTTTACTGAGGATACAGCTTTGGGAGCATTGATGTACCTCATCGAACCTTATCTATTGAAGGTCGATGAATCAGCAGGTGCTAAGAGGATTTCTTTCAAGGCTCCTGCAATGAATGTACTGAAGAAATAATAATTCTCTCTCGTAATAAATGTTTGGGGCATGGTTACTCGTTGATGAGTAGCTATGCCCCCTTTTTGATATTTCTAGTTTTTCGAAAACAAATAATTTAATCATATACAAAAAATAAATAAGTTAAAAGCATTTATGGACAAGGGCGCCTTATATATATTAAGCATCTTCCTCTTGCTCAACTATGTGTTGGGATGATGCGAAGATAAATCTA
>DKCU01000045.1:0-12427 GCA_002451555.1 Candidatus Segatella albertsiae
CTGGATTCGTTCGCTGACCTGGATTTACAGAACGCCCACATCACCATCATCGGCGTGAACAAGCTCACCGCCGACATCCTCAAGTTCCTCCAAAACAAGGGAGCGAAGATGGTGTTCCTCGCCAACCGCAGCCAAATCAAGGCGCATTACCTCGCCGACCCGCTCGGCATCAAGGTCTATGCCCTGGACGAGAAGAAGGAGTTCCTCGCACATACCGACATTCTGATCAGTGCGACCTCAGCCCCTCACCTCATCATCCACAAGGAAGACATTCCCGAGGACAAGCGACTGCTTGCCATCGACCTCGCCTTCCCTCGCGACATAGACAGCCGTCTCAACGAACTACCAAACGTACAGCTCTACAACATCCGAGACGTGGAGCGGAAAGTACGTGAGAACATCGAGGTACGTGGAGCGGAAGTAGAGAAAGCCGAAGTCATCATCGAGGAGGAAATCCAAGAGATGCAAGAGGCACTCGAAAGAAGAAAAAGATATATTTCTTAACTCCAAAATCATTATTCACAAATAACCGACATTTTTTAAGATGAATAAGAAGATTAGAGTCATAGCACGTGGCAGCCGTCTCTCCCGACTGCAAGTGGAGGAAGTTTTCAAGAAATTCCCCGACCTCGCCTACGAGATCAAGTATCTCGAATCTTACGGCGACAAGAATCTGCAGATTTCGCTTTTGAATGGCGAAGCTCCTGCCGATATTTTCACGAGAGAACTCGACGATGCCATCCGCCGTGGGGATGCCGACATCGCCATTCATTCAGCGAAAGACCTGCCCTATCCTCTCCCTGAGGACATCGAGGTCATTGCCCTCTTCCCTGCTTTCGACACCACCGATTCGCTCGTAAGCAGAGACCACAAAAAACTTGCCGAACTTCCAGCCGGAAGTGTCATCGGCACCAGTAGCCCACTAAGAAAGAAAGGTTTAAACGAACTACGCCCAGACCTGACTATCAAAGGAATACGTGGTTGCATTGAAGAAAGAGTGCAACAGGTAAAGAATGGTAAATACGATGCAGCCATCGTTGCCACCTGCGCCTTGAAGCGTCTCGACATGGAGGATGAGATTGCCGAAGTTCTCCCTTTCCCAACTCATCCTTTGCAAGGTTTCCTTGCCATCACGGCTAAGAAAGTGAAGAGTGAAGAACGAAGAGTGAAGAATTCTAAAGACATTTATACACCCCAAGAATTACGAGCAGCCTTTGCCAGCCAGAGCATTCTCGACAAGCAGGGCAAAGTACAGTTGGTAGGCTTCGGTCCTGGCGACCCAGACCTCCTTACCATCAAAGCTGCGAAAGCCATCGACCAAGCCGACATCATCTTCTACGACGACCTCATCGACGCTTCCTACTTGGAAGACAAGAAAGCTGAGAAAGTATATGTAGGCAAGCGAGCAGGCTATCATCACAAGGAGCAAGCCACCATCAACCGTCTCTTGCTCGACGCAGCCCGAGAAGGCAAGAACGTGGTTCGCCTGAAAGGTGGAGACCCGATGATCTTCGCCCATGGTAGCGAGGAGATAGAGTACTTGGAGAGCAACCTCATTCAAGTGGAGGTCATCCCTGGCGTTACCACAGCCTCAGCTCTGGCAGCCTCCCAAAAGATTAGTCTCACCCATCGTGACTTCTCATCGAGCGTAGCCTTGGTGAGCGGACATACCCCACAACCTGTCACTCCCGATGCCGAGACCTTGGTCTATTACATGGGAGCCAAGCAGCTGCAAGCCATCGCCACCCAACTCATCGACGAGGATGGATGGGCATTCAATACCCCCGTTCTCCTTACCTATAATGTAAGCAGAAAGGACGAGCAGGCCTTCGAGACCACCCTCTGGAAATTGAGAAATGGAGAAGAAGCGACAGCTAACAATTATAGCGCAGCTACTGGTAAGAATGCTGATGAAAGCATAGCCCTCACAGAACTCCCAACTCCACTTATCGCCCTCATCGGCAACGTGGCTGGGTTGAAGCATCATCAGGCTTCCGCCATCAAACCAACACTCTATACAGGAATTCTTCCTCCTGTTAGCAAGCGTAAGGCTGGATATACCTATACGCCACTGATTAAAATCAACCACTATCCTACGTACTTCAATAATCAAGATGAGTACGAGGATACATGGGTGCCTGATATAGATCCTGAAAGGCCAATTTATCCAAATGATCTCAATGAATACCACTATTATCTTTTCACTAGTCAATACAGTGTAAAGCCAACCATAGATTATATACAATCGTACTGTCATGAATTTCCTCTTGATAAGCAGAGTCTATTCATCTCAATTGGGGATGCAACAACAGAAGCTCTTAGAAAAGCAGGAATCGAGGAGCAATACATTAAGCAGGTGGATGTCGATAATAGATATGGAGTCATTGAATGGTTTAAAAGAGAACGTGAGAGATTTCTGGGTCACAAGAGTTGGTATGAAAAATACGCAAAGTTAATAGAGGAATCGCGGTGGGACGAAGCAGACGTGATATATGATAGGTTTTACGTTTCAATAGAAAAATATAAAATGCCTACGGTGTTCTTCCCTCACTCTTCCTTGACCCCTGACGATATACCAGAAGCGTTGTTTGAAATGGGCTATTACGTTACTAGCATCGTGGCTTACAACAATGTGTTGCCGAAGCATCCTCGCCGAGTGAACCTCAACCACTTCAAGCGCATCGTCTTCACTTCTCCATCGACCATCGACAACTTCATCAAGCTCTATGGCAAGCTGCCGGATAACGTGGAGTTCATCACCCGTGGGCCTATCACACAGGCGCATCTAGACGAAATATTAAACAAGGAATAAAGAACATTTAAACCGACATAGATTATGAAAAGATTTAGAGAATTTCGCAAAGACCAGGCTACTCGCGACAAGTACGCCGACGTAAAACTGAGTGCCGCAGACTTCATCTACCCATACTTCGTTGTGGAGGGTGAGAACCTGAAGGAGGAAATCTCCACGATGCCAGGCATCTACCGTTTCAGCATCGACACCCTCTTGAAGGACATCGAGGAAATCAAAGCCCTCGGCATCAACAAGGTGCTCCTCTTCGGAGTTATCCCAGACGAGGAGAAGGACGAGCGAGGCAGTGCCGCCTATGCCGACGATGCCCTCATCGCCCGTGCCGTAAAAGCCATCAAGGCACAGTTTGGCAAGGACATCATCGTCTTCACCGACGTCTGCCTCTGCGAATACACCAACCACGGCCACTGCGGTCTCTTGCACGACCACGACGTGGATAACGATTCTACCCTCCCACTCCTCGCCGAGGAAGCCTACGTACATGCCAAGGCGGGTGCCGACTTCGTTGCCCCATCAGCCATGATGGACGGACAGGTGGAGGCCATCAAGAACCGTCTTCGTGAGGGTGGCTTGGACAAGCAGTGCAAGGTATTGGCTTACTCAGCCAAGTATGCCTCAGCCTTCTACGGTCCTTTCCGCGACGCAGCCGACTCAGCCCCAAGCTTCGGCGACCGCAAGAGTTACCAGATGGACTTCCGCACCCACGATCAAGGCTTGGAAGAGATTGCAGCCGACATCGAGGAAGGAGCCGACTGGACGATGGTGAAGCCTGCCATGCCTTACCTCGATATGATAGCAAGAGGCGTGGAACGTTTCCCTAACATCCCGATGGTGGCTTATCAGGTGAGCGGCGAGTACTCGATGCTCAAGGCTGCCGCCAAGCTCGGTTATCTCGATGAGAGCCGTGTAGCATTCGAGAGCCTCATCGCCATCAAGCGTGCCGGAGCGCAATACATCATCACTTATTATGCCAAGGAGATCATCGAAAAGGCTGATGAGTGGAACATCAAGATTGGATGACCCCACGTTCACCCATTCTGTCAACAATCAACATTCAACACTCAACATTTCTAAAGATGAACGAAAGAGTAAAATCAGCCGCCGCTTTCGAGGAGGCTAAACAGATAATTCCTGGCGGAGTCAACTCCCCAGTGAGAGCATTGAAGAGCGTGGGCACGACCCCTCTCTTCGTGAAGGAGGCAAAAGGCCCATACATCTACGACATCGACGACAACAAGTTTATCGACTTCTGTATGTCATGGGGTGTCTTTATCTTGGGTCATAACAATGACAAGGTGAGCAAGGCGGCAAGCGACGCCGTGTTCCGTGGCAGTAGCTTTGGCATCCCAACCATCGCCGAGACCACCCTCGCCGAAAAGGTACGTGAGTCGTTCCCAAGCATGGAGCGCTTACGCTTTGTCAACAGTGGCACAGAGGCTACGATGTCCGCCATCCGTGTGGCTCGTGGCTATACTGGCAGAGACATCCTCGTGAAGTTCGAGGGCTGCTACCATGGTCATGCCGACCACCTCTTGGTGAGCGCAGGTTCGGCAGTGGCTAAGCTCAACAACGCCTCTTCGGCTGGTGTACCAGCAGGCTTCACCCAATACACCGTAGTGTTGCCTTACAATGACACCGAGGCATTGGAAAAGTATTTCGCAGAGAATGGCGACAAAGTGGCAGCGCTCATCATCGAGCCAGTGGCTTGCAATATGGGTGTGGTTCCTCCTACCCGTGAGTTTATCGAGGCTACCCGCAAGGTGACAAAGGAGCACGGAGCCATCTTGATATTCGATGAGGTTATCACAGGCTTCCGCCTCTCCTACGGTGGCGCACAGAAGCGATTCGGCATCACGCCAGATATGACGACCGTCGGAAAGATTGTGGGTGGTGGTTTCCCTGCCGCAGCCTTCGGAGGTAGAGCTGACATCATGAAAGTGTTGGCACCAGATGGTCCTGTCTATCAGGCAGGAACCTTGAGCGGCAACCCAGTGGCGATGGCAGCAGGTTACGAGACCTTGCGTCAGCTCGGCGAGCCGGGAGTCTATGAGCTGCTCGAAGAGCGCAGCAACCGCTTCCTTTCTCGTCTCGAAAAGATTGTGGAGGGCAAGGGTATCCAGGTGAACCACGTGGGCACCATGTTCACGATGTTCTTCAACGACAAGCCTGTGCGCAACTTCCAGGATACGAAGAAGAGCGACCAGGAGCGTTTCGCCCGTTACTTCCGCAAGATGCTGGAGCACGGCATCTACGTGAGTCCGTCGCAGTTTGAGGGCAACTTCATCTCCCTCTGCCACACCGACGAGATACTCGACTACGTATTGAAGTCGATCGAAGAAAGCATCGACTAAGACTTGAATAGAGCATCGATAAAAACTCGAATAGAGCATCGACTATGCCCCAAATAGAGCATCAGTCAATACAGAAAGAGCAGAATAAATGGAAAAGCAAGGATAAATCAAAAATATCCTTGCTTTTTTTGTGCCATTCGGATAAAAGTTGTATCTTTGCAAAGCAAAGAATAAAGAGAATCAGATATGGCAAATATGATGGATAGAAAATTACCAGCAGGAATACAATCGTTCAAAGTAATCAGAGAGGAAGGCTATCTCTATGTTGATAAGAGCGACATTGTTTGGCAATTGGTAAACAGAGGCAAGATGTTTAATTACTTAAGCCGCCCTCGCAGATTCGGCAAGTCGATACTTGTCGATACACTTGCTGCATATCTGGAAGGCAAGAAGGAACTCTTTGAAGGACTAAAGATTATGCAGTTGGAGAAAGACTGGAAGCAATATCCTGTCATTCGCCTTGACATGAGCCGTGGTGGAGCCAATGCCGAGACATTGCGCTCTTACTTAAACTTGCGTTTCAAGGAATACGAGAAGAAATATGAGATTGTTCCGGACCCTACCGCCAAACTAGCCGATCGCTTCAATTCCATCATCACGACCGCCTACCAGCAAACCGGTTTGGGGGTAGCCATCCTCATTGACGAATACGATTCCCCACTCCAGCACTCTTGGAAAACTCCCGAGCATGAGAAATGCACAGAAGTTTATCGAGAGGTATTCGCCATTCTGAAAGCCGATGACGAATACGAGCGATTGGTCTTCATCACGGGTATCACCAAGTTCACTCAGATTTCCCTTTTCTCTGTATTAAACAATCTGACCAACATCAGTTTCCTGCCAGAATATGCCACCATCTGCGGCATCACCGAGCAAGAGATAGGCGACAACTTCAAGCCAGAACTAGAAAAGATGGCAGAGGTAAATGATTGGACATTGCAAGAAACCCACGACAAACTGAAGGATTACTACGACGGCTACCATTTCAGTCGCCGCAACATGGTGGACATCTACAATCCATACAGCCTCATCAATGCCCTCGACACCCAAACCTTAGGCAACTTCTGGGCTTCATCGGGAGCGACTTCACTTCTTCCCAAGTTCGTAAGCAATGCCGAGTTGCACTTAGGCGACTTCGAGAATTACCCAATCATGAGCAACACCTTAGAGTTATCCGACGTTACAGGTGGCGGCGCAGCCTTGTTCCTCTACCAGTCTGGTTACCTCACCATCAAGTCATACGATGAATTCGGCTACATTCTGGGCTTCCCTAACGAGGAAGTGAAGCAAGCGCTCTACGATATGGTGCTTCCAGCCTTGACCATGCGAGAGGAAAGTGACATCCAGTCACTTCAATCTCTTCTATACCGTCAAATAGGCATGGGACAGGTAGATGATGCCATGAAATCCTTAAAGGCCCTCGTTGCCGATGTGCCTTACAGCAACAAGAAGCTCGCCTCCATGGATATGGAGGAGCGCTATCGCCTTATCATCAGTACCATCATCAACGCCATTGGCTGGAAGGTGGAGGTAGAGCACATGCTTTCCACTGGCAGAATCGACATGGTAGTAAAGACCTCTCGCTACATCTATGTGATAGAGCTGAAACTTCACAACAATGGTGGCAAGGATGCCGCAACCGAGCAGATCAGCGACCGCCAATACATGGAACCATTCAAGGCAGACAAGCGACAGGTGATAGGAATAGGAATAGAACTGGACGAGAATGGCAAAGGGGTGCTGGATTGGAAGGAAGTGAAAGAAAACAAATAAAGCAAAAAACTTTAAAAAGAGTTGATTTTCAAACTTTTCTCCCATTTTCCTTGCACCATTCAAATTATAATCGTATATTTGCAGCAACATTAATAACAAATATAATTGATAGGAGAAATAATTATGGCATTAGCAATAAAAGCAATACCAACGCTCTATGGCGAGGAGGCTCGTCGGTTCCAAGAAATGGCAGACGAAACAGAGCGCAAATATGATATTAGTCCCAAGCGAGATATCAAACAAGATCCTCGCTATCGTGCTATGCGCACAATACTTGAAAGGTCGAACATAAACTATTAATAGTATGGGATTTCTTGAAGATAAATGCATATTAGACTTGATAACGGATGACATTCTTACCGAGTGTCATCCGTTTGTTTGTGGCGATGATGACATGGATGAATTCTTTGCCAAAGACGCATTAACTTATACCCACTATAAAATGGGAAAATCTTATTGCTTCCGATTAAAAGACGATCCACAGAATATAGTAGCTTGCTTCACCATATCAAATGATAGCATTCGTATATACGATTTACCAAGCAGCAGACGTAATGCTATGTGGGGAATAACTCATAGAGAAAAAATGCTCACCAGATATCCAGGTGTCCTTGTGGGAAGATTAGCCGTCGCAACTAAGTTTTCCAATAAAGGCATTGGCTCAGAGGTTTTGGATTTTATCAAGATGTGGTTTATAGATGATACTAACAAGACAGGCTGCAGATTTGCGATTGTTGATGCCAAAAACGAGCCCAATGTTTTACGCTTTTATGAGAAAAACAATTTCAAAACTTTATTCCCTAGAGAAATTGACGAAATGTTCTATACAAAGCCTCCCAAAAGCGAAGAAGAAAGAAAAGAACAACAAAAGAATCCTCGTCCGTTAAAAACGAGACTGATGTTTTGTGATTTGCTAGCCGATTCCCTATAAAACAAGAAAGTGGAATAGGCTCATTTTCCCTTCACCCTTCACCAAATCCTCTAAAACCTCTGTGTTTATCGGCATTTAGAGGGGTGAAGGGTGCTAGATGCCCCTTCACCCACCCTTCACCACCCTTCACCTTTTTCTGGAGTATGTTTTTCTAATTTTGCAAGAGTTCCTGAAGTTTATCTTCTATCACGATTGCTGATTCTTGATGACACATAAACTCAAACAACTCTTGGTCTATCTCTGCATAAGCAAAGTCAGTGCGTAATGCCTTGACACTCGAATAATATTTCTTCTCATCACCAACCTCTTCCCTTTTGACCAACTTCCAAAAGGATTCACTTTGCAAATGGTAATAGGGATTCTCTATGCTGCACTTGAAAGGATAACGAGGGGCGACATCCATAGCCAAGCCTTCCGCAACGATAACACTCGATTTTGTATTGGGTTCCCCGATGTACTCTCGCCACAATCTTTTAAACTCAGCAACCAGTTCATCTGAAAGCTGGATATGATTGTTCTCCAAGCTCCCTCGCTTATACAAGTTCAAGATTGCTAATAGCAACAGTGGCTTGTGCGGAGCTTTTACGCCCCGCATCACTGCCCGATTCATCTTGCCTAAAGCCGCAAGATAGTAATCTAAAGTTCTCTCCTCCATCAAATCAAATGAGTAACCTTGATTTTCTTCCAATGCTTGCCGATACCCAGCATCATAGCTTGCGAATCCTTGGTTATCAACTCACCTTTCTGCAATCCCGCTATCGCTTGCTTCAATTCCTGCAAAGCCATTCCGCTTACGCCAAACAAGTCTTTCAAAACGCCATCATTCTGCTGTTGCTGTTTCATGATGAGCGGATACTGCGCATTGGCGTAAAAGTCGAAGTGCTTGCTCTTGAACGAGTCCATGTTCTGGGTGGCGAGGATGATGCTCATGCCCTTGTTTCTGCCCACAGCAATCAAGTTTTGCAACGGCTTGTTCTCAAACCCAAGCATATAGTGAGCCTCATCGATGATGGTGAAATGACGAAGTTCTACCCTCTCGTCGTTTACAGCTTGTGGCAGCAATTGTTCATAGATGTTGTTCAATTTGGAAATCACAAAATAGACGATGGCTCTCGCCATGATGCCATCCTTCTCAAATTGTCCGAGATTGATGATATAGCAACCTTTTACCAAGTCTATATGGTCTTCCTCCGAAAAAATGTTGTTGCGTATCAACTGGCTCAACACAGACTTCACACTATCCATATCATCTCGCTTCTTCTCAGGCATCAGCATCGTATAATGGTCGAATACTTCCTGAAAAGTGATGGGCTTTTGATTCTTCGCCTTGTAAGCATTGATGATGGCCTCGCTCAGTCGGTTGTCCATCAGCGCTCCTATCTTGGCAGAAGATATGGCGCAGATGGCATTTGCCAAGGTCGTGGAATACAAGTGGATTTCATTGATAGGCCTGCCCGTGAAGTCCTTGAAAGGCGTAAAAGGCAACGGCTTCTCCATCGGATTCAAGACAGCCGATGAATCTGTGGCAAACTTGGCGAGCCAGTCGGCATGGGCTGGATCGGAGAACTCTCCCTTGTAGTCGAACAAGAGGAAGTTTACTGGATAGTAAGTGTCAGCCGAAGCCATTCTGATTTGATTGATGAGAACTGCCAAAAGATTAGACTTACCCGAACCTGTCGTACCAGCTACCAATATCTGCGTATTGGCGATGGCAGTGCTGTTGATGTCAAGGGCAGCGTCCATACCATCCTCATATTGACCGATGTAAAGGTTCAACTCAGGAATGTCCATCAGCGACTTGCCACCTCTCAACGGACTATAGTGCAACCATTCGTCGATGCCACCTTCTTGCATCAAAACTTGCTTGCCTCTCATCATCTCGCTATAGAGAACCTTACTCAAGAAGGTAGAGTTTTGCCAATCGGCATCCACGTCACAATATCTCATCTTGATGAGAGCGACGAACACGTCCTTGATATTCGACTTCGTAAAGAAGGAATTGCCTAATGGTTGCATTCCTGCCGATGTCTGCAGCTCTTCCACCTTCGCCCTGCTTCTTGGAGCCTTGTCACTCAATCCCACCAACAGACAGATACGCATCACGGTGGTAAAGTTCAGTACCACAGGTCTTACATCATCCGAATAGTCGGAAAGATTCAGATGTTGCTCGATGGCATACTTCACCTCCTCCAACTGCTCATGAGTCCCTTCCAGGATTCTCATTCCTTCCAACTGTATATATTGTACGTTCATAACTTAGAAATCATAAATTTGTAATCCGAAGTAATCCTCGCTCACGGTGGTACATTGCTGTTCCTGGTCACGATGCAAGGTATAGGTTCTTGCCACGTATGCCACGATTTTCTTGAAGTCGGTCTCGGTAGTTATCTCCGTGTCGGTACTGAGCAAGATGGTTTGGTGAGCCAAATCTGGGAAGTATCGGTTGATGATGACCTCACGGCTTTCCTTGTCGAGCACACCCATCACGGTGTCTATCATCACAGGTGGATCGTAATCGCCCAACTCATACAGCACCTTCAACAATACCTGCATCACAGTTTGCTTGGCACCAGCGTTCAACTGGCTCAGATATATCTCGTTACCATTCTTATGGAACATCTTGAAAGAGATTTCGTCAGAGTCGTTTGCAGACAGCTCCACCCTACCGATGTAGCCTGCATAAATCACCAAGTTGATGTTCAACTGCTCCTTCATCATACGCTCGATATTGGCTTTCTTGGCTTGCAACAACTTACGTGACAAAGCCTTGAAGAAGTTTGGCAACTTACAGAGCATATCATATTGTGGGTCTGGCACTTGCGGCATATCATAGTCGTAAGTAGAGATTTTCTTTTCCAGTTCCTTGATGGCAGTCTTCTTGTCAGCCATCTTCGTCTTTAGTTCACCTATCTTGCGGTCATTGGCTTCATAAAGTTCGATGATACTATAGTCGCTGCCCGACAAGGCACGCTTGTATTCCTCCAACTGCTCCATTTTCTTCGGCATCTCTTCCAATTCGAGATTCAAGTTCTCACGTCGCTCGCCCAAGGCAAGGTAAGGATTGGAATAAGACTGCTGCACGAGATTCTTCAATACAGCCGTATCCTTATCACTCAGATATCCATACTTGTCGTTGCATTCCTCACTGTCATCTTGAGCCCTCTTGATTTCGGTGACAATCTCCGAGATAGGCACCTCGCCTATTTGCGGATATTTCTCTTCGATGAGTCGCACCACCTCCTGGGTTATCTTCTCTATCTGTTGGTCGTTGAGCACATTTCCTCTAGCCGAAGCCACCTCTTCCTTCTCGTTCAGGATGAGTTCCACCTCGGTGCTGATGACATTGGCGAGTTTCGGCATGAAGACTTTTAACTCCAATTCCTTGGATACAGCCTCAGCATCTTGGCGATAATCCTTCTCCTTGGCATGATAACCGTTGATGCTCTCCTCTATTTGACGCATCTTGTCACGAATCACCTCATCGGAGTTTCTTCCATCCTTCAGTTGCTCATATTGCTGCTTATGGTCGTTGGCATAGTTCAACGCCTCGTTATATTCATCGTTGAGCCCTGCCAATTCCTTTTCCATCTCCACCTTCTGCTTGGTCAACTTCGTGTATTCAGCACGGAGGTTTTCATTCTCCAACCGCTCGGCTTTCTTCTCGGCAAGATAAGTGGAGGCAGCGTTTTCCAACTGGGTGTATTTATTGAAGCCCATCACCGAGTTGATGTTCTTCATGATGAGCTTGTTGATTTGCTCTTCCTTCACGAGGTCGGAGGTCTTCATCGCATCAAACAAGAAGTAGTTGCTCAATTCCGCTGGCAGATTGGCAGAGATAATCTTGTTGACGATGGCTTCATTGGTACTGCGCTGAATAGCCGTAGAGCCAGAGCCATAAGTATATTTGTTGCCATTCATATTGAGTTCCACACTCTCCAGCACCCTACCTCCCGAAAAGAGATAAGCACGGCAAAGGCGATAAGGAGTCTCCTGTCCCAAGACCACGCCAGAGAAAGTTATCTCCAGCTTGATGCTCTTGCCCTCGATACCACATTCGTTCTTCACGCCCGAATTGAAGATTTCCTCAAACTGCCGCTTGTTGGTTATCTTCAATCCATAGAGCGCATGGTAGATGGCATCGAAGAGTGTTGTCTTACCGCAACCATTGGCACCGCCAATCAAGATGATAGGTCTATCAGCCGTCACCTCCAGGTTCAAGTCCAGGTTGCGGTAAGTCTTGTAATTCTCTATTTTGATACACTTTAGTTTCATGACTTCTCGATTATTTCATGATTACTCGATTACTTCAATCACTTCTTGATTTCCTTAAGAGCCTTCTTGAGGATTCTCGTCACCTTCTTATCCTCCAAGTTCGGCTCGTTCTGATTATTACGCTCATCATGGAAAGGCTTCAGGATGCAGTCCTTGAACCAGTCTGCATCGATGCCTTCCGACTGGCAAGCACTCTCGATGAGCTGCATATCCTCCTGCCGGATACCATAATTGAGAAATGTTCTGTCCAGGCTTTTCTTCATACCTTCATTATATAGTTACACCTTA
>DKCU01000045.1:12499-14497 GCA_002451555.1 Candidatus Segatella albertsiae
ATTATATATAGTACTGCCTACCGAGGATTATAGGGATTCCAAATGCAACGCCGACCAACCGTCGATATTGTCTGTGTCTTGGATGATGCCACCAGGATAATACCAGTTGCTCGTGCCCTCGTCCTTGATGAGCACACCACCCACTATCTTCTTGCCCTTAGCTTGGTAGTCGTTGATGTATTGCATCAAGGCATTGTTCTTCTCTGGCGCATCCTCATCGCTGCCCTTGGTCTTGGTGTCGAAGAGGCAGATGGTACCCGACTTCAATCGGATGATGAAATCGACATAGAAGCATCGCTTTCTGTCACCCGAATCGGTGTATGGCACGGCAAAGTGCTGCTTGCCCTCATTGCCATTCTTATACCACCAATCCACATACTCCATCTTGTCGTCCAGCCAGCGGGCGAACTCTCGTTCTGGGTTCGATGCCTTCAGTTCCTCGAAGTAAGGATAGAGGGCATGGTTGAAGATTTCACCTTCCGTCGTTCTCACCATGGCAGCATTGTAGAGACGAGTCTCTGGTACTTGCCATACTGATTGCTGATATTGCACGGCAGCATCTTGGTTTTGCTTCTTCATCGTATGCTCATACTTCACCAACGCCTTGCGAATCAGTTCCTCGAAACGAGGACGGTTCTGGTGGTAGAGCACCACCTTCGGCACATCGCCCTCAAAGACATTCAAGTATTCCTCCAAGGCACTCTCAATGGCTCCTTCCAAAACTGGCGTACTGTCAAACTTGGAGAAGTTTCCCACATTCTTGCGGCAGAACATTGTGAAGAGATTTCTCAGTTCGGTGGCGTTGAGCGCCAACCTTGCCTTATCGGTTATCTCCACAATGCCCGAATCGCCTGTCAGTGGCGTGTCCTTCGGGATGGCGACCAAGATGCGTGACACATCGGTCTGCACACCATGTCGCTTGGCATTATATCGGTTCAATTTGACCTTAGCATCCAGTTCCGCTTCTTTCTTCTCTGTCTCCTCTTCGCTTTCTGTCTCGCCATCGTCCTCGAAGAAGTCTTCCGCCGAGAACAACAGCAGTGGGTTCTGTTCCCACTCCTGCTCCATCGTTTGATAGAAGATACTGCGGAACTGCGAGCCCAAACGGTTTCTCACGGCTCCGTGCTTGTCGGCATAAGACGAGAGGAGCGAGATGTTCTGCAAGTCTTTCTTTCGGTTGGCATAGAGGGTACTGATATAGTTCATGTCATCACCCACGATGCTAATCATGTCCGCCGAGAGGTCGGTATATACGTAGCCGTAGTTCAAAGCGTCGTTCTGATAGAAGTGCTGTTCGGGCATACGGAGGATTCTACCTACGGTCTGCGTAGTAAAAGTCATGCTCTGCAATTCTCGAAATATCAACAAGACGGAGGCACGAGGACAGTCCCAACCCAAGGCGATGGCTTGCTTGAAGAGCAACACCTCGGTGATGTCGTCGGGACGAGTGATATTCTGGAGATTGGGCGACTTGTCCTTGGAGAGCCATACGGCAAGCCTTCCGTTAGCCACACTGATGTCGCACACCTGTTCCAGATAGGCTTGCATCTCCTCGGCTATCGTCTTGTCCTTAGAAGACATCGACTCGCTGCTATCGTTAGGCAACTGAATGAGCAACAAGGGGTTGATGCCATATTCCTTGTAAGCCTCAGCTAGCTCCTTGCGCTTTTCGAGGGCTTTCTTCAAGAGACGTTGGTTCACGGTCAGTTCCGACTGCTCCTTGCTACTCTTCACGTTCGGGTTCAGTTCGATACCTTTCTTGATCATCTCCTCATTGATGACATCCTGGCGCTTCACCACCAAGGCATTGTAACTTTGGGTCACTGGCGTTGCCGATACTCGCAGTTCGATATGGGGTTGGATGGCTTGCAGCACGAGCTCGCTCTTCTTGGCATTGCGCCCGGCAAACATGTGTTCCTCGTCTATGATGACCACCACTGGCAAGTGTTGCTCTATCTTGGTCTTGCGTATCAACTCATAGAGCGTGCGATTTTGCTC
>DKCU01000045.1:14628-55066 GCA_002451555.1 Candidatus Segatella albertsiae
CCGTCGAGATGGTCGCACTCGTCAAACATCACAGGGCGCAGGGAGCGACGCTCGCTAAAGAAGTTGCGCATGGAGCGATAACTCTGCTGGTGCAACTTGTTAGGGGCAATCCATACCCAAGCCACCCTCGAATAACGGCACTCGCCATTCATCGGGAGGTCACGAGTCAGTTCGTCGAGCAAGGTGCTCACCATCACCGTCTTTCCTGCTCCCGTAGGAGCCTTGAATATCAGTCGCTGGCGGTCGTCAGGGTCGTTGAGCATCTCTATCATACGCTGCTTCAAGTCACGCACCGCTTTCTTTTGATAATCTCGTAATTCTATCATCGTCGTTACCTCCTATTGTTCGTTTGTGAGAATTAGTTCTTCTTGTTCTTGTGTATCGCCATCAGTTTCCGATTCGTTATCAGATTCCAGTTCGCTATCAGATTCTGGCTCAGCGTGATAATCGTAATCATCTTCAAGCGCTTCCGCCACAGCCTCCTTGTCTAGCTCGGCGATTTCTTGGTTTTGATTGAATTCGGCGATAGCCGCCTCGCTCACTTTCTCCTCAGGCAAGATATCCTTGTCATTCAAGGCTTGCAAGAAGGCATCAGGCAGGGCGCAAAGGTCGATGACTGGTAGCACAGACTTGAACTCATCGTCGTAGGCATAAGGCCCATCGGCATAAACGTAAACCTTCAAAGGATGCTGCTTGGTCGCAACCTCAGCTATCATCGGGACGATGGTGCTGACTACATTTTCATTGAGGATTACCAACATCTGTCCAGCCTCATCCTTGAAGTATCGCAACACGCTTTTCTTGAATCTCTTTCCACCGAAGGTCTCTTGCTCTTGGTAAATGTCGTTCTTGATGCAAAGGAGATCTACGAGGGAAGACATCAATATGTGCTGATTGCGATAATTCATTGAACGCGATACAAAAGCTGTCTTATAATAACGCAGTATGTTGTTTGTCAAACCAGCTACTTGTTTACCCTTTAGCGTCGTATAGCCTTGTATTACTCGCTTGTTTCGCTCATAGGTTACTTCCTCACATATACGTTTATCTATACCATTGCTATCTTTTTCTATACCTTGTACTAGAATACATTTACGATGACCGCCATCCTTTTGATTTAATTTCATTGTTGATTCTAGAGTCGTGCCAGAACCAGCAAAAAAATCTAGAACGTAACCATCTTTAGGACAAAACCATTCTATAAATAACTCTATCATATCTACAGGCTTAGGATTAGAGAATTTGTCCTTTTCCCTCAATATGTCCACCAAATGAGCAGTCTGTTCACTTCCCATTCCAAATTCAGGTAATAAAGAGCATGGCGTAACCGCACCTCTAACTTTTCGGCATTTAACCTTACCTTTAGAATTAAAGAAAAATTCTATAACTTGCTGCCCTTTCGTATCAATAGTTTCATAACCATTGAACCAAGATTGCATTTGTTTTTTTTGTGTCCAACCCGCCTTTAAAGTGACAGGATATTTCGTTTTTCCTCCTTCTGCCTCTAAGACACCTTCTACTACTTCTACCTTTTCACTATCACCGTACCACCCTTGCAGTCTTGTTCCATCAGGAGCCTCAAATCTAACTCCAGAAGGAAAAGAGAAATCGGAAGCTGGATTTTTGGTAGAAATCTTCTTCATTGCACCAGCCTCAATCACTCCATCTGCAGTTGATAAAACCTTAGAAACATTCTTTGCACATTTAGCATACACAAATACATATTCATGATATTTCTTAAAAATACCCTGTTGCTGAGAATGTTGTTTATTCCAAATTAAAGTCGATAAATAATTCCAATTATCAGGATTAGAACTACTTTCAAATATCTCATCACATAGAAGTTTCAATTGAGCAAAGCTATACTCATCTATACTTATGAAAAGCACACCAGTATCACTTAACAAATGCTTGGCTAACTTCAATCTACGTTTCATAAATGAAAGCCATTTTGAAAAACGATAATCGTCTTCATTAGACACAATCCTATCATTGTACGTAAAACCATCCTTTCCCGTATTGTAAGGAGGATCGATGTAAATAACATCTATCTTCCCTGCATGAGAATAAGAAAGGGCGGCAAGCGCATTGAGGTTGTCTCCCTCAATGATTACATGATTAGGCGAACCCGCTGGTGCGGCATCCAAACGTTTGGTTGCATCCTCGACAAAAACAGGAAGTTGGTCTTGCATAGCATCCCAAGCCTCTTCTGAGCTTTCTTCCCATACAAGTCCATAATGCGGTCTTTCCTCGATTGCCTCCAGCAACTGATGCTTCAAGTCCTTGTCGATTGCCAATTCCGCAATCTGCGCGCGCAATGCTTTCAAGTCTATTTTCTTCGCCATATCGGTTCCCCTACTCTTTTATCAAGTACTCCACCGACTCCCTAAGCAGAGAAGATTGTTTATGTTTTGGATTGCTATGATAAAAAGAAAGGCATAGGAATCATATTACTTCTATATTGTCCCTGTCAATTGAGGCTCTGGTAAACCTATGAAAACAAGGACAGAAGCAATAGACACCTACGCCAAACCTGCATATATAGAATAGCACAAAGCGTACCCTCTCTACATGAAAGGGTACACCTGTGCCATGTGTATATATTACACAGTGGGTAGACGCCCACCGCTGCCTCCCTCTGCTTTTCATATTCGAAATTTACCAGATTTCAATTGAACAGAAGAAAACGTCAGTACACGTCTTTCAATTTAAAATAGGCCAAGCCATGGACTTTGATCGGTCGGCAACCCATTGCCTGCCATCCACAGCAAGACATCGGCAAAGGTAATAAAAAGAATTGGGATGAGCAAGAAAATCAAGGAAATTCTTGCTCATCCCAATAAAATTATCATCTATTCTCTTGCTATTTACAATTATTTGTTGTAGCTCTGCAGCGTTGATTCCCAATAGTCCCTGAGCTTGCTCAAACTATTGGGGTTAGTTTTGCCTCCAAAGTTCTTCACTCTCCCATCCTTCAGGAAATCCCATCGCAGCAGGATCGACTAGAGGAAATGCAGCCAACAAGTCTCTCAACTTCTGCCCCATATCATTGTTGGGTGAAATAGAATCCAAAAAGTACTTGATGATACAGAGGTTATAATAAATACGCAATGGATTGGCAGGAAGAGTAATCCATGCATGAGTTGTCCTACGAGGAATCATAGGCAACATTGTATTTTGTTTATTCCAGACTCTAGCATGATGACAACAAGCGTTTCTTGTCAATGTAATAATGGTCAACCAAGAATTAAAAACACGAAGTTGCAACCCAAAGCGTAATGCAACACGTTTTTGTATTTGAGTATTCTTTAGATTATAGAATATGTTGACAATTACACCCAAAGGAAGAAGTTCTGCTAGTATCCAAGCTGGAGGATATGGATTGGAATAAGTTTGCTTAAAATGAATGATAAATTCCTCATGAGATTTCTCTATTTCATGAGAGATTAGGCACTGAGTTTTTTGAAACTTATTGGAATCAACAAAATGTATTGCATTTGTCATCCAAAAGTTATCATTAAAAGCAGAAATACATTCGTCGACGATTGCTGTACGAAGAGCTATTTCTATCTTCTCTATTTCATTGAAAATGAATAGACGAAGTTTCTTATCGAAGCGATACAGCATCATCACCTGTCTAAAGTTAGAATCTGGTTTAAAAATATTGGCAGACTTTGGAACTTGAAGCAATGGGTGCATATAAGCAGAAAGGCGATAATAACTAATCGTCTTCAGATATTGTTCTGCTTTAAAGGGATAATCAATAGCAAGACCTCTTGCCAAGAGTAATCGGACAAGATCATCTGCATGTTGGTATTCCTTAAGAAATGGAATTAAATGGTTCATTAAGGAATGGATAAGATTGTTAATGTATAAAAATAAAACGACCCGCACATTTGAGCATCGTTGAGAGGCTTGGCGGGTACTAGCATTTGCAAAAGTACTAATTTTAGTCTAAACTGACAAAATTAGAAAGAGAATATTAAGATATTATAACTATAAAGTATAAAACATTTACAAAAAGTATAAATATATAACAATAATGACCGACGGCAAGGTGGTGAGAAAGGACTTAACCAAGCTCATCAAGGAGGGAGCCAACGTGCCCAACTATGTGCTGGAGTACCTGCTCGGCATGTACTGCGCCACCGACATCCCAACAGATGGAAGGCATCTTCTCGGCTCTTCATGGCGGAATTCTATACCCTTACATCAACAGTGGGTAATAAAAAGAAATGGGATGCGCAAGAAAATCAAGGAAATTCTTGCGCATCCCAATCATATTTGTTTATTTTTCTCAAAGAAACTTACTTATGTGTAATCAAAGATTCCATATCTTTGATAAACTGCTCCACCTTCTCAAAATATGGTTCCAATACTTCAGTCGTGCCACCCCTTTTGCTTCCTCAAAACTCTTATAAGCTTTTTCCATCCTATAGTTTACAAGATCTCTACGCTGTTGTCTTTCTAACATATCACCACCCCTTCCCTCTCTACATTATCAAAGAAAGGACTGCCTTTCTTGCTCTGCCAGTCTTTCATCGAATATACAATCGGATGAATCATCTGGTTGATTTGCCAACCAAGTTCCCAAAACGGATAGGTATAATCGTCATGGTCTTGCTCTACGATCTTATCCTTGTTCAAAAGCACAAGGATGTCCCAGTCGGAATCTGCCTTGGCATCCTTACGGGCTCTTGACCCGAATAGAATCACCTTAGCATCTTTCGGCATAATCGACACAGCTTTTTGCCGTATCGTCCTTAGTACCTCTTCTTCAAGATGTTCCCTTGTTACTGTCGTCATAACTCTATCCTTTAGTTTACTGCCGAAAAAATACGAAAAAGTATCGGGATGAGCAAGAAAATCTAAGAAATTCTTGCTCATCGTTTCATATTTCGAATAAAATCATTCCACAATTATTGATGGAATCACTCTTTCCGCTTCACCCACACCTTATGGCTGCCGCTTCCTTTCGACTGAATAGGCGAAGCCTCTTCGGTTGTAATCGCTTTCAGTTCGAGCGAGGCGGCGGTGCGGCTCAGATTGTTGATGTAGGCATAATCGCCGAGGGTGAGCACGCCATTATCCTCTATCACTTTCAGGGCACGGGCGATGCGTTCTTCCTTGGAATAGAGTTGCTTGCGGATGACCTTCACGCCACTCATGTCTCGCTCCAAGTCGCTATCAGTCTCTCGCTTCAATGCCTTTACCAATTCGGGGGAAGCACTGAAGTTGACATCCCTCACCCCCACCTTGCGATACGTCATCTTGTCATCGTCACCTTGCATCTCCGTAGGCTTGTTGTCCTCGAAGCCGAGTGACAGGGAGAAGGTGCCGAGACCTTCGAGATTCACATTGTACCCCATGGAGAGCATGCGAATGAGCATATCCTCCACATCCATCAGCACAGCCTCAGTGGTGCTGGGCGAGATGCCACGATGATAGAATTGCATTTTCTCGATGAACTCTTTTCTGGAAAGAGTGCGATTGGTCACCATCTTGGGATAGACCTTTCGCTTACCCGTATTATGCACATCAGCCATCTCTTGCAATTTGTACTTAGCCATTTTACTTTCCTTTCCTTCTTGTTTAGATTAATGATTTAGTTGGTAGCACTGCTCGTATTAAAAGACGATATAAGCAGAAGCAAAAGTTTTTTAACCCTTAAGAAAACTTCGTTCAACAGTGCTAAACCGACATTCAACACTACCGAACGCACATTCAACACTATTGAACCGACATTCAACACTGCCAAACGAAGTTTTCTTAAGGGCAAAGATACATTTTTATCCTGTAATAACCAAGACTTTTCCCAAGAATTATCACTTTTTCAAGCAAATCTTTTGCTTATCACAAATAAATGTACTAACTTTGTGGTCTATAAGCGTCATGAAAGGCTTACACAACATGACAAAAGAAGCTCTATCAAGAGGCATCATCAAAAGAGACAATACGAGTATGAAGATATTAGCAACCAGCGACTGGCACCTGGGCAACCTGTTTCATGGAAACGACCGTCTGCCAGAACACAAGCATTTTCTAAAGTGGCTTCTGCAGCAAATCGCAGAACAGAAGCCCGATGCGCTCCTCGTGGCAGGAGACATCTTCGACAACGGAAATCCATCGGCAGCGGCACAGACCGTATATTACGAGTTCCTTGCCGATGCCACCCAACTGTGCCCTCACATGCAAGTCATCATCACGGCTGGCAACCACGATTCCGCAAGCCGTCTGGAGGCTCCTCGCCCGCTGCTCACCCGATACCACGTGGAAATCAGAGGAAACATCCGGAAGATTTGGCAACAACCCAATTGGATTTATTCCTTTGATGATCTCATCATCCCTGTGACCAATGAGAAGGGAGAGGAAGTCGTCGTCATCGCCGTACCTTTCCTCAGGAGCGACGTGGTGCAGAACGCCAATTATTCGCAAGGTGTCAACGACTTCCTGAGAGAGTTGACGGCAGTGGCTCGAAAGAAACATCCTGGCAAGAAGTGCATCATGATGGCTCACATGTACGCCAAAGGCTCGGACATAGCCAAGCAGGATGCCAGCGAGAAAATCATCATCGGCGGTCAAGAGGAAGTGGATTTGGAGGGATGGACCGACCACCCCGACTACATGACCTGCGGACACATCCATAAGCGACAGCATATCTGGAATACCGACTGGGCAAGATACACAGGGAGCGTACTCTCGATGTCGTTCGCAGAAAAAGACTATACACACGGAATAGACCTTATCACCATCAAGGATGAGAAGGACTGTGACAACTGCGAAGGAAAAGATTCTCCTATGAGCATTCAAGTCGATTTTCTGGAATACAAGCCTCAGCACGCCCTTCGCATCCTGCCCAAGGGCGAGGAGGAACTGACCTTCAAAAAATGGCAGAAGCTCATCAATACCGAACTCTCAGAAAGAGTGAACGGCGAACTTTCCGGCAGAGACAATGGCGAACTGAGCGACCACTTCGACTACGTGATGCTGAAGGTGAAACAGGAGAAACTTTCCAACGACGACATCAAGGAACTGGAAAGACTCGTCAACGAAAAGGATGCCGTGCTCTGCAAGATTCAGCGCATCATTCCGCAACTCGACCTCTCCACCATCCAAGGCTCGGAACGTATCACCAGCATCGAGGACATCGTCAACCGTCCGCCTCTCGATACACTGAAGGAAGCCTTCGCCATCAAGCACAACGCTCCGATGAACGAAAGACAGGAGAAAATGCTGTCCGACTTATTAACAAAACTGTCATTATGAAACTGTCATTATGAAATTCCTACAACTCGAAATACTTAACCTCGCATCCCTTGACAAGCAAGGCGGCGAGGTCATCAACTTTGAGGAAGGTGCCTTGGGCGAGAGCACCATCTTCAGCATCGTGGGTCCGACGGGCAGTGGCAAATCCACCTTGCTCGACGCCATCTGTCTTGCCCTCTACAACCGCGCGCCCCGCTATCCCCGAAAGAAAGGCGACAAGAACCAAAGCATCGAGATATTCGGTGCCGCCGATGCGAGCGAGAGCAACCGCCTGGCTCCTACCGACAGCCGCAACATCCTGACTCGTGGAAAGAAAGAAGGTTATAGCAAACTTACCTTCCTCGCCAACAACGGCACCATCTACCGTGCGGAATGGCACGTCAGATTCCAAAGGGTGAGATACGAGAACGCCAAGACTTTCCTCTACAAAATCAATCGAAATAGAGACTTGGTTAGTGAGGAAATCGCCGACTGGAATGAGCTTCCTAACATCATCGGTCTCGATTACGACCAGTTCCTCCGCACAGTGCTTATCGCCCAAGGTTCCTTCGCCAATTTCCTCACGGCTAAGGAAAACGAGAGGTACGAGCTATTAGAAAAACTCATCGGATGTGAGGAAACTTACTCGCACATCGCTTCGGAAATCAAGAAGTCGAAAGACCAGGCGGTGGATGCCTACAACCAGATGGCGGCTTCTGTAGAGGCTGTGAAGCAGAACTTGCTGAACGAAGAGGAGCTCACCCTACTGCAAGAGGAAATCGCTCGTCTGGAAAAGGCGGAGAAGGAAATCGAATCTCAATTACAAGTTCTCTCAAAGGAACTGCAATGGTATGAGGAAAGCGATAAGCAAACGCAGCAAATCACTATCTTACAAGCAGATATGGAACGATCATTAGATGCCGTCAAGAATATGCAAGAGCAGACTCTTCGTCTCCAACTGCACGATGATGTACTTCCTGCCATGAGCATCCTACAGGAAGTAGAGCGACATGCTCAAAGCATCCGCAAACAGGAAGACGAGATTCTGAAATCGCAAGAAAACATGAGAGTCAAGGAAGTCGCCTGCCAAGAGGCTGAGCGAAAACTGGAGACACTGAAAGAAGTGGTGACCAAGGCACAAGAACAACTTGACAAGACCTTGCCAATCATCGCTGAAGCGAGGGCTTTGAAAACCAAAATAGAGGCGGCAACTCCTAATCTGAAAGAAAAGAAAGAGACTCAGGACTTGGCTCAGAAAGAATGCCTATCCGCTCAAAAAGACGTAAACGACAACGCCCGAAACATCCAAAAATGGGAAGCCGAGACCAAGAAAGCAAACCTTGAACTCAAAGCGACACAGGATGAGATTGCCAAACAGAAGCAGACGCTATCCGAGGCGACCCAAAAAGCAGAGAAGGCTTGGGAGGCAGAAAAGGGCAAGATCGACGGACAAAACATTGAGGAACTACAGACCAGCAAATCGACAGCCGACAAGAAGCTGTTGGATGTAGAGCATGCCATCAAGGTGGTAGCTCACCTCGACTCTGCCACAGAAGAGAGGAAGAAGAACGAGGAAAGAGTCGCAATCTTGGGCAAGCGAAATGCCGAGATAGAAGAAGCCCTGGGCAAGTTGACTATCGAAGCATTGGAGAAAGAAACCCAAACTTTACAGAAATCATACACGCTGATGGTGAGCGAGCGATGGGAGATGCACCGTGCTAACCTCGTGGAAGGCAAACCATGTCCGCTATGCGGCAGCACCTCCCACCCCTACCATACCAACAACAAGCAATTGGAGGAAGTTACCACGGAACTCTCGCAACTGTTGCAATCCAAGGAAATGCTGCTCAAACAGCAGCAGAAACAGGAGAAAGACCTTTCGGGCGAAAGAAAGCTGAACGACGGCGAGGTAAGCACACTTAAGAAACAACAGGAAAAGCTCGTGGGCGAAATCGCCAACTACGAAGAGGAATGGCAGGCGCTCATCGCCCAGTACCCGAAGATTCCGAAGGTGAAGGCGGAACTGGAATCGCTCTTGCCTATCTATGAATCTAAGGCGAAGGAGGCAACCAGCAAGCTGAACCAGTTCAACCAAGTTCAGAAAGAGATAGAGCGACTCACGAAGCTCAAAGACAAGGCTATCAAGGATGAAGCTGCCTACGAAAGCAAGGCATCAGCCTTATGGAACAAAGTTCAAGAAAACGCTTCAAGCTGCACCACAAGACTTGCTGAGCAAAAGGCACTTACAGCCAACCTTGTTTCGCAGCAAAAGAGCAAAACTGAGGCTTACGAGAAAGCAAACCAAGCATGGGGCAACGCCCAAAAGGAAATGGAGAATTTGCAGACGCAATACAAGCAGATACTGAATGGCGAGGAGCCTGATGCCGCCGAGAAACGTCTCACTTCTGCCAAGGATGTGGCGACGAAAGCGGTAGATAGCCAGAAAGAGTGCATCAACAAACTGCAAGCCGAACTCGCCAAATGGAAAGGTTCGCACCAAGCCTTGCTGACTCAAAACAAGATGTCAAAGGAGAATCTGCTATCGAAAGAAACGGAACTGAATCTTTGGATTGAAGAATACAATAAGAAGCTCGAAGAAATGAGATTAGTAGGAAACGACTTCGAAAGAAAGGTTTCTGAGGGAAAAGATAGCTTCGATGAATTCATCGAACAAAGATTCATCACCCGAAATACAATCGAGGAGATGCTTCATTCCTGCGAAGACTGGAACGCCATTCGCCGAGAAAAGGACGAGAAGGAGAAAGCCGTGGCTTCGACTACCGCCCTCTACCAAAGTGCCGTCAAGGCCCACGAGGAGCATCTGGCTCATCAGCCTGCCAAGTCTCGTGAAGAACTCTTGGCTGCTCAACAGGAAATCCAAGCAAGAAGCCAGCGAAGCGAATTGATTGCCGCCAACGCCAAGCTGCAAAACCACCAGGAAGCCATCAAGCAACTCGGCGACAAGGCTGAGGCTCTGAGACTTGTGACACAAGAAAGGGATGACTGGACCGCCATCACCGATGCCATCGGTGCGGATGGCAAGACGCTGCGAAAGATAGCCCAGTGCTACACGCTCAGTTTCCTGATCGAGCATGCCAACCAGGAAATCAGGAAGTTCAACAGCCGCTATGAGTTACAGCAGGTGAAACATTCGTTGGGCATCAGAGTCATCGACCATGACCGTGCCGACGACATCCGAGACACCACTTCCCTATCGGGCGGTGAGACCTTCATCGTGAGCTTAGGTCTGGCGTTGGGCTTGTCGGCGTTGTCGTCACGCAACATCTCCTTCGAGAACCTGTTCATCGACGAGGGCTTCGGAACACTCGACCCCGATACCCTTGCCACAGTCATCGACTCCCTCGCCATGCTGCAAAGCTCGCAAGGCAAGAAGGTGGGTGTCATCAGTCATACCGACACGATGAGCGAGCGCATCACCACACAGATCAGGATTATCAAGAATGGCAACTCTGGCAGCAGTCACATTGAAATTTATCCATAGACAAAAAGCCCAGGGCAACCGCCCTGGGCTTTCTGTCTTACTTCTTTTTCTTCAACGCCAATTTAGGAATCTTAAGTTTCTGTCCTTCCTTGACGACCTTGCAACCATTGAGGGCTTCAATATAACATTCCATGCCTTCGCCCAAGTAACGCTTGCTAAGACTCGTCATCGTCTGCCCAGCCTTCACTGTTATCGTCTTATCAACGCCCACAATTCGATAGGCACCCGTCCGAACTCTCACGTCATTATTATAATGAAGTTGGGCATCCTGACTCTTGGTCGAATTGTTAGAAGTTTCCAAATTCTTAGTCGAATTATTGGAACTTCCCTCTTGGGATGACTTCTGAATTTCCTTATTCTCAGACTCTTCGGCAATCTTGATGGCATTACTAGACTGAGCCATTCTGATGCTGTCTTCCCTTGCCTTTTCTTGCATGACAAGTTGAGCACTGTCAACCTCTACTTTCTTCACTGCCTTTTTTACAGGGGAAGCTTTCGCTTGCTTTTTCGCCATAGCCAACTGGCTTTCCAAGCTATCCCTCTGAGCCTGCATCTTACCATAATTAAATGCAAACCAGAATGTTGCGCCCATCAACAAGACGAAAACTACTGCCACTATAGCTACCAAATACTTTGGAATGACGAAATGACGATTGCCAACTTCCTGAACATCTTCAGTTTCAGTTTCAACTGAAACGGTTGGTTGAGGATCCACAGGAACGGCAGATTGAGGCTCTGCAATTGGTTCTTCCATAGAAGACTCTTTTACAAGACTTTCTTCTGTTGAAACCTCTTTCACCTGGGACATATCTTCTACAGGAGCTTTCTCCACTGGAAATTCCTCTACTGGAGAGTCATCAACTGGAGTTTCCTCCACAGGAGAATCATCAACTGGAGCTTCCTCTACTGGAGTTTCCTCCACAGGAGAGTCATCAACTGGAGCTTCCTCTACAGAAGCTTCCTCTACAGGAGTTTCATCCTCCTCAACCCCATTCTCCATTCTAGCAAACTTCTCATCAATATCCGAGAAATCGATGCCATCGTTTACCACAACGGTCTCAAACTGGGCGAAAGGCTTGTTGACAATCTCTTTCAGAATATTATCAGGAGTAAAGGAAATCTTATCGCGACCCTCTATCACAATTCTATCACCCGTATTAACATCTACGCTCTCACGATCCTTGATAGTTGTCACCTTAAAGCCCCCCAACCATCTCACCTTCAGTTGTTTGTCCTCCTGGATTCCCTCCTTGGCGACATCAAACATCTTGGTGATGAAACGCTCAGCCTCCGCAACGGTCAGCCCTTTCTTACTAGAAATAGCCTTTGCCAAACTAGCTATGCTCGACTTACTCATCTTCCTCCCCTCCATTCTTTAGTTGTTCCTTCACAGAATCAGCAGGACGGAAGCCCAAGACCAATTTAGGCGGCACCAATTGCCGCTTCTTGGTTTGGGGATTGACAACGACTCGTTCCAAACGCTTTTTCACCTCAAAGGTACCAAAGCCAGGAATGGTCACCAGCTCGCCCTCCTCAAACTGAGCTATCATAGCATCAATGACCTTCCTCACAAGACGCTGTGTGTCTTCTTGCGAGAAACCTGTTTGGCGTGCCAACTCAGCTATATATTGCTTGTTGTTCATACGAATAATCAAAAACTTTTAAACCAATTCTCCATACAAGTCAAATTCTTCACTTGAGGTAATCCTTACCTCGTAGAAGTTACCGACTCTCAATCGTTTGGTGGCAGGAACCAAGACCTCTGGATCAACCTCAGGCGAACAGAACTCTGTTCTTCCGATGTAATAGTCTCCCTCCTTGCGGTCGATGATGACCTTCATTACCTTTCCTACCTTCTCAGCCTCCACTTCAGAACTAATATCCTGCTGAAGAGCCATCAATTGGTCCAATCTGCTCTGCTTCACATCTTGCGGAACATCATCCTCGTAATGCTTGGCACTATAAGTTCCCTCTTCCTCCGAATAGGCGAAGGCACCCATACGCTCAAACCTCGCCCACTTCACGAACTCCATCAACTCCTGGAAGTCTTGTTCCGTCTCACCAGGGAAGCCCACCATAAGGGTGGTACGAAGGTGAATACCAGGCACTTTCTTACGAATGGTCTCTATCAAATCCATCGTTTCCTGTTTGCTCACATGACGATGCATTCTGTCGAGCATGTGGTCGCTGATGTGCTGCAAAGCGATGTCCAGATACTTGCATACATTAGGTTTCTCGCGCATCACGTCCAACAAATCCATCGGGAATTGGTTAGGGTAAGCGTAATGCAACCTGATCCACTTCACCCCGGGGATGTCTGCCATATCCGAAATCAAATCGGTGATATGATGCTTGCCGTCAATGTCGATGCCATAATAGGTCAACTCCTGTGCGATCACCTGAAATTCCTTCACGCCATCTGCCACCATGTCTCTGACCTCCTGTAAAATCTCTTCCTTAGGACGGCTCACATGCTTGCCGGTGATGATAGGAATCGCACAATAGGCGCAATGGCGGTCGCAACCTTCGGAAATCTTCACATAAGCATAGTGATGAGGAGTCGTAAGATGACGAGTTCCATCGCATGAGGCGACATCGGCCTTACCCAATTCACCCAATAACTGCTTGTAATTGAACTTGCCATAAAACTTATCTACCTCTGGGATTTCTTTTTCCAGTTCTTTTTGATAACGCTGAGAAAGGCAACCCATGACATAGAGCTTGTTGAGCTTACCCTCCTGCTTACGCTGAACAAATTCCAAGATGGTATCAATGCTCTCTTGCTTGGCATCCTCTATGAAACCGCAAGTATTGATGACCGCAATCTCGCCCTGAGGACGCTTGGAGTCATGCACGCAATGATACCCGTTAGCCTCAAACTGTTTCATCAACAACTCGCTATCCACCAAGTTCTTGGAACAGCCCATCGTAATTATGTCTATCTCGTTTTTCTTCACTTTGCTTTTGTATTTCTGTAATTCTATCTTTCTATATGATGTTTCAAATCAGTCCTTCTTGAACAAAGAATCCACGAATTCCTTCTTGTTGAAAAGCTGCATATCTTCCATGCCCTCGCCAAGACCTATATATTTAACAGGCACCTTCAACTGGTCAGAGATTCCGATGACCACACCACCTTTCGCCGTACCATCAAGCTTGGTAATGGCAAGTGAAGTGATATTGGTGACAGCCGCAAACTGCTTGGCTTGCTCGAAGGCATTCTGTCCCGTACTTCCATCCAGCACCAACATAACCTCGTCAGGAGCCTCAGGAAGAACCTTCTTCATTACCTCCTTGATTTTCTTCAACTCGTTCATCAGGTTCACCTTGTTGTGCAAGCGACCAGCCGTATCAATGAGCACCACGTCAGCACCATTGGCCTTGGCACTCTGCAAGGTATCAAAAGCGACAGAAGCAGGGTCTGAACCCATCTGCTGCTTGACGACAGGCACTCCTACTCGCTCGCCCCAAATACTGATTTGCTCGACGGCAGCGGCACGGAAAGTATCGGCTGCGCCAAGATACACCTTCTTGCCAGCTTTCTTAAACTGATAGGCTAGCTTGCCAATGGTTGTCGTCTTCCCCACACCATTCACGCCCACAACGAGTATCACGTAAGGTTTATGGTCGGAAGGTAATTCCCAATCATCATTGTCATCCGTATGGTTCTCTGCCAAGAGGTTGGCTATTTCATCACGCAGGATTTGATTGAGTTCCGAGGTAGAAACATACTTGTCGCGAGCCACTCTCTCCTCGATACGGTGAATAATCTTCACGGTGGTCTCGACACCGACATCAGAAGTAATCAACACCTCCTCCAAGTCGTCAAGCACATCGTCATCCACAGTTGACTTACCTGCCACGGCACGAGCCAACTTGCTGAATACACTCTCCTTAGTCTTCTCCAATCCCTTGTCGAGCGTTTCCTTTTTCTTATTACTAAATAAACCAAATAGTCCCATAAAAATATATTTTTCTGCAAAGTTACTAGAAATTACAGATAAAACCAAATTCTAAGACAACTTTTTCTTCATAAAACTCCCATTATCAGCGAGAAAGGAGAAAAAAAAGAAGAAAAGGAAGGAAAAAGCAACCTTTCAGAAACGAAAAAGAGGTTGGACTCCATAAGACCGCAACCTACAAGAAACGAAAAAGAGATTGCACTTCTTACGAAATGCAATCTCTCTGATATATTAAGTACTAACTGATTAGTCCTTGAAGAAATCCTTAACAGCCTCGTTAGGTACCATCTTCTCATCGAAAACATAAGCACCAGTCTTAGGGCTCTTAACCATCTTGATAACCTTTGTATATGCGCGACCATCCATGTTACCTTCGTGGAGGGTAGCGACCGCTTTCTTTGCCATAGTCTATTTAAATTGATAAAATTGTTTATAAACTTGTAAGCTAGCTTACTTAATCTCCTTGTGAAGAGTCATCTTCTTAAGGATTGGGTTGTACTTCATCAACTCAAGACGCTCAGGAGTGTTCTTACGATTCTTTGTAGTCACGTAACGGCTTGTACCTGGCATACCACTGTTCTTATGTTCAGTGCACTCGAGGATAACCTGTACTCTATTACCTTTTGCTTTCTTTGCCATGATATTATTCTCCTATTACTTTAATGTCTTTCCAATCTACGTAGCCCTTAGACACAGCCTGCTTCAAAGCAGCGTCAAGACCTACCTTGTTAATGAGACGAAGACCAGCTGCGCTGATCTTAAGGCTAATCCAGCACTCCTCTTCTACATAGTAGAATTTCTTGCTGAAAAGGTTAACGTCAAAGCTTCTCTTTGTACGGTGCTTTGAGTGAGACACATTACAACCTAACTGTGCCTTCTTACCTGTAATTTGACAAATCTTAGACATTTCTATCTTTAATTTTCTAATTCGTTAATTGATACCTATTCCAAACAGGGTGCAAAATTACAAATAATTCTCGTATATACAAAATAATCCCTAAAAGAAATGAATCTTTTAAGGATTTTTTATATTTTACGGCTCTTTACCGTGTGTTTTTATCCGTAAATGGCTCTAATTCTGTATGTAAGCAAGTAAGCAAGCTACTATGCAAGGATACAACTTACATGACACGAACATTCCCAAGCTCTACTCCGACTTTTCGTGCTTCAAGTCTGCCTCATGCTCCTTCAAGAAGCCCAGCATCTGCTTGAGACCCGTGTTTGTAGCTATCGCCAAGTTGATGTCACGACCGAAGTCCTCGGTCAACTTGAGGGTGCGCACATCATCCTTGCTGCCATAACCGATCCAAATAGTTCCCACAGGAATCTCTGGCGTTCCACCTGAAGGGCCTGCGACTCCCGTTGCCGAGATGGCATAGTCCACGTTCAAGGCCTTGATGGCTCCAAGCACCATCTCCTTGGCTACCTCCTCGCAAACAGCAGTCTGCTCCTCCAGCACCTCATGGCTCACCCCAAGGATATTCTCCTTCACCTCGTTGGTGTAAGAGACGACACCCCCCTTGAAGTAGTTGGAAGCACCAGGTACCGAGATGATAGCCTCGGCAATACGTCCTCCCGTGCAACTCTCCGCCGTACCCAAACTTTTCTCACTATTATATAGCATCTCAGAGATGCTCTTACTCAAAATTTTGCTTTCGAATTCCATTATTATTCATGTTTAAAGATTATTTGAACGTTACCTTTGAGAAGGCTGGCAAGTCGATGGTGGCGAAGTCGCCATCACGATACTTAAACGTTCCCACACAACCTATCATGGCTGCATTGTCGGTGGTATAGCTGAACTTTGGAATGTATATCGTCCAACCAAATCGCTTTGCGTAATCATGGAAAGCATTGCGCAATCCGTTATTGGCAGATACGCCACCTGCTACAGCCACATGCTTGATTCCCGTCTGCTTAACAGCCATCTTCAACTTCTTCATCAAGATATCCACAATCGTGAACTCGATGCTGGCCGCCAAGTCAAACTTGTTCTTCTCCACGAAGTCGGGGTCTGCAGCGACCCATTTGCGCAAACTATACAAGAAACTGGTCTTAAAGCCAGAGAAGCTGTAGTTAAGTCCCGGAATATGTGGCTCGGCGAAGGTATAGGCCTTCGGATTTCCTTGGCGAGCATACTTATCTACGACAGGACCGCCAGGATACCCCCACTCCAACACCTTGGCACACTTGTCTATCGCCTCGCCAGCGGCATCGTCGATAGTCTGTCCGAGCACCTCCATGTCGTTGTAGGCATTCACCTTGACAATCTGAGAGTTGCCTCCTGAAACCAGAAGACAGATGAATGGGAACGGAGGAGCCGTCTGGTCATCATCACTCTCCTTGATGAAATGAGCCATCACGTGGCCCTGGAGATGATTGACATCTATCAAAGGAATGTTAAGAGCACGAGCGAAACCCTTGGCAAAGCTGACACCCACCAAGAGGGAGCCCATCAAACCCGGTCCACGGGTAAAGGCCACAGCCGAAAGATCTTCCTTGGTGATACCAGCACGCTTGATGGCCTGATCGACCACAGGAACCACATTCTGCTGATGAGCGCGAGAAGCCAGCTCTGGCACCACGCCACCATACGCACGATGCACCTCCTGGGAAGCCGTCACGTTGCTCAGCAACACTCCGTTCTTGAGCACTGCGGCAGAGGTATCGTCGCAGCTGCTCTCTATACCTAATATATAAATATCCTTCATTTGCTTATTTAACATTAATATGTCAAAACCTCCACGCCATGCTCAGTCATCACGAAGGTATGCTCCCACTGGGCAGAAGGTTTCTCGTCGCCCGTGATAACTTCCCATCCGTATGGGTCGTCTGCGTCTATAAAGACCTTCCAAGTACCCATGTTAATCATTGGCTCGATGGTGAACACCATACCAGGAACCAGCAACATACCCGTTCCCTTGTGACCGTAGTGAAGCACCTCAGGCTCCTCATGGAACTGAAGACCTACTCCATGACCACACAAGTCGCGTACGACACCATATCCATACTTCTTGCAATGCTTCTCGATGGCGTGGCCGATGTCGCCCACGAAACTATATGGCTTGGCTGCCTCCGCGCCAATCTCCAGACACTCCTTGGCAACACGCACCAATTGCTCCTTCTCAGGTGTGGTCTTGCCAATGATGAACATACGAGACGCATCAGCATAGTAGCCATCGACGATAGTAGTCATATCGACATTCACGATGTCGCCTTCCTGCAAGACATCCTCTTCCTTAGGAATACCATGACACACCACCTCGTTGATACTGGTGCACACACTCTTAGGATAGCCCTCATAGTTGAGGCAAGCAGGGATAGCGTTGTTGTCCTTGCAGAACTGCATGCAAATGTCGTCTATCTCTTGTGTATTCATACCAGGGCGTATAGCCTCTGCCACAGCGTCGAGGCAGCCCGTGTTGACAACACCGCTCTTGCGAATACCCTCTATCTGTTCAGGAGTCTTGATCAGTTCACGGGTAGGTACCAACTTACCCTTATTTTCCCAGTACATCACCTGTTTGTCGAGCTCGGTAAGAGGCTGACCTGGCAGGCAATGCCATCTTTTCTTCTTTAGTCCCATTGTTACTTTATTAATCACGGCGGCACAACTTGTCGCCACATTGTTATATATTGCGTCTGCAAAAATACAATATTTCATGCAGAGTACAAAATTATTCTTTGAATATTTATTTTATTTAAGGTTCAATTTACTCATTGCTCGTTGCCAAGAGGAAACCTCCCCCATTCTCACATCACTCCAAGTACTTGTAGATTTCCTCCGTCCAATCCGCCCCGTTCTCCGGGCAATATGTACGGATGCCGAGTTCGCTGGCGGCGGCACAGTTGCGAGGTCCGTCATCCACGAAGAGTGCTTCTTCAGGCAAGAGCTTCTCTTGTGACAAGACATAACGGAAGAATTGGTCGTCCGGCTTCATATACTTCACCTCGAAACTGCGATACAGGGCATCGAAATACTCGTCGATGGAATGTCCGTCGCCCGAGAAGTCCTTGCTGTCCGTCCATGTCGATACATACGGATTGGTATTGGAAAGAAGTATCACCCGATAACCTTTCTTCTTGAGGTCAAGAATCGTGGCAAGCTTGTTAGCAGGCACTTCCTTCATATACCCCATCCAGCAATGCTTCACTTCGTCGAAGGTCAGGCTTCTGCCACACACCTCGCTCAACTTCTGTCGGTACTCCTTCTCCGAGAGCTTGCCTTCCTCCAACTCGCCGAAGATGCCCTTTTGGGTGTAAGGGTTCATACGCTCAGCAAAATCGGTCAGTCCCAATGCCGAGAAACGCCTCATGGCTTCCTCGCTGTCAAGCGTGATGACCACACCACCCATGTCAAAAATCACAGTCTTTATCATTCTTAATTGAATCTATGTCTATATGTTTATTATCCTATTGCTACAATCTCTTTGTCACTCAAACAAGTTGAGCTTGCTCTTCCGAGCCTCGTCGAGCGACACAAGCTTAGCCTGTTGCTCATGATACTCAGCCCTCAGTTTCTCGTATCTCTCGTCCAGTTCCGCCACGAATCTCGGCCCCTCTGCCTCGTTGAGCAATCGAGCGCAGATGCCTGCGTTCAGACTGGCATCCTTGACCCAGATGACAGGACCGTCATAAAGCGGCGCAATCTTCAGGGCGACATGCAGTTCGCTGGTCGTTGCGCCACCCACCATGATAGGCAATCTCAATCCTGCCTTCTGCATCTCCTGAGCCACGTGCACCATCTCGTCGAGGGAAGGAGTAATCAAACCGCTCAACCCGATGGCATCGGCCTTTTCCTCGATGGCCTTCTTGACGATTTGCTCGGCAGGAACCATCACGCCCAGGTCGATGATATCGTAGTTGTTGCACGACATCACGACACAGACTATGTTCTTGCCGATGTCATGCACATCGCCCTTCACGGTCGCCATCACGATCTTGCCGGCCTTGGTGGAGCCTCCCGTCTTCTCCGCCTCGATGTGAGGTTGGAGGATGGAGACTGCCGCCTTCATCGTACGAGCGGTCTTCACCACCTGTGGCAAGAACATCTTGCCCTCGCCAAAGAGCGTTCCCACCTCGTTCATGCCGTCCATCAACGGTCCCTCTATCACATTCACGGCATGAGGATACTTAGCCAAGGCCTCGTCTATATCCTGCTGCAAATATTCGGTGATACCCTTGCGGAGCGCATACATCAAGCGGTGTTCCACGGTGTCCTTCCGCCATTCAGGAGCGGCAGGTTTCGGGGGAACGACACCTCCCGCCTTGGCAGCGGCCTTGGCGGCATCCATCTGTTCCTTGATTTCGTTGGCAAGCTCTATCAAGTCATCCGCCGCCCCTTTCCGACGATTCAACACCACGTCTTCTATCAGTTCACGCTGATTCTCAGGCAATTTTGCGTAATCCTTTCTCGCCTTGGCATTTACGATACCGAAGTCCATGCCTTTCAATTGGGCATAATGCAAAAACACAGCATGGATTGCCTCACGGATGTACGTGTTGCCACGGAAAGAGAAAGAGAGGTTGCTCACGCCACCACTCACATGCGCCCCCGGCAGATTCTTGTGAATCCACTCGGTGGCACGGATGAACTCCACGGCATAGTTGTCATGCTCCTCCATACCTGTGGCGATGGCGAGCACGTTAGGGTCGAAGATGATGTCGAGCGAATTCATGCCCACCTCATCCACCAAGATGTGATAGGCACGCGACGCGATTTCGATGCGGCGCTCATAGGTAGTGGCCTGTCCTATCTCATCGAAGCACATCACCACCACAGCGGCGCCATAACGCATCACGTCCTTGGCATGGGAAACGAAGACCTCCTCGCCTTCCTTCAGACTGATGGAGTTGACGATGCACTTGCCCTGGCAGCATTTCAAGCCAGCCGTGATAACATCCCACTTGGAGGAATCTATCATGATAGGCACCTTGGCTATCTCTGGCTCGGCGGCCACCATATTGAGGAAGTTGGTCATCTCCGCCTTGGCGTCGAGCAAGCCATCGTCCATGTTGACATCTACGACGGCTGCCCCATCAGCCACTTGCTTGCGAGCGATATCCAGCGCCTCCTCATATTTTTTCTCATTAATCAATCTCAAGAACTTACGGCTACCTGCCACGTTGCATCGCTCGCCCACATTGACGAAGCGGGATGCGTCCATCGGCAACTTGACCGTGTCATCCACCTTCAGCACGTCAAGTCCAGAGAGCCACATCACATCAGGCTTAGGAACCACCTGATGAGGCTTCTTACCCTTTGCCATCTCTGCGTATCGGGCGATGAACTCGGGCGACGTACCGCAGCAACCACCGATTACGTTGACGAGTCCCTCGTCCAAGAACTCCTTGATTTTCGGAGCCATACTCTCGGCAGTCTCATCGTACTCGCCCATCTCGTTAGGCAATCCGGCGTTAGGATGCGCACTAATATAATAAGGTGCAATCTCGCCCATGTGCTCAATGAAAGGTTTCATCTGAGGAGCTCCAAAGGCACAGTTCATGCCCACGGAGAATATCGGATATGGCGAAAGCGACGCCAGGAAGGCATCCACGGTCTGTCCGCTGAGCGTCCTACCAGCCAAGTCGCTCACGGTGAGGCTCACCATGATAGGTAGGTCAACCCCATGCTTCTTCATAGTGGTGACGGCGGCATCTATCATCGCCTTGCAGTTGAGCGTGTCGAAGATCGTCTCGATGAGGATGACATCCACGCCACCCTCGATGAGCCCATCCACCTGTTCGCAAACATCGACGAAGAGCTCGTCATACGTAATCTCTCGGGCGGCAGGGTTGCTGACATCCGGGCTCATGGAGCAAGTCTTGTTGGTAGGTCCCACGTCTCCAGCTACAAAACGTGGCTTATCGGGTGTAGAAAACTTATCGCATTCGATGCGTGCCAAGCGAGCCCCCTCGTAAGCCATCTCCCTGGCCGCATCTTCCAAGTGGTAGTCGGCCTGCGATATGCGCTGAGAGGAGAAGGTGTTGGCGGTTATCAAGTCTGCTCCAGCCTCCAAATAACGGCGATAGATGTCGGAAATGACATCCGGGCGGGTAATATTAAGCATATCGTTGTTACCCTTCATCTGTCCAGGTACATCCTGGAACCTATCGCCACGGAAGTCCTCTTCCGTGAGGTTATATTTCTGGATTTCCGTACCCATCGCACCATCCAGAATCAGAATTTTCTTTTTGATTTCCTCTCTTATGTTGTAGCTCATCTTCGTACAGCTCGTATATGTTATAGCTTGTTGTTATCCTATTACATAATGTCCAACAAGCTATTTATTAATTATAATTTATCATTTATCATCTATCAAAAATGCTTGATAGCACGGTCCATCTCTCTCCTGTCTTCCTTCTCCTTCAAGGTCTGTCGCTTGTCATACTCTTTCTTTCCCTTGCAAAGAGCGATATCGACCTTGGCACGACCATGGTCGTCGATGAAGACGAGCGTAGGGACGATGGTGAAGCCTGGCTGCTTGCTGTCTTCCTCCAGCCTTCTCAACTCTCGCTTGGTAAGCAACAGCTTACGGTCTCTCCTAGCCTCATGGTTGGAGAATGAGCCATAGAAATATGGAGAAATGTTCATGCCTTTCACCCATAGTTCGCCCTGGTAGAAATCACAGTAGCAATCCACGAGCGAAGCCTTACCGTTGCGGATGGACTTAATCTCGGTACCCGTCAGCACAATGCCGGCGGTATAAGTGTCAACAAAGAAATACTCGAAGGAAGCTTTCTTGTTACGTATCTGTATCGGACTTTTCTTGCGGAGTTCTTGTTCTTGTTTGTTCATAATTTTACATTTTATATGATAGAAGCAAAGCTGTCGATATGCTCGTCGATGTAGTAAGCCACCTTGGAAGTCCACTCCTCCTCGTTCTCCACGAATACATCGTCGAAATCGTCAAACTCAGGATATTTCTCATAGAGAGCCATGAACTCCTCGTCGCTCATATCCTTCTCCACCTCGGGAGCGGCTTTCTTATAGGAATAATGAGCCTTGTTGATCATCTTGCCCAAGTCGGTCAATCCCCAGTTGCGGAAAGCCTTGTCGGTAGGGTTTCGGAAGATGAACCCTCCGAATCCATTGTGGATGAGCTGTATCATGCCCCCATCCATCATCTCCTCGTGGAGGAAATGCCAGGCGAGGAGCGTAATCTGATCGCTGTTCAACTCAGCCATGTTGTCGGCAGTGAGCTGCCCCCCGATGGCATTCAACGTAGCATCGACGAAAACCTTCACGAATTCGTCCATGCCCTCTTCGGCAGCTTTCTGGAGAGCTGCATCCTTTATCTTTACTTCCGTCATAATCTATTACAATTGCAATTTTCGATTTGCGTAAATAACGCCTTTCATTCATTTTACAATTCGCGTAGCCATTGCTGCCCATTCTTTGTTTTAGACCAGATAACTAAAATTGCCCCAACAAGACTTGCCAAGGCAAATATTATCGTCAACATTTCCATACGCTTTATTATTTTCTAAGTTCAACTTTAAGTATCTCATTGGCAAAATAAGCAAATAGAGCTGTCGCCATTCCACCAAACAATATACAAAGATAATTATATAATCCCATTTCACCACCAGTGAACAAAGGCGACAACCCACCAACAACAACACCCCCACACATCAACTTAGACAAATCAAAAAAATAACTTGTCAATAGTTCTCTGCGTTTTCTATTTCTTTCTGACCACATAGCCAGAGACATTTTCTCTTCAACCATTCTACTTTTGCCAATTTACGACTTTTATTTTAATTTTATGTGCGCCAAGTTGCTAACACTTTGCAAAGTTAGTAAATAAATAAATAAATACCAAATATATAAAGGAAAATATTTCATAGAAACGATTTTATTTCAAGCATAATTGCTGTTACCATCGCATTTAAACAGGAGACTAGCAGCCCTTAGGACAGTAGTCTGTCAAAGCAAAGACAGAAACTGAGAAATGACAGGTGAAGGATGGGTGACAGATTCATTCACACCATTCACCCTCTGAAGTTCTAGTGTTTATCGGCTTTTCAGAGCAAAAGGTGAAGGGTGAAAGGTGTTTTTGATATTTTATTTTATATTTCATTGCGTATATTTCAAAACTATCGCGTGATACTTCCAAAGAATCAGATGACATTTCCAAAGAATCAGATGATATTTCAATTGAATCAGTTTTTATTCAGAAAGAATACAAGTTTTTACTAAAATAGGCTAGTAATTCGGAAAAAATATCTAAATTTGCACCCATGAAAAGAATGAAGACAATATTATTGGCAATGAGCATGGCTGTTTCGACACCTGCTTTTTCGCAAACTAACCATACGTACGAGCGCTATCATGGCGATGGCATCGACAATGTATTGCAATACGTTCCTACAGCGGCAGTCTTTGGACTGAAGATGATAGGAGTGCCAGCCGAGAGTTCGTGGAAGCGGAGACTGACTGTTTCCGTAGTTTCATTTGGCCTGAATGCCGGTATCACATACGGTCTGAAACATACGATACACGAAATGCGCCCTGATGGTACGGACAACCGTTCCTTTCCTTCGGGGCATACCTCTATCGCTTTCTGTGGTGCCACGACATTGATGCATGAGTATCGTCACGTCTCACCCTGGATAGGCGTGGCAGGATATACCCTTGCCACAGGTGTGGCATTGGATAGGGTGCGCCGAAATCGACACCATTGGGGCGACGTCGTGGCAGGAGCTGCCATCGGTGTGGCCACGGCTGAGGCTGGCTATCTCATTGGTGACTGGATTTTAGGGAAAAACAAGAAAAAGAATGACGACCTTACACTTTCTGTTGCTCCGACAGGACTGGAGGTTGTGGTAAATCTATAATACCTTTTGGAGAGCAGCCTTTAGTCATAAATTAAGGCAAAAATTGATCATAAGTTAAGACAAGAATTGATCATAAGTTAAGACAAGAATTGGTCATAAGTTATGGCAAGACTTGGTCATAAGTTAAGACTAGTACCAATCACAAGTGAAGAATATCAATGACTTTAGCTAAATTGCAGCCCTTTTTCTAATTTCAACAAATGGGCTGCAATTGGGCTGCAAAATAGCTTGGAATAGACATAAAAAATCCCTGTAGTCACTAGACCACAGGGATTAGTATTTTTCAGAATTACTTCCATTTAGAAAGAATTACTTCTTGTTCAAAGCCAAGTCGATGGCTACGGCGATAGCTACAGTAGCACCTACCATAGGGTTGTTACCCATACCGAGGAAGCCCATCATCTCTACGTGAGCAGGAACAGAAGAAGAACCTGCGAACTGAGCGTCAGAGTGCATACGACCCATGGTATCGGTCATACCGTAAGAAGCAGGACCTGCAGCCATATTGTCTGGGTGCAATGTACGACCTGTACCACCACCAGAAGCTACAGAGAAGTATGGCTTACCAGCAGCCAAACGCTCCTTCTTGTATGTACCAGCTACTGGGTGCTGGAAACGAGTAGGGTTGGTAGAGTTACCAGTGATAGATACATCTACATCCTCGCTCCAGTTGATAGCAACACCCTCACGTACATCGTCGGCACCATAGCAGTTAACCTTAGCACGAGGACCATCAGAGTAAGCGATGCGGTTAACAACCTTCAACTCACCTGTATAGTAATCGAACTTAGTCTGTACGTATGTGAAGCCATTGATACGGCTGATAATCTGAGCAGCGTCCTTGCCAAGACCGTTCAAGATAACGCGCAATGGGTTCTTACGAACCTTGTTTGCCATCTCAGCAATCTTGATAGCACCCTCAGCAGCAGCGAATGACTCGTGACCAGCCAAGAAAGCGAAGCACTGTGTCTCCTCACGGAGCAAACGAGCAGCCAAGTTACCGTGGCCAAGACCTACCTTACGGTCGTCAGCTACAGAACCAGGGATACAGAAAGCCTGCAAACCGATACCGATAGCCTCGGCAGCGTCAGCAGCAGTCTTCACACCCTTCTTGATAGCGATGGCTGCACCAGCAACATAAGCCCACTTAGCGTTCTCGAAGCAGATACGCTGAGTGTCTTCACACATCTGATAAGGATCAACACCTGCGTCCTCGCAGATTTGATTAGCCTCTTCCAAGCTCTTGATACCGTTAGCATTAAGAGCAGCAAGAACTTGCTTCTCGCGACGTTCCTGACTTTCGTAACTTACTTTTCTAATCATATCTGTATCTCCTTATTATTCTTTACGTGGATCAATTGATTTAACAGCACCCTGCTCAGCAGTTGTACGACCGTAGCAACCAGTGAACTTCTTGACAGCCTCGTTGGCATCCATGCCGTTCTTGATAGCTTCCATCATCTTGCCGAGGTGAACATACTCATAACCACAAACCTGGTTGTCCTTGTCCAAGAACTGCTTTGTGATGTAACCCTCTGTCAACTCAAGGTAACGTGTACCCTTAGCTACTGTACCATAGAGAGTACCAGTCTGTGAACGAAGACCCTTACCCAAGTCCTCAAGACCAGCACCGATAACAAGACCGCCCTCAGAGAAAGCGCTCTGGCTACGACCGTAAACAATCTGGAGGAAGAGCTCGCGCATAGCTGTGTTGATAGCATCGCAAACAAGGTCAGTGTTCAAAGCCTCAAGGATAGTCTTGCCTGGGAGAATCTCAGAAGCCATAGCTGCTGAGTGTGTCATACCTGTACAACCGATAGTCTCAACAAGAGCCTCCTGGATAACGCCTTCCTTGATGTTCAAAGAAAGCTTACAAGCACCCTGCTGAGGAGCACACCAACCCACACCGTGGGTATAACCAGAGATATCCTTGATCTCTTTTGCCTGAATCCATTTTCCCTCTTCAGGAATTGGAGCTGGTCCGTGGTTAGGACCCTTAGCGACAACGCACATGTTGTCAACTTCTTTAGAATAGATCATATTCGCTAAAATTTATATTAATGAATATATAAACACTTATGTTTCTGTATAACTTTCTGTTTTTGTATTGCAGAAATTTAGGCACTGCTGCCACATTTCGACCACAAAAGTACAAAAAATCTTGGGAAAATACCTAAAAATGGGTATTCTTTTTAACTCTTTAACCTAATATTTAGAATTTTTCTTGGATTTATCCTCTTATATCATGCATCTTTGCAAAGTCAACGTGGCAAAAAAGGAATGAAGCGAAATGCCGATAAGGCAAGTCCTCAACTGTTAATCTAAACTAAAAGAAGAAACAGAATGACACGTATTTCCATTTTTTCCATTACATTTGCACTCGATTATCACGGGGTGCTGAGAGATTCAGCTGAGATTATACCCATCGAACCTGATGCAGGTAATGCTGACGCAGGGATTTGATATAACCTTTTCATCAACGAAATGAAGCCCCTACTCCATTGGTTCTCAGAGAGAATCCTGGAATAGGGGCTTTATCTTTAGAACTTTCAGCAAGACATTCCGTGAGATTACATTATTTATTATTTATACGTAAACTTACGAAGTATGAAAGTGAACATCAACAACAAAGAGACCGAGATTCAGGCCAAGACGGTCAAGGAACTGGCCAACGAACTCAACCTACCTGCCACAGGAGTTGCCATCGCCATCAGCAATGTAATGGTGCCTCGTGACGAATGGGAAGCGACGCAAATCCTAGAAGGTGCCGACATCGTTATCGTCAAGGCATTCTGTGGCGGATAAGATATGCTTAGGTTATCAAGAACAGACGAGTATGATTGTCAAGAACTTAACGCATGATTCAACAGCATGAAAAGAAATATACCTTATTTTAATAGTCGATTGCAGTTCATCTCCCACCAAAACGACAAGCTTTCCTACTTGGAAGGCATCCACGAGGCTTTGACCGGCCTCTGCCCATGGATTCAGCTCCGCATGAAGGGAGCCACCGATGACGAAGTTCGCCAGGTTGCCTACAAAGTGAAAGAATGGTGCAAAATCATGAGCGCCACCTTCATCATCGACGACCGAGTGGAACTGGTGAAGGAGATCCAGGCAGACGGCGTACACCTCGGCAAGAACGACATGCCAATCCAGGAAGCTAGGAAAATTCTTGGAGATGACTATATCATCGGAGGAACTGCCAACACATTCGAGGATGTAAAGGCACTTGCCGAAGCCGGTGTCGACTACATCGGTTGTGGACCTTTCCGATTCACGACCACCAAGGAGAAGCTATCGCCTGTGTTGGGCTTGGAAGGCTACAGACACATCGTCAGCGAGATGAAGGCTCATCACATCGACCTGCCTATCGTTGCCATCGGAGGCATCACCAAAGAGGACATCCCCGACATCATGAAGACGGGTGTGACAGGAATCGCTCTCAGTGGCAGCATCCTCAATGCCAAAGACCCAGCCGGAGAAACGCATGACATCGTAGAAATGATGGACAAATATATATAAATGTGTATATATAAAGATAAATATAAAAAAAACAAACATACAAAAGCAATGGAAAAATTAACTATCGCAGGCAGAGAGTTTGGCTCTCGCCTCTTCCTGGGCACAGGAAAATTCAACAACAACGCACTTATGGCTGACGCCATCAAAGCTTCTGAAACGGAGATGGTTACCGTGGCCATGAAGCGCATCGAACTGGAAGACAAGCAAGACGACTTGCTCTCACATATCGTTCAGAACCCTAACATCCAATTGCTCCCTAACACCAGTGGTGTGCGCAATGCAGAGGAAGCAGTCTTCGCGGCACAAATGGCTCGCGAGGCTTTCGGCACCAACTGGCTCAAGTTGGAGATTCACCCAGACCCTCGCTATCTCTTGCCAGACTCCATCGAGACTTTAAAGGCTACAGAGAAACTTGTCAAGATGGGCTTCATCGTCTTGCCATATTGCCAGGCAGACCCTACACTTTGCAAGCACTTGGAAGAAGCTGGCGCAGCTACCGTGATGCCACTTGCCGCTCCCATCGGTACCAACAAGGGATTGCGCATGAAGGACTTCTTGCAGATTATCATCGAGCAGGCTACCGTTCCTGTGGTAGTAGATGCTGGTATCGGTGCGCCTAGTCATGCGGCAGAAGCCATGGAGATGGGCGCCGACGCTTGTTTGGTCAACACCGCCATCGCCGTAGCAGGCAATCCTGTTGAGATGGCTACAGCCTTCAAGGAGGCTGTCATCTGTGGACGCCGTGCCTACGAGGCTGGTCTGGGAGCCATCAGCGATTGCGCCGAGGCAAGTTCGCCACTCACCGCATTCCTTAACAATTAATAATGATATAAAAAAATGAGTGACAAAGACAAGAGAATTCTTCACTCTTCGTTCTTCACTCTTCACTTCAATTATGCCAAACGACAATAAAGCTTACGCCAAGAGAGAAAAGGCGTATATGAAGGGAAAACTCTTCCCTCAGATTTCAGTTGGAATGACCAAGGTAAACCTCACTCCTACTGTGGTGAAGGACGAGCGAGGCATTCCCCATACCGAGCCTAACGCTCCTGTCTATATCTACGACACCAGCGGTCCTTACACAGACCCCAACTACAAGGTGGATCTGAAGAAGGGCTTGCCTCGCATCAGAGAGCAGTGGATCCTCGACCGCAACGATACCGAACAGCTCCAGGAGATAACGAGCGAATACGGCAAGATGCGTCTCGCCGACCACAGTCTCGACCATCTGCGCTTCGAGCACATCCAGTTGCCACGTCGAGCACAAGCCGGCAAGCACATCACACAGATGGCTTACGCCAAGGCAGGCATCATCACTCCTGAGATGGAATACGTGGCTATCCGTGAGAACATGAACTGCGAGGAACTGGGCATCGACACCCATATCACTCCTGAGTATGTACGTGACGAGATTGCTCGTGGACGTGCCGTTCTCCCTGCCAACATCAACCATCCTGAGAGCGAACCGATGATTATCGGCCGCAACTTCCTCGTTAAAATCAACACCAACATCGGCAACTCTGCCACGACTTCCAGCATCGAGGAAGAGGTGGATAAGGCCGTATGGTCTTGCAAGTGGGGAGGCGATACGCTGATGGACCTCTCTACGGGCGACAACATACACGAGACCCGCGAATGGATCGTGCGCAACTGTCCTGTGCCTGTAGGAACCGTGCCAATCTACCAGGCGTTGGAGAAAGTGAACGGCAAGGTCGAAGACCTCAGTTGGGAGGTGTATCGTGACACCCTCATCGAACAATGCGAGCAAGGTGTCGATTACTTCACCATCCACGCAGGCATCCGCCGCCACAACGTGCATCTCGCCGACAGCCGTCTTTGCGGTATCGTGAGCCGTGGCGGTAGCATCATGAGCAAGTGGTGCCTCTACCATGACAAGGAGAGTTTCCTCTATGAGCACTTCGACGACATCTGCGACATCGTGGCACAATACGACGTCGCCCTTTCTCTGGGAGATGGTTTGCGACCAGGCTGTATCGCCGATGCCAACGACGCTGCACAGTTTGCCGAACTCGACACCATGGGCGAGCTTGTTACCCGTGCCTGGGACAAGAACGTACAGGCATTCATCGAGGGTCCTGGCCATGTGCCATTGCAGAAAATCAAGGAGAACATGGAGCGCCAACTCGACCACTGCCACGAGGCGCCTTTCTATACCCTCGGGCCACTCGTCACCGACATCGCCCCTGGCTACGACCACATCACCTCAGCCATCGGTGGCACTCAGATCGCTTGGCTCGGCACCGCCATGCTTTGCTATGTGACACCGAAGGAGCACCTCGCTTTGCCAAACAAGGAAGATGTACGCACGGGTGTGGTAACCTACAAGATTGCAGCCCATGCCGCAGACTTGGCAAAGGGACACCCAGGTGCTACCATCCGAGACAACGCCCTATCCAAGGCTCGTTTCGAGTTCCGCTGGAGAGACCAGTTCCACCTCTCGCTCGACCCTGACCGTGCTCTCCAGTACTTCGAGGAGGCGGGGCATACCGAAGGAGAGTACTGCACGATGTGCGGTCCTAACTTCTGCGCTGCAAAGTTGACCCACGATTTGAGAAAGTACAAAAAGTAAAAAGGTAAAAAATAAAGAGGTAAAAATAAACAAGTAAATAAGGTAAAAAGCGCTTGCCCTTTCCGAAAAGGGGCAGGCGCAATGCCTAGAAAATTAAGAAAAAATGTTTTCAGACGAACTAAAGAATATTAGTTGGGAGGAAACGACCCAGCGCATCGCCAACATGACAGAGAACGATGTGCGTCGCGCCCTCGCCAAGGAGCATTGCGATGTCAACGATTTCATGGCCATGCTCTCACCCGCAGCCGAACCTTATCTCGAACAGATGGCTCGACTCTCACGCCAATATACCGAGGAACGTTTCGGCAAGACCATGTCGATGTTCATTCCTCTCTACATCACCAATTCATGCTCCAACTCGTGTGTCTATTGCGGGTTTCACAGAGAGAACCCGATGGCGCGCACCATCCTCACACCCGAGCAAATAGAGAACGAGTACAAGGCCATCAAGCAGTTGGCTCCTTTCGAGAACATCCTGCTCGTAACAGGCGAGAACCCAGCCAAGGCAGGCACCCCTTACCTCGCCAAAGCCATCGACATCGCCAAGAAGTACTTCTCGAATGTCAAGATCGAGGTCATGCCTCTCTCCACCGAGGATTACAAGACGCTCGCCGACCATGGCATGAATGGTGTCATCTGCTTTCAGGAGACCTACAACCGAGAGCACTACAACATCTACCACCCTCGTGGCATGAAGAGCAAGTTTGAGTGGAGATGCAATGGATTCGACCGCATGGGAATGGCGGGTGTACACAGCATCGGCATGGGCGTACTCATCGGACTGGAGAAGGAATGGCGCACGGATGTCGTCATGATGGCTTATCACCTGCGCTATCTACAGAAGCACTACTGGAAGACGAAGTACAGTGTCAACTTCCCTCGTATGCGACCTGCGCAGAACGAAGGCTTTCAGCCCAACTGTTTCATGACCGACAAGGAACTTGCACAGGCTACCTTCGCCATGCGCATCTTCGACCACGACGTAGATATCTCCTACTCTACCCGTGAGCCTGCTTATATCCGTGACAACATGGCCACACTCGGCGTGACCACCATGTCGGCCGAGTCGAAGGTCAACCCAGGCGGCTACCACACCTATCCACAAGCCTTGGAACAATTCACGGTCAGCGACGAGCGCACCGCCAAGGTCATAAATGCCCGTCTCAAGGAAATCGGGCGTGAACCAGTATGGAAGGACTGGGACGCTTCCTTCGACTTCTTTGGCAAGGTCGCCGAAAAGTAAAAGAAATGCGGCGCAAAGGAAAGGCGCAGAATCATAAAAGATGCCAAATCATAAAAGGCATCGAATCATAAAAAGGTTATTATTTTACATAAATAGTCTTAACAAAGTAGTAGTTGTTACAAAGAAAAAACTATATTTGCAGTCGAATTGTTTAATATCGAATATTATATCGAATAAATATCGAACGAATTTAAAGTAAAAGACATGAAAAAGATTTTTTTCTTTGCAGCAGCTATTGCTTTGACATTGGCTAGCTGCGGCAACAAGTCGCAAGGCAACACGGCAGAGGCAGACTCTACAGGTACAGAATTTGTTGAGGACACTACAGCAGAAGCTTCCGAGGCCAATGCCGCCCTAACAGAAGAATCGAAGGCTACCGTAGAAAACCTGACTGCAGAACTCCAGAAAGCTATCGACAACAAGGATAGCAAAGCTGCCATCTCATCTTTGGCAAACCTCCAGACAATCTACAAGAATCTCGTAGCGCAAGGCAAACTCGATGAAGCCAAAGCATACGGCTCCGCCATCAAGAGCTTTGTCAACAGGAACGCCGAGGCCATCAAGAATGTCACTTCGGGCAACACGACAATTGCCAACCTTGTGGAAGGCATCAAGAACCTTCCTACATCGGCAGAGACTACTGCCGAGCAAGCCAAGGCTGCCATTGGTGAAGACATCACCAGCCTCGCTTCTCCTGTCATCGCCAAAGGCGCTACTGCAGTGGCTACTGCCAAGGAAGCAGCCGAAGCTATCAAGAACGCTCCTGCTGCGGTAAAGAATGCGGCTGAAAATGCGGCTAACCAAGCGGTAAGCAACGCCAAGACCGCTGCCGAGAATAAGGTTAATTCGGAAGTCAACAAAGCTAACGAGAAAGCAGCCAACGCAGTCAACAAAGCTAACGAGAAAGCCAACAAGGCAGTAAACGATGCCAAGCAAAAGGCTGCCAACAAGGTAAACGAAGCTAGCCAAAAGGCCAACAAGGCTGTAAATGACGCTGCCAACAAAGCCTTGAAAGGACTTGGTTTGTAAATTCTTTTGCAAAAAAGTGCAAAATAATTTGGTGGAATAAAAATAAAATAGTACCTTTGCACCCGCTTTTTAAGATTAATGCAATAAGTTTGCACCCTTAGCTCAGTTGGTAGAGCAACTGACTCTTAATCAGTGGGTCTAGGGTTCGAATCCCTAAGGGTGTACAAAAAGAGAGTGGCAAGTTCATTAGGACTTGCCACTCTCTTTTTTGCTTCTATATATTCTATAAACAATAAAGGCATCCACGTAAGTCTTTTACAGGATGCCTTTACCATATATATAATGCCTTTTTACTTCTCCTTTGGACAAACAAACTTGTCGCCAGTCTGCTTGATGAGTTCACGAGCATATTTCTCTAGATAACCAGGACGAGCCACCTTTGCTCCCAACCCCTCTGGAGTCTTCTCAAACTCGCCATTCTTGTTGGTTGGCTTGACAATCATGTCGTTGTACTTCACGACCATGAATGTGAAGAGCTGCTTCCAACGATCCAACATCTGCTGTGCCTTCTCGATGCCATAGTTGTTGAGATACTTCACTGCCTCCTGAGGATTCTGCGCATAGAGCTGTTGCGCCTTCTCCTCCACTTGTTTTTGTGCAGCGAAATAACTATTGTCCAAACTATCACGCACTTCCTTCAAAGAAGGGAACATCAAACTATAACGAGGATAAACCAGGTTGCTCGTCATATTGCATACCCAATAAGCATTCTTATCGCTGTAATGCACTGCGTCAGCACCAGGAGTATTGTAGCACTCAGGTTGAACGGTCGAAGAACAATAGATAGGAGTGAACGCAACCATGTTGGCATCATCATTACCAAACCAGAGTACACCACCGATTTCACGAGGCAGCCAAGAGCGCATCTGGCTCACATAGACAAAACCACTCTGCTGCGTGCTAGTAGGACGCTCGTTGAAGCATTGCTTGCCATCCACCTTGAACATCAAAGGCGTTGGACGATAAGGCATCTCCCAGATACCGCCACCGATGTCATTGCCATCAGCCACGGAGAGAGGCGTTCCCTCGTAATGGTCGCGCATACAAGCCTCGACATCTTGCACGCTCACCTTCTTGTCTGGCACCACCCAAAGAGGCATATCCTCAGCATTCGGATCCTTGCCCAAAGCCCAAGGCAGATATCGGCTCATATCCTTGAAATGATTCAAGAAAGCCCAGGCACGAGCATCACAGAAACGACGCCCCGAGAAATCAGGCTTGGCATACGTCATCTTCCATGAGAAGTCTGCGTCCTTGCCAGTGAACCATCCCTTGCTGCGAGCAAACTTGATGACATCCTTGGCATACATTACATTCTTCTTGTCCTTCATATCGAACTTTCCGATGCGACTCTGGTTGGCATGGGCGCAGATGGCATCGTCAGGAATGCGTTGAGCCACCCAAACTACGCCTTTAGAGCCAGGTCCCTTGCCCATCATCTCCATGATCCAAGCCTCGTTAGGGTCACAGATGGTAAAGGTCTCACCCTCAGAGTTGTAGCCGTAAGTCTCAGCCAATGTGGTCATCACCTTGATGGCTTCGCGAGCCGTCTTGGAACGCTGCAAAGCAATATAGATGAGCGAACCATAGTCGATGATACCCGTGGAATCCACCATTTCCTCGCGACCACCATAAGTAGTCTCGCCAATGGTCACCTGGTACTCATTGATATTGCCGATGACATTGTAAGTCTCGGCAGCTTCAGGTATCTCACCATGATACTTGTTGGTATCCCAATCGAAAATCTTGCGCATCTCTCCCTTGGCGTGCTTGCCTGCAGGATAATGGCAAAGATACTGAAACATACCGTAGTCGTCCGCACTGTAAGAACAGATGACAGAACCATCGGCAGAAGCCTTCTTGCCGACAATAAAGTTGGTACAAGCGTCAGCCTCTGATGTACCAATCATCAATGCCGCAGCCATCAATGCCGAAGTAAAAATCTTATTCATAATCTTCTATACCTTATTATATTATATAATAAAGGAGTTAGAAAGAAATCCTAACTCCCTCTATTTGATTCGTGAAAAACAACATTTGAATTCTTCACTCTTCGTTCTTCACTCTTCACTTCAATTACTCGCATGCCTTGAAACTCATGTCAAGTCCCTTAACACTATGTGTCAAAGCTCCTACAGAGATGAAGTCAACGCCCTGCTCGGCATAGTCACGGATGGTATCATAAGTGATGCCCCCAGATGACTCTGTCTCATACTTGCCGGCGATGATGTCAACAGCCTTCTTGGTGTCAGGCACAGAGAAGTTGTCGAGCATGATGCGATCTACGCCACCATGCTTCAATACCTGGTCCAACTCGTCGAAGCTACGAACCTCAATCTCAATCTTCAAGTCAAGTCCCTTCTCCTTCAAGTAAGCATGGCAACGGTCGATGGCATTGTCAATGCCGCCAGCGAAGTCAATGTGGTTGTCCTTCAAGAGAATCATATCGAAAAGACCGATGCGATGGTTCATGCCACCACCTATCTTCACTGCTTGCTTCTCCAACATACGCATACCAGGAGTCGTCTTGCGAGTATCCAAGATATGTGTCTTGGTACCTTCGAGACGCTTCACATACTTGGCTGTCATAGTAGCGATACCACTCATGCGCTGCATGATATTGAGCATCAAACGCTCTGTCTGCAACAAAGAGCGAGTCTTACCTGTCACAATCATGGCGATGTCACCCTTTTTGACTGGTGTTCCGTCCTGAATCAAGACCTCCACCTTCATGGTTGGGTCGAAACGAGCGAACACTTTCTTGGCTACCTCTACGCCAGCCAAGACACCATCCTCCTTGATGAGAAGATGACTCTTACCCATTGCATCCTCAGGAATACAACAAAGAGTTGTATGGTCACCATCACCGATGTCTTCTGCGAAAGACAAATCGATGAGCTTGTCTTCTAATTGATCTACGCTTAACATATTCTATTTTTTTATGATTTTATAAATTCTTATTTTCGTTTTACTTGGCTGCATAAACGCCATTGCTGCATATTATTCCAATACGCCATTCCTGTATGTCATTCCAACATTTTCCCTTGATGAAATGCCCTCAACACACCTTCATCGTCACGCTTCACTTCGAATACGCCACCCAACCATTCGGTCATCGGAAGTTCGTCCCGAAACTCATAATAGTTGACTACCCTGCCATCTATAACTTCCACGACAGCTTGGTGGAGTATCTCACCGTTTGGCAGCCACACTTCATGCGCCCCACATCTTCTTTCTTCCATGTCCTGCTAATCTTTGCTAATAGGCTTTGGCTCATTCGCCATCTCCATCTTCACAGGAGGGAGCTGGCTAGGCTGAGGAGCCGAACCAGACATTCGAGGTCGAAGTCCTGGACCAGAAGGAGTGGCAGGCGAATTGCCTGGAGAAACGTCGGCGGCAGAGGATTCATTGCTTGGTCCAGTACCGTTCATCGGATTCTGACTAGGACGGTTGTGCATTCTCACGAGTTTGATATTCTGAAGGAACATCAACTTGAGAGTGGTCAACGACGGACTTGAGTTGAAATCGCCATTGTTGAGCAAGAAATAACCTTTCACGCTCTTGATTCCCAAGCTGTCCCTATCCTCCAACTGGAGTGAGTAATGCTGAGAGCTAGACATTCTGATGTTTCCCGAAGCGACACTGTCGTTCTGGAAGGTAACAGCTATCATAGCCACACCGTCTCTCATACCATCCTGGAAGATGAACTGAGCCTCGAAGTCGAGCATCAACCTGTCGCCCTTGTGGAATCCACTATCCACCGGAATGTCAAAGCTAGAGTAATTGAGAGGAGCCGAAGCCGACAAAACCATCGACCTAGCACCATTCCAGACATTGGCGGTATCTCCCGATGATACATTGCCAAAACGATTCATATCGTTTACATCGGCGCCCAGCGACTGAGCCTCAGCGGTCAACCTATCCCCCAACTTGACATAGATGTCATGCAAAAGTTTCGTATGGCGCATATAATAAACCATCGAAGAGTCAAAGTCCTCCGAAGTTACTCCATACTTCTTGAGAATGGCTTCCTTATAAGTTATCATGTCGGCACTCTCCCCACCAGGTTGCGACTCCGTGGATGACATCGCCTCAGCCACATGTATGTCGTATAGGATATCCTCCATCTCACCCTTGGACAAATATTGGCTAGGGACAGATGGCTTACATGATTGGAAGGATGTCATCAAGCCGATGGCCAAAACCAAACATACGAAAGCTTTATTCATAGATTTCAACATGACTTATTGATTATTATCATCCTTTGCGCTGTCCTTCTTGTCACCACCCAACTGCTCCAGTTCCTTTCTACAGAACAAAAGCAGAGAGATGACACCTACAGACACACAAGAGTCTGCGAAGTTGAACACAGGGTCGAAGAATGTACCATGGCTACCGCCGAAGAAAGGAAACCACTCGGGCCATGTGTATGTAAAGAACGGGAAACGGAACATATCCACTACCTTGCCCATGAAGAACTCGGAATAACCTGTGCCAAAGGGAACCAAGTAAGAGACATAAGACGTGGAGGATGACGTAAACATGAGTCCATAGAACATGGAGTCTATCATATTGCCTATCGCACCCGTCAAGACCAATGCCACAAGGTAGATATACACCTTGCGATAAGTACCCTTGCAGATGATCTTATGCAAATACCAAGTCAGGACAATGATGGCTGCCGTACGCAACAAACTCAGCCAGAACTTGCCGATGAACGACATGCCCCATGCCATACCATTGTTCTCCACGAACTCAATGTAGAACCAGTCCGTTACTCGAACTGACTCGCCAAGACAAAAATGAGTCTTGATATAGACCTTGATGATTTGGTCTATTACCAAGAGTACCAGCACCATTGCCGTGACGAGCCATCCAGTTTTAATTTTACTTTCTTTCATTTATTTCTTTTTTCTAGCCTCCTTGGAAGCTACACTCAATGTGGCATGAGGTACTGCACGAAGTCGCTCCTTAGGAATCAACTCACCCGTCTCACGGTCGATACCATAGGTCTTGTTCTGGATGCGAACCAAAGCAGCCTCCAAGCCTACGATAAACTTCTGCTGTCGCTGAGCCATCTGGATGATTTCTTCCTTGCTCTGAGCCTCGCTACCCTCTTCGAGAGCCTTGTAGGTAGGTGATGTATCTATCACGTCATTGCTGTCAGAATGATTCAGCTGAGCCATCATCTCCTTATAGTTCTGCTTAGCCACTTTCAATTTCTCATTAATAATAGCGCGGAACTCCTCGAGCTCCTCATCGCTATAACGCAGTTTTTCGTTAGCCATAGACATCTAATGTTATTAAGTTATTTACCTATACAGTGGATATATTCTTTATGTTATATACATGAAAGAAGCTAGAAGAAAGAAGTTTTGGGAATGAGCTCCCAACTTCTAACTTCTAACTCCTAACTATCTTTAGTTCTTCTCTACGAGAATGTTCAACTTGAAGTCGTCAAACTCTGTCTCGACACCAGCATTGTCGCCGATTTCGATAGCGTCTGCCAACACCTGACCCTTGATATAGTCACCGAATGCCTCGATGGCAGCGTTGGTCTCCTCGTTTGGAGCCACGGTCACCTTGATGCGGTCGGTAATCTCCAAGCCAGTCTCCTTGCGGAGGTTCTGGATGCGGTTGATGAGCTCACGAGCCATACCCTCCTTCTTCAACTCAGGAGTCAACTCTACCTCCAATGCCACAGTCAAGTTACCGTCATTAGATACGAGCCATCCTGGGATATCCTCTGAGATAATCTCCACGTCAGCTACATCAACTACAGCTTCCTGTCCATCAACATTCAAGGTAATGTTACCAGCCTTCTCGAAGGCAGCGATCTGGTCTTGGTCAAGGGCTGACATCTGGGCTGCTACGCCCTTCATCAACTTGCCAAACTTCTTACCCATCACTCTAAAGTTACACTTCACCTTCTTGATCAGAATGCCCTGACCCTCAATGAAGTTAACCTCCTTGACGTTCACCTCGTTCTTCAACAAGCCAGCCACTGCCTCGATGTGTGCCTTCTGAGTAGCATCCACGGCAGGAATCATAATCTGCTGGAGTGGTTGACGTACCTTGATGTTCACCTTACGACGCAATGCCAATACCATAGAGGTAATCTTCTGGGCGATGGCCATGCGCTCCTCCAAGTCGTGGTCGATGGCAGCCTCGTCGGCTACAGGGAACTTATCCAAGTGTACGCTCTCCAACTCGCCACCCAAGTCGTGATACAACTGGTCGGCATAGAATGGAGCGAATGGAGCCAAGAGCTTAGCCACGGTCATCAAGCAAGTGTAGAGTGTCTGGTAAGCGCTAAGCTTATCCTCGCTCATCTCCTTGCCCCAGAAACGTTTGCGGTTCAAGCGAACGTACCAGTTGGAGAGGTCGTCGTTGACGAATGCGTCGATCAAGCGACCTGCACGGGTTGGGTCATAGCCAGCCAACTCCTTGTCAACGCCCTTGATGAGGGTATTCAAGGAAGAGAGAATCCAACGGTCAATCTCTGGGCGCTTCTCTGTAGGCACCAGAGCTGCCTGTGGGTCGAAACCATCCACGTTGGCATAGAGGGCGAAGAAGCTGTATGTATTATATAAGGTACCGAAGAACTTGCGACGGGTCTCATCGACTCCATTAGGGTCGAACTTGAGGTTGTCCCAAGGCTCGCTGTTGGTCATCATGTAGAAACGAACAGGGTCGGCGCCATACTTGTCGATCATCTCGAATGGGTTGGTCACGTTGCCCACGTGCTTACTCATCTTGTTGCCCTTGGCATCGAGTACGAGACCTGAAGAGATTACGTTCTTGAATGCCACGCTGTCGAATACCATCGTTGCGATGGCATGCAGGGTGAAGAACCATCCACGAGTCTGGTCAACGCCCTCGTTGATGAAGTCGGCAGGATAGTTCTTTGGAGGGATGGCATAGCCCTCGTAGGTGCTGTGAATCAACGCATCACGGTCTGCCTCTGTGCCACGAGCCATCTCACCCTCGAATGGGTAGTGGAGCTGGGCGTAAGGCATGGAACCTGAATCGAACCAAACGTCGATCAAGTCGCTCTCACGATACATTGGCTTGCCCTCGTCGTTCACCAATACGATGTTATCCACGTATGGACGGTGGAGGTCGATCTTATCATAGTTCTCCTGGCTGTAGTCGCCTACCACGAAACCCTTGTCCTTCAAAGGATTGCTCTTCATGATGCCAGCGGCAACAGACTTCTCGATTTCTGCATAGAGCTCTTCCAAGCTACCGATGCACTTCTCGCCACGGTTCTCGTCGCGCCAGATTGGCAATGGAGTACCCCAGAAACGAGAACGAGAGAGGTTCCAGTCGTTCAAGTTCTCGAGCCAGTTGCCGAAGCGGCCTGTACCGGTGCTCTCAGGCTGCCAGTTGATGGTCTTGTTGAGTTCCACCATGCGCTCCTTACGGGCGGTGTCCTTGATAAACCAGCTATCCAATGGATAATAGAGGATTGGCTTGTCGGTACGCCAGCAGTGAGGATA
>DKCU01000044.1:0-35115 GCA_002451555.1 Candidatus Segatella albertsiae
ATTCCCTCCACTTACTCGACAAATAGTTCATCCATGATTTCCTAAATCTAGCGAACTATATTCAAAGTAAAAGTTGATTGACCTAAATTGAAAAATTAGTATTTATCAACCTATAGTAAATTTAAAACCTAAGTAATTATGAGAAAAACATCTCAAAAATTCTCGCAGAGCTCTATGCTCTGTAAAGTTGCTTTGGTAGCCTTCCTGTTGGCTTTCCAGGCAATGTTAGGAATCGGAGCAGGTGTCCTCAATGCTCAGACGGTTAAAGGTACTGTCATCTCTGGCAGTGACAATGAACCATTGATTGGTGCAAGTGTCATGGTACAGGGAACGAAGGTGGGTAGCGTGACCGACCTTGACGGTAACTTCTCTATCGAAGCGAAGAGCGGACAAACTCTCGAAGTTTCTTATCTGGGATTCATTACCCAAAAAGTAAAAGTGAATGGTTCTAAGTTGAACATTACCTTGCAAGAGGACAAGCATTCTCTTGATGAGGTTGTCGTTGTAGGCTATGGTGTTCAGAAGAAGAAGTTGGTGACGGGTGCCACGGTTCAGTTGAAAGGTGATGACATTGCTAAGTTAAACACCACCAACCCTTTGACCGCCATGCAAGGTCAGACTCCTGGTGTCAACATCGTCTCTACCTCTGGTCAGCCAGGTGCAGCAATGAGTGTTACCATTCGTGGTTTGGGTACAGTCGGAAACTCTCAGCCTCTTTACTTGATTGATGGAGTGGGAGGTGACATCACCACCTTGAACCCAGCTGACATCGAGAGCATCGACGTGTTGAAAGATGCTGCTTCTGCAGCCATCTATGGTGCACAGGCTGCCAATGGTGTGGTACTCGTTACCACCAAGAGCGGTAAGGAAGGTTCAAGCAAGATTACATACGATGGATATGTAGGATGGCAGACCTTGGGCAGAAAGTTTAATATGCTCAACTCCAACCAGTATATGCGGATTATGGATGAGGCTCGCCTCAACTCTGGCATGTCTCCTGTGGATTGGACTTCCCTCAATTCTATCCGTGATGTTAATGGTAATGTATATAATACAGACTGGATTGACCAGGCTGTAGATAATGGAGCCTTAACCACCAGCCACAGCTTGGCATTCACAGGTGGTAGCAAGACTTCTACTTATTCTATTTCTGGTGGTTATACAGGACAGGACGGTCTCATCGGCGGTTCTGATGTCTCTTATTATAAGAGGTATAACCTCCGTGCTAACTCAGAGCACAAGATGTTCAATGGCTTGATTACCATTGGTGAGCATATCGGATTGGTTTATAAGGATAGCCGTGGTATGAGCACAGGTAACATCTACAACAACAATCTTCGTAGTGCTTTCTCTGCATCTCCTATCTATCCTGTTTATGATGCAGATGGTAACTACAATTCTACCGTCGGTACAGATTGGAACGTCAACGATGGCAACCCTTATGGTACCATGATGATGAATCGTTACAACCAGAGCAAGGGAACCTCTGTGGATGCTAACGTTTATATCCAGATTGAGCCTATCAAGAATTTGAAGCTCCGTTCTGTATTCGGCGTCAACTATGGTGGTTCAGACTATCGTTCTTTCACACCTATTTATAAGTTCACTCCTCAGAGTGGCAATAGTGTAACCTCTGTCAACCAGAGCCATGGCAATGGTACCTCTTTGGTATGGACCAATACTTTGGCATACGAATTTAATATCAAAGAGCATCATCTTTCTGCTTTGCTCGGTAGTGAGACTACGAAGTATGATGGTAGCTCTACAGGTAGCTATGGTGTCAACTTGACTGCTGGTTTTGATGATTGGGAGCATGCTTATGTTGCCAATACAGAGATGAGCAATGAGAATCGCAAGGTGAGTGGTGGTCCTTACGACTCTACTCGCGGTCAGTCTTTCTTCGGTCGTTTGGGTTGGTCTTGGAAAGATCGCTATATGATTAACGCTACCATGCGTGCCGATGGTTCTTCTAAGTTTGCCAAAGGTCATCGTTGGGGCTACTTCCCATCAGTATCTGCTGGTTGGACATTGACCGAGGAAGATTTCATGAAGTCTGCCGCTTCTTGGTTGGATTTCTTGAAGCTCCGTCTCTCTTGGGGTCAGGTAGGTAATGCCAACATCAAGTGCTATCAGTATTTGGCACCTGTTACTACCTCTAACACCAATTATAACTTTGGCGCTGATGGTGGTAAGACAGGATGGACTATGGGTGCTTACACCAGTCGCTTGGCTAACGAGAATGTGAAGTGGGAAACCTCTGAGCAGTACAACCTCGGTCTCGATGCTCGATTCTTGAAGCAGCGTCTCTCTTTCACCTTCGATGCTTATATTAAGAATACCAAGGACTGGTTGGTTCAGGCTCCTATCTTGGCTACTGCAGGTACTGGCGGTCCTATCATCAATGGTGGTGACGTCAAGAACAAGGGTATCGAGCTCGGTCTCTCTTGGAACGACCAGATTGGCAAGGACTTCATCTATAGCGTGGGTGCCAACTTCGCTTACAACCATAATGAGGTTGGTTCTATCCCTACAGAGGATGGTATCATCCATGGTGCTACCAACCAAATCTATCAGAATGCCGAAGAGTTCTATCGTGCAGAGAATGGTCATGCCATCGGTTACTTTTGGGGCTACAAGACCGCAGGCATCTTCCAGAACCAGCAGGAAATCAATGATTGGATAGCTGCCGGTAATGGTGTTCTCCAGAGCAATGTTCAGCCTGGTGACGTGAAGTATGTAGATGTTGACCATAATGGCGTTATCAATGCGAATGATAAGGTAGATCTTGGAAATGGTCTTCCTAAATATACTTTCGGTTTCAACTTCAACCTTGGATGGAGAGGCTTCGATTTGAGTGCCAACTTCACTGGCGCAGCTGGGTTCAAGATTGCACAGTCTTATCGCGACCCAAGTTCTACACAGGGCAACTACAGCCGTCGCATCTTGAAGCGTTGGACGGGCGAGGGTACCAGCAACGAGATTCCACGTGTCACATACGCTGACGCAGGTAACTGGTTGTTCTCAGACCTCTATTTGCAGGATGGTGACTATATCCGTCTCCAGAACTTGACATTCGGTTATGACTTCAAGAAGTTGATTTCTTGGAAGGGCTTGTCTAAGCTTCGTCTCTATGCACAGGTTCAGAACCTCTTCACCTTGACTAAGTATGATGGTATGGATCCTGAGATTGGTTCATACAATGGTACTGATGGCAACAGCAGCGACTCTTGGGTATCAGGAGTTGATATGGGTTACTATCCACACCCACGTACTTTCATTGTAGGTGTAAACGTAGCATTCTAACTTTTAAACAGAAAGTGATATGAAAAGAAAATATATATTGATGAGTGCCTTGATAGCATCCGCAATGGCTTTTACCTCTTGCGAGGACTACTTGGATACTTCATCTAAGACAGATATGAATTCACAGACAGCTTACAGTACTCCTGGAGCTGCTGAGATGGATTTGGCGGGTTGCTACGATGGATGGCAGCGTACCATCAGTGATGAGGGCATTGGCATCTACCTGACTGCCGAGTTTGCTTCCGAGCAGGCTTTTGCTGGTTTGGGTCTTTCCGATGCGAAAAACAACAACATCATCGACCAATTTAGTACAAGTATCGCTCCATCTTATAATGACTTGTATAATACCGATTGGATCAATTATTACAAGGCTATCTTCCGTTGCAACCAGTTGATTCAGGCTGATGCTACCATCAATTGGGGCGGTGATACCAAGACAGAAGGTCGCATCATGGGCGAGGCTCGTGCCATTCGTGCCATCCTGTATTTTGACTTAGTTCGCTTGTTTGGTGACGTGCCTTTGTTGTTGGAGCCATCCGAGGATAATATTCCTCGTACCCCTGCCAAGGAAGTTTACCAGGCTATCTTCGACGACTTGAAGTATGCTGCTGAGAATATCCCTGCTGATGCTTATCCTTTGAGCGATCGCAACAACAATGATGGTCGTATCACCAAGTATGCAGCAGAAGCATTGTTGGCTCGCGCGTACCTATATTATACAGGTTATTATGGCGAGGAGCATCCTGCTTGTTCCAAGGCTGAGGCTACTGCTGCCATCAATGACGTGGTAGAGAATGGTGGCTATGAGTTGGAGAAGAACTACAAAGACTTCTGGATGCCTTCTTCTGATTTTACTTCAGAGACTATCACTAAGTCTGGTGATGATACCAAGTATGCTTGGGAAACCACCTACGCTGGCAAGTGGTATGATGGCAACCAGTGGCGTTCTGGTCAGGGCGACCTCTCCAAGGAGATTGTCTTGAACTTGAAGTTTGCTACTACCCATGATTATAATGGCAATGGTGATGGTAATACCTTCTCTGTATATCTTGGTCCTCGTAACCGTATGGCTACTTCTGTTCACATTTCCAGTGGATGGGGTGCTTGCTCTGTTACACCTTGGTTTGTAGAGCAGTACAAGAACGACCCTCGTTTCTCTGCTTGTGTATGGAGTGCAAAAGATGCAGGCTTCACTGCTGATGAGGCTGACTCTTACGAATATACGGGTTATTATACTCGCAAGTATGCTCCATTGTGCTTCTCTGATGGTACTCGTCAGGAGGTTGCTTTCAAGCTTGGCGAACAGCACCAGAACATCACCTACTATCAAGACTATACCATCATGCGTTATGCTGATGTGCTCTTGATGCAGTCTGAGTTGACTGGCGATGCCGACGGCTTGAACAAGGTACGTGCTCGTGTGGGACTTCCTGCCGAAGACTATAGCATTGATAATATCCGCAAGGAGCGTGCCATCGAGTTTGCCTTCGAAGGTATCCACTTCTGGGACTTGATGCGCTATGAGAAGGATGGTGCTTATGCAGCCAATGCTATCTATGCTGCACAGAATGGTGCCAAGGTAAAGAATGGTGGTGTTGAGACAACCACTTCTTTCTCTAAGGAAAACTTTACCAAGAAGAAGGGCTTGATGCAGATTCCTAACACGCAGATTACACTTTCTGGCGGTGTGTTGACACAGAACGCTGGTTGGTAATCCTATGGGTATCTGAACAAAAGTATAACTTTTAATAATAAGAAAATATGAAAATACATAATCATATATTAACGCTTCTTACAGCCTTGGCGATGTTCCTGATGGCATCCTGCTCACCAGAGGACTTCGGCTTCGGCAAGAAGACCTACTCTCCAGAAGATTTGGTGGAGGGTAAGGCTTATACCGTTACGGTGGAAGGTAACGTGGTTAAGCTGGAATCAAAGATATCTGATTGCACACCTCTTTGGGTCACTCCTTCAGGTCGCTCTACGCAGCAGTCTCTTAGTGTAGATTTGCCTTTTGCTGGTGACTATGAGGTTACATTTGGCGTGGAGACTCCTGGTGGCATTGTCTATGGCGATCCATACAAGTTTACCTTGGCAAAGAACGATTTCTCTTTGTTGAGCGATGACAAGTGGTTCTTGCTTGCCGACAAGGAATACAAGACAGGCGACCCTCTGCCTGATGCTGCAACTCTTTCTGCTGGTGTCAGCAAAAAGTGGTATCCTTGTGATGCCAACTACAACATCGGTCGTTGCACAGGTCCTGTGATGTATTGTTCTCCTTACGACCCTGACGGTGATGGCGAAGGCTATACTGCAGACGATGAGGCCAATGGTACCTACAAGGATATTCTCTTTGGTTCTGCCAACTGGAAACCAAACTGGGATCCTGGATTCCAAAGCTGGTTGATTCCTGAGACCGATCCTTACATGGATTCTTATATGACCTTTAGCATGGATGCCCAGAATGGTTGTGTGGCTACCATGTATCGTGGTGAGTCTGGCTCAAAGGGAGCAAGTACTGGTACAAATATGGTCGGTAAGTTCAATATGAACCTTTCTGACAAGACCAAGCCTACCATTACTTTCAATGATTGCTATGCTATGCATAACACAGGCTTTGATGAGGTTTGTTCTAACTATACTCAGGATATTCAGATTATCGAGTTGACTCCTTATCTGCTCCAGTTGGTTACAAAGCGTACCAATTCCGAGGGCAACTGGTACATCGTTTGGAACTTCGTTTCTGAGGATGTCCGTAGTTCCCATGGTACTTGCATTCCTAAGGCAGATCAAGACTTGATCGAGAAGGTTGGTCCTAAGTTGCCTACATTCGAGAATATCCATACCGACTTGTTTACAGCCGACATCAATGGCGACAAGTATGTAGGTTCAAAGATGACATTTAATTTGGATTCTGAGACTCCATACGATTTCTTGTGGTGGAATGGTTCACCTAATGTTGCAAAATGGGAGAGTGTTATCGGTGGTAAGTACAACAATACTTGGGCTCCTGCTTTGGATGACAAGGCTCTTGACAACTTCGAGTTGACCATCGCCAAGAAGTCTGATGGTGGTTATACCTTCGAGTGTGGTGATGTGGATGGTGACGTGGAAATCACCGAAAACACCATGACCTTCAGCAAGGAAATCTCTGTGTTTGCAGTTTCAAGCGATAAGAGAACCATCGAATTGAAGGGCAAGAAATTCTATATCTTGGGTAACTCTGCTGATGACCAGTACTTGACCATCGGTGTTCCTGAGTCAACAGACGAGAATGGTAAGGTCAACTCTTATCTCGTAGCTAAGTTGGCTTACAAGAAGATAGCTACCGGTCCTGCTGGTCCTACCAAGGTAGGCATTGACAACTCTACCATCTCTGAACACATGTGGACAGAAAATGGTTGTATCCGTGTAGGCTTCCATCATTATGATGTAGATGGTACAGGTATCTTCAAGGACGTGAAGTCTGTGAAGTTGAAGAAGAACCAGACCATCACGGTTACCTTCAAGATTACGAAGGGTATCGAGTGGACCAAGACACCTAAGTGTGCTTTGATTGATAATAACATCAAGCAGACATGGGAGCCAGGTTGCTTCGACCTCGATGATGCTGTGACTGTCAATACCAATGGTGAAACTACAGTTTCTTTGACCAATACGACAGGTTCTACCCAGACGTTCACCGCAACTTGCCTCGACCTCTCCATTCAGTTGGATGGCTATGGTACTTGCAATACCGAGGACTGGACTACCGTTGGCATCGAGATTGTATCTTGCACAATTCAATAACTTTAATAGCATAAACTTATGAAGAATAAAATATTATACGGAATTATAGCCTTCGTCATGGGTATCTTCATGACGGGCTGTAGCGATGATGATTATTCTATCAACACGAACCCTTTGATCACCGATGAGTCGGTGACCACTGGGTCGGCTGATGTGACGGCTACATCCGCTACATTCCACGGCGCAGTGAAAGGTCTCGAAGACCAAGCAGCCAGTTCTTATGCGGTCGGCTTCAACTATGGAAGTACTGAGGAAAATTTGAGTGAGAAAGTTGCTGGCTCTGGCAATGCTGAGTTCTCTGCTACCGTCGCTGGTCATCCTGGCGATGTGGTTTACTATCAGGCTTATGTTACACTGCAGGGTAGGGTAACATACAAAGGCTCTGTTCAGCAGACCGTCTTGACCAATGCCAAGGCAATCACTGGCGAGGTAAAGGATTTGACAGCAAATTCCGTTGTCTTGATGGGTAAGTTGGAATTGGCTCCTCAAGAGGCTGCCAGCGGTATCGTCATCTCGGGTGCCGAAGGTACGGAGAACGTACGAGCTGGTGTACGCATCATGGCTTCCGGCATCAACGACAACTATGAGGTGAAGGCTGAGGGCTTGCTCCCTAACACAACCTATCACTACACTGCTTACCTCGATCTCGGCAATGGTACTATCTATGGTGAGGATCGTGAGTTCACTACTCCAGCCTCCGACTTCAACCCTGATACGGACCTCGTTGACTTAGGTCTCTCTACCAAGTGGGCTAAGTATAATGTAGGCGCTACCAAGGAGACTGAGTTGGGTGGTCTCTTCGGATTTGGTGATATGACAGGTTTCCAGACCAGCATTGATTTGGATAACTATGCTTCTGCTGATATTTACAAGACAGACCGTGATGTTGCCAATAAGGTTTATGGTTCATGGGTTACCATGCCAACCATCGATGAGTTTGAGGAACTCTTCTCAGTATGTAAGAAAGAATGGGTTGAGCAGGAGGGTGTAGCTGGTTACAAGCTCACTGGTCCTAACGGAAACTCTATCTTCTTGCCTGCTGCTGGTACTCGTACTCAGGGTACTATCTCTGGCGAGGGCTTGAATGGTTACTATCTCTCTGGTTCTATCAATGCCAGTGATAATAAGTTTGCTATGGCTTACAGCTTCGACCAGAATGCAAGTCGTCGTACAACGACTCCTGTTTACCAGGCATTGGCTATCCGCCCTGTGTCTGTAGCTAAGAATGTGAAGTTCGATAAGACTAAGTTGATTGGCAAGACTTGGGAGATTGACCTCCGATTGGATGGTTCTCACTATAAGTTTGATGGTCCTGTCTATTTCTATGGCAATGATGATAGTTGGGCAACCGTTACCAACAATCAGCCTGTTGTAGGCAACAGCTGGTGCTGGGCAGCCGACTTCGCTGGCAACCCATGGGCTGTTGGTGGTGACTCTAAAAATGACCTTGGTCAAAAGAACTGTCAGGGTACTATGACCTTCAATGAGGATGGCACCGTAAAGGTTCATCAGTATATCGCTGGTGTCGATGGTGCTGAAGGTTCTTTCCAGGACATAGAGGGAACCTATACGATTGATGAGAAGAACAAGACTGTGAAGTTGAGCATCCAACCTTTGGTTCCTGCTAACTTTATCGGTGCTATCAATGCAACAGAGAATGTAGATTTGCGCATCTTGTCTTTGACAGACGAAAGTATGCAGCTGGGCGTTACTCGTGCAAGCGACAACCAGTATGAAAGTATCAACTACGTATCTGGTGAATTGAAGAATGGTTTCACCGCTAAGTTGACTTGCTACGGTGGTGACGATGAGAATACTCCTGATGCATGGAACTCAGCTACTGTTAATGTACTCGGTGGTGCGGCAGGTTTGAAGACTTACACCGTAACCTTCAATACCCAGTATCCACGTACCAATGGTAAGGTTTATCTCCTCGAGATCGAAGGCTACTCTGCTGCTTATCCAAAGGCTTTGGTTCGTATCGACGACATCAAGGCTGATGGCAATGAAGTGAAGTTTGATGCCAACAAGTTCTTCTATGGCGACTTGGAAGGCAAGGGCAACTACCGTGTAGAGATGGCCAACATCTGGGGCTGCGGTCACAATGATAGTTGGGATGGTTTGAAGGATACTCCTTTCCACAAGGGTGGTGGCGAAACCAAGAATGAGACTGCTCTCGCATTCAACCATACTTTCGAGGTGACATTCACCGTGGTTTCCAACACAAGTGATGGTACAGGAGTTTATACTCCTAACTTGATTACCATCAACCCATCATGGGGTGGTACTTGGGGCTACAACCAAGGCGCAATCATGGAAGTGGCTAACGAAGTTGGCAAGTATGTCATCAAGAACAACCAGTTTGACATCAAGTATGAGAGTGCAGACCATGCCGATGGTTCTATCATGACCTTCGTCGAAATCGCAGACCTCTATGGTTTCTTCCCAGGTACACATTCTACGTTGGATGAACTTTATCTGGATGGCAAGGCTGTTTCTTATGACAAGTCAAAGGTTATCGATGCCAACGAGAATCCTAAGTATCGTTTGGAGTTGTGGAACTGCTATGGTGCTACCAAGAATGCGGGTTGTGCATTCGGTACTCCAGAGGGTGACGTAATGAAGGGCTTGGCATTCAGCAAGTCTATCGAGACTAAGTTTACTGTCCACAGCCTCTTCGCTGAGCCTAAGTGGTAATATCTGTATTTATTAATAAGGAGAATCCGATGTGATTTTGAAAAGCGAGTTTGCTTCGTTTGAAAAGATGTCGGATTCTCTTTCTAAAAAATAAAAGACAATGAAGAAATTTAAATATCTTTTTGTTCTCCTTTTGGGCTTTGTCTGTGGATTGACTCTATCGGCTTGTTCCAATGACGATGATGATTATGTGGCTCCTAACTTCAAGGTGCTCAATCCTCAGTTGGCTTTCAATGGAGATGGTGGTACGCAGGTTATCAATGTACAGGCAGATGCTCAACCTACGGCGACCGTAACTGAAGGTGCAGACTGGTGCTCTGTGGCATACGATAATTTTGCTGGAGGCACATACAACTTTAATGTAACAGTAGCTCCTTCTACAGTAGAGGAGGCAACTACGGCAACGGTTAGAATCATCCAAGGCTATAGTCGCAAGGATGTAACAATTACTCGTGAAAAGAAAGGCGAAGTCATCACTCCTGATATTCCTGATGCTGACATGAGCAAGACTGCCATGGACATCGCTAAGTTGATGTACCCAGCTTGGAACTTGGGTAACACTTTGGAAGGTGGCGATTCTAAAAAAAGTTGGCAAAATGTTGGTGTCTCTACAGAGACCGCATGGCAGAGTACCAAGACCACTCAGCAAGTCATCGACTTCGTTAAAGCTCAGGGCTTTAAGAGCGTTCGTATTCCTTGTGCTTGGGTGATGGGACATATCACCGATGCTGATAAATGCACCATCGACCCAGCTTGGATGAATCGCGTGAAGGAAGTGATTGACTATTGTGTCAACGATGGACTTTATGTTATCGTCAACCAGCATTGGGATGGCGGTTGGTTGGAGCATGATGGTTTCACAGCCAGCACAGATGTTACTGCCAAGAAAGCTCAACTATCCAAAATTTGGACTCAAATCGCTACCTCTTTGAAATCCTACGATGAGCACGTGCTTTTCGCTGGCTTGAATGAGCCGGGTGTAGGCTCTGGCAATAGCGAGGCAATCATTGCTGTGGCAGATTTGAGTGCTCGTGTCGCAGAGTATGAGCAGACATTCATCGAGGCTGTTCGTGCTACAGGCGGCAACAATGCCAAGCGTGTCTTAATCGTTCAGGGTCCTAATACCAACATCGACCAGACGGTTGCCAATAATTATATCGCTAAGATTAACGATTCTGCCAGCGACCGCTTGATGATGGAGGTTCACTTCTATGACCCATATCAGTTCTGTCAGATGAACGAGGATGCTTCTTGGGGCAAGATGTGGTATTACTGGGGCAAGGACAACCAGAGTGGTGATGCCGATCGTACCTCAAAGAACAATGAGGACTTTGTTCAGGCACAGATGGCAAAGATGAAGACTGCTTTCTTCGACAAGGGCATTCCTGTATTGATCGGTGAGTTTGGTGCAAACCAGCGTTGGGCTGTCGGTCAGGACGCTTTGCATGATGCTTCCATCAAGGCATACTACAAGTCTGTGGTCGAGTCTGCTATCAACAACGGTTGTATTCCTGTCGTTTGGGATACCAACAGCAACTTGGGTATGACCGCCATCAATCGTGCTACCTTGAAGGTTGGCAATAAGAATATGATGGATGGAATTACTGCTGGTGTTGCTGCTGCAACTTGGCCAAGTAAATAAATATATATCGAGTTAGATTTTTCTCTCGTACTCGATTTTACCCTTCACCCTTCACCTTTGACCGATAACTCCAGTGTTTATCGGTGTTTCAAGGGTGAAGGGTGTTTTCTTTACCCTTCACCTACCTTTCACCTTTGTCATTTTATGAATGGGATTGACAGCTTAATTATCATTCCTTGGATGGGGTTGACTGGTGGATATTTTTGATTATGTCTCAAAAATGTTAGTTTAGCAAAAATGTATGTAAATCTGCAAAGAAAATACTATGTGTTTTCATTATTTTCTTGTATCTTTGCCATCGTAAAAGTAAAGATGATTTCTTTGGAAACCAATTGATTTACTCATATATGATTAAACCAGTTGATTTACTAATATATAAATATAGTATAAACTTAAAATAAACCTAATTTAAACTGAAAGCGTATGAAAAAGTTATTTACTCTTGTCGCATCTGTATTGATGTCATTGTCTTCTATGGCTACAGAGACCATTCTGATTAGTGAGCCTATCACTTTGTCTAATTGGAAAGAGACTTCTGTTTTTACCATGACTTCAGACCAAGTGCATGTTGGCGATTTCTTGAAGATTTCGATAGCATCATCTCCATCAGGTGGACAAGTCCTTGTAAAGAAGGCTGATTATTCAGACATCTTGCCAGGAGATATTAGTCCTGTGGGTGTTAAGGCTGTTTATTATCAAATAACAGATGAATTGTTGGCTGAATTGACAGGAAGTGGTCTTAGACTCCAAGGTAATAAAGATGTAGAGGTGTCTTCTGTGTCATTAGTGACACAAGATGAGTTTAACAAGGTTGTAGCTTACCAAGGCCCCGGTACTATCGATGCTGCTTGGGGTAGTGTTACGGTAAACAAGGCAAACTTCAATATTGTCAAAGATGGTGATATTGTAGTGGTTGATAATACGAACAATTGTGAATCTAAAAAGGGAGAGAATGTTCTTTTTAAGAAGAACGGTTATGAGGATGCTGCAAGCATTTATAATTTGTTGAGTCCTTGGTGTATAACGATGACTGATGACTTAGCTGCTGGATACTTTGGAAAAGAGGACAATCATGTACAGGCAGGTAAAGCAGGTGTGGTTGTAAACTCTTTAGTCATTTATCGTTTGAAATCTAATGTACCTTCTAATATCGTAACATTGACCGACGAGCCTGTTAAGTTGGATAATTTCTCCGGTAGTGTTGTTGTTAATATTCCGGCAAGTTCTTTTGCTGATGCCCAATTGGGTGATGAGATTCATTTTGCCTTGACAGATGTGGATAACAGCAAGAGTTACAGTGCTCAGGTCAAGATGGTTACCAATGCTGATGGTTGGCCTTTGTTAAATAGTAACGTTGATGCATTGAATGTATCTTATATACCAGAGTTTGTATATCTGATTAAGGATGAGGCTACTTTGAATACTTTGAAAGCAACAGGACTTATCGTACAGGGTACAGGTGCAACTATCAGTTCTGTAAAACTTTATACCTCGACTCCAACTGCCATCTCTCAGATTTCATCAAAGCCTAGCCAGTCGGAGAATGCTGTCTATAACCTCGCTGGTCAGCAGGTTGGCAAGTCATACAAAGGTATTGTGATTAAGAATGGCAAGAAATATGTTCAGAAATAAAAAACAAACATATTATTAGGTTAGTTTGGTTTTAGTTAGTAAAATAATATGTATAAAAGGCAAGAAAGTGTCATGCTTTCTTGCCTTTTTTCCTTATTTTTGCAATCGAAAGTATCTTTGTTCTTCAACAAATGTCTTTTTCTATAAATGATTAACAATCTAAACGAAATAAGCATGAAGAAAATATTTGTATTATTGATGATGGCTTTAGCTACTGCTGGCAATGTTTCTGCCAAGTCAAATTTTGTGAAGGTAAAGGACGGCCACTTCGTCCGTGACGGCAGACCTTATTATTATGTGGGGACTAACTTTTGGTATGGTGCCATATTGGGTTCTGAAGGACAGGGCGGTAACCGTGAAAGGCTCTGTAAGGAACTCGACAAGATGAAGTCGATGGGCATCGATAACCTTCGAATCCTTGTGGGCTCCGATGGCAAGCGTGGCGTAAAGACCAAGGTGGAGCCTACGTTGCAGGAGGCTCCTGGCGTATATAACGATACGATACTCGCCGGATTGGACTATCTCTTGATGGAGATGGGCAAGCGAAAGATGGTGGCAGTACTTTATCTGAATAACTCCTGGGAATGGAGTGGTGGATATGGTTATTACCTGGAACAGGCAGGCGAAGGCAAGGCTCCTCGCCCTAACGAGGATGGTTATCCTGCCTTCATGGACTTTGTCTCCAAGTATGCCTCATGCGAAAAGGCGCATCAGTTGTTTTATGATTATGTGAGATTTATCCTTACAAGAACCAATAGATATACGAAGAAGAAGTACAAGGATGACCCTGCGATCATGTCTTGGCAGATAGGTAATGAGCCTCGTGCCTTCAAGACCGAGCAGTTGCCTGCCTTCGAGAAATGGCTCGCTGAGGCTAGCAAGTTGATTCGGTCGTTGGATAAGAATCATTTGATTAGCATCGGTAGCGAGGGTAGTTGGGGATGTGAGAACGACATCAATTGCTATGAGCGTATCTGTGCTGATAAGAACATCGATTATTGCAATATCCACCTTTGGCCTTACAACTGGAGTTGGGCACGTCCCGACCATCTTGTTGAGGACTTGGGCGTGGCTTGCAAGAACACCAAGGAGTACATTGACAATCACCTCGCCGTATGTGCTCGCATCAATAAACCATTGGTAATGGAGGAGTTTGGCTATCCACGTGATGGCTTCTCTTTCTCTCCATCTGCCACGACGGTAGGCCGAGATGGCTATTATAAATATGTGTTTAGTCAGATTGTGGATAATGCAGTTTCAGGAGGATACTTTGCTGGTTGCAACTTCTGGGGATGGGGAGGTTATGCAGTTCCTAAACACGAGATGTGGCAGGTAGGTGATGACTATATGTGCGACCCAGCTCAAGAAGCCCAAGGTTTGAACTCCGTTTTTGCTACTGATAAGAGTACCTTGGAAGTGGTGAAAAGCCAGGTCGATAGAATGAATCAAATTGGGAAATAAGCGGAACTCGTGCGGAAAATGTGATGAAATGCGTGAAAAGTCGTGCGGAAAATGTGAAAAGAGGGTGTACCAAGTCGATTTGGTACACCCTCTTTTGCTATCATGAACATTTTAATGCTCTAAATACAACCCATTCAATTTCTCTAGGAAGATGCTGATTGGATCATTGACCAATTTCATGAATCCATGAGTCTTTTGGTTTTCCACGCCTGGATAAGGTGTGTAGTAATGACCGTCGATAGGCTCACCTTGGTTGCGACCCATCATTAAGTAGGAGATATGATGCTGTTGCAACTCAGGAAGCAGAATTTCCGAGAAGACGCTGGAGTCTTGTATGGACTCCACACCCGTAGTCAAGCCAAAGGCAGCATTGTGCTCTTGGGCGAAAGGCAACCCTTTTACCATGATATCTTTGATACCTTTTGAAAATGCAGGGAGATTGATGGCATCTTTCTTTTGTAGATAGGTAATGTTGATGACATCTATGTCGTGGTCAGGATAACGCTCCATGAGGCTCTTGCCATTTTGGTATGTCTCGGAATAACCATAGATAACATTGCTAACATCCTCGTCTTTCAGGAGGTCTTGCATCTTTTTATAAAGGTCGATGTATTCGTCCTTGCCCAATTGACAATACCATGCCTTGCCGTCAAGGGGTAGGAGGTTGAGGACGATAGGAGCCTTGATGCCGTAGCCATCTTGCAGTGTGTCGAGGTATTTGGCGATTTGCTTGGCGTACTCTTCCAGCAAATCTTCATTGCCGTTATAGTTGGGTGCTGTCCAGTTCATGATGAGCAAACCACCTTTGCGGAAGTTCTTGAGCACATCCTCACGAATAGCTTTGAAAGGCACACCATCTATGTTTTGCTTTTTGCCGCTCTCGATACCAGCCAACTCATATCCATTGGCAGCCGGATGATAGCCGCAGATGCTTTCCATGTCGCATCGGTCGCTGTCACATTCCCATCTGTTCCAGCCGATGCCACTCAATGTACCATACATCTGTCCGATGAGCGTTCCCTTGTTGGCGAAAGCCTTGATGTTGGTCTGCAAGTTTTCCGTCTTTTGAGTGAGTCCGCTCATGGTGACTTCATCGTATGATTTCTTTTTCTTATCACCGCATGAAGTGCAGCAAGTTGCTACTGTAATAGCGAAGATGAAAAAGAGGGCTAAAAAATGATTGATTTTCATATCTTAGATATTTAAAATAGAATATTGGCAAGAATGACAATGCCAATATTCTATCGTTATACTTGTGTTTGTGTTTTTACTCAGCGTAAGCTTTCTTCATTGCCTCTACCACGGTAGGGAGTGTCCATTGTGGTACGCTGCGGTCTGTGCCTTCGAAGATACTCATCCAGTAGAAGGTAGCTGCGCCGTTAGCTTTGGCTTGCTTTACGATGTCGGCAGCTTGGTCGGCAGCGGCTTTCTTCTGAGAGTCGGTACTGTTCTTGCTGACAGATGTGTTGCCATGTGTGCCATACTCACCGATGATGCAAGGAGTGCCTTTGCTGATGAACTTGTTGTTCAGGCGAGTGAACATATTCTTGATTTCTGTGCTGCAAGAAGAGTCCCAGACACCTTTGTCAAACCAGTTCCAAGGTGCGTAAGTATGTACTTCTACGGCGATATGGTCGCTCACCTTGTCTTTAGGAATGGTAAGATTGTTTAAGACTTCATCTCCATTGGCTGCAGCGTAGGTGTTCACGATAAGATTGCGAGTCTCGTTGTTGCCACCTGTGGCACGAACGGCATTGACAAAACTTTGTGCGTAACCATTCAAGCCTTTGTAGCTGCTTGCGTTCTTAGGTGCATTCCATGTGTTGCTAGCATCCAGCATCTCGTTGTAACCCTCGAAAAGCAAGTGCTGGTCGTAGTTTTTGAAGCGAGTGGCAATCTGAGTCCAAAGGCTTTCGAACTTGGCTTTGTTCTCATTGTAGTTGGTTTCATCTGCCTTGATCCAATGTGTGTAGCTTCCATCTGTTGGGTCGGCACCTGTATCGTGATGCACGTTGAGAATGCAATACATGCCGTTGTTGATGACATAATCCACGATTTCCTGTACTCGGTTCATCCAAGCCTCATCCACAGTACCGTCAGCCTTCATGTGCTGGAACCAAGTCACAGGGATGCGAACAGAGTTGAAACCTTCTTTCTTCAAGAAATCCACCATGGCTTTGGTAGTAGGCTCCTGACCCCAAGCTTTCTCGAAGTCAGTGACAGAGTTCTTGTCCATGGACTTGCTCATGTCGATAGCATCCATACAGTTGCCGAAGTTGGTGCCAAGACCCATGTTCTTGACTGCATTGGCTGCACTTTCCTCTACGTATGTCGCATTGATGTTTACTTTGTCGCGAGAGATGACATTCTTGCTGTTGAATACTGCCTTCCACCAGTCGTTTGATGGCATGCTGCCTCCATACCAAGGCATAAACCAACTCCATTTTGCTCCAGCATTCCAAGCTTCGTCAACATCTGCTGTTGCCGTATTGCCATTGTTAGCGTCTATGCCACATTCTGCGAGGGCAACCAACTTACCTGGGTAGCGAGCTTGAATTTCCTTGAACTCTTGTGCTTGTTGTGTGGCATTGAAACCATAGAGGTCACGGCCGATGATATCTACATATTTGTCGCCTGGATACCAAGCGGCATCATTGTTGTATTTATTGGCATCGCCATTGTTGTTCTGTGTAGTCCAGGTCCATATCAAGTTATGGATGCCTTTGCTTTGGAAGTAGTCGAACATAGTCTGCCAGAGTTTCTTGTAGGTCTCGGCTCCATCATATCCCCACCAGAACCAAGACTTGCCCCAGCTTTCACCTGATTTTAACTCGGCGTTACCTGCAGCCTCATGGAATGGCCGCCAAACGGCAACGATTCCGGCATCTTGAAGCTTTTCAAGGACAGCGACAACCTTGTCCATTTCCTGATAGAACCATTTGTTTTCCCAAGTGCCATCTTTTAGGGCATTGGAAGCCTTGAAGGTCGTCTCGGATGGAGTGCAAGTTACACCGTCACCATTCTGTGCAGGTACAGTGCTCTCGGTCTTGGGTACATTGAAGTGCCACATCAAGGACACCAAGCCACCAGCGTCAGCCCATTCTGTTACAGGTGTGATGTCATTGTAGTTGATCCATCCGTTGCTGCCCTGGTTAGGTACGTAGATATGGATGAAATCGTAGCAGTTCATGGCAGGATATTTGCCTGTAGTTTGATAGATGGCATCCGCTTTCTTGTGGTTCCAATTGACATCGGCAATCACTGAAGAAATGGTCTTGGTGCCATAGTTCAACTTCAAGTATTTATAGAGACGCTTGGTTTTCTCTGTGGCAGAAGCATCGGCAAGGGTTACATCACTTACATCGCTCTCGTGATAGATGGAGAATGTGATGTTGTTGATGTCATCAACATTCCATTCGCTTAGTGGAAAGTCTTCAACTCCCATCATGTAAGCTTCAAGTTTTCCTTCTGTTGTATGCTTTAAAGAAGAAAGTGGTGTGTGTCCATCTTCTGTTAAGTCCCAAACTTCCGAACTCCCATTTTTGAGGTTGATGGTAATTTTGTCACCTTTTGTTTGTGCGAAGGCAGTGAATGAAACCATTACTGCCAATAGTGAGAGTAATATTTTTTTCATTGTCTTGCGATTTTAATAGATTTGTTGTTGATTTTGATGATATATACCCCCTGGCTTAATCCGTCGAGGTTGATGATGGTCTTGTCTCCCGTGACAATAGGGGAGAGGGAAACCTTCTTGCCATCGAGTGCAAAGGCACTCACTTGATTTTTAGTTCCATCAACGATGATTCTGTCGCCTTCGAGCGCAAACTTATTGTTGGTCTCAACTTGTTTGATACCTGTGGTCGTACCATAAGTAAATGTTGAAACCTTCCAAAGTTCATAACTGGCTGTTGTCGCTGTAGTCTTCACCGTCATTTGGTCATTCCCGAAGGTGACCTCAGGAAGTGTGCTGAGCGCAAACTCAATCTTGCTTCCGTCGTTGAATGATACAAACAGCGATTTGCCATCGGTTGCTTTAGCTGTCAAACAACTCAAAGCCACCAAGAGTGATAGTGCGATTTTCTTCATTATGTTTATGTTTTAGTTTTATTTTTTCTTGCTATATCCTATGATATTTAGGTCTATTAATAAAAATGTGGCGCAGTCCTAAAACTACGCCACAAATTTACTAATTTTATTTCACATAATCGTGACTTTTATGTTAAATATCGCTATCTTATGGTAGGAGAGTGATCTTTGTAACACCGGTTAAATCACCTTGAATTGCAAATCCACAAGAGTTTGCAACTTCTACAGCTGTTTCATCAAAAATATATTCGAGTTTGCTTTCTGTTTTATTCCAATCAAAGATGGTTGTGATGTTTGGCCAACCATTTTCATTCTTGTTGATTTGTACTTGTCCCGTGATATCAAGCCTCTTGTAAACAATCAACTTTGATCCAACTTTAACCTTGACTTTTTCAAATACATCTTTGTTTAGATAGAATTTGCCACTGCCACTAGACCAAGAAAAATCAAATGGATATGTTATTGCTTTTCCGTCCATATTAGTTACAAGCTCTGCAATATCCCTCTCAGCAGGAATGATTTTGAAGTCAGGACCTTCAATCTTATTGCCGTCAGGGGTCTCCATGACAATCTTGTAAGTACCTGCATTAGCTTCTGCTGGAACTTTGCAGATGATTTTGGTGTTGCTACGGTCGTCAAAGCGTGTTATCTTATATGTTCCGATATAAAGTGCTTCGACATTTTGGAAGTTCTTGCCAGTAATTGTGATTTGCTCTCCTGCGATGGCCTCACCAGGAGTGATAGATGCAATGGCTGGGTCTGTAGCAGCCTTGATGCTCAAGCCATCCTTTACCTCTACGGTAGTACCATTCTTCAAATTAAGTTTGAAGCCTGTACCTGCGCAAGCTGTAGGGATTGTTACTACAATGTTGCTTGATGTGCCCTTAATCTCATTTACGGTCTGCTCTACATCGCCAGGGAATGTAATGCTCTCTACGAGGTCGAGGTCTGTACCCTTGATGATGACTCTTTCACCAGCAGTGATGGCTGCAGGGGTGCAAGATGCAACGGTTGGCTGAACCAATGTGTAAGCTACAAATACCTTCTTGCCGTTAGCGAGACTCAAAGCAATGCCATTTCCGTCAGCGTCTTTCTCCTGTGCTGTGATTGGAACAATGGCCTTGATGGTGCTGCCCAATGTCACAGTCGTGTCATTGCCGTTAGGGAATGCAACGCCTGTTACCAAATCCAAGTCCTTACCAGTGATAGTTACTTCCGCACCATTCTTGACAGGGTTAGGAGTAGCTACCAATTCTGTAGGAACGACAGTGATGATGTTGCCAACAGGAATCTCAACACCACTCTTGGTTACTACATATACCGTACCATCAGTAGCCTTTTCAGGAACTGCCAATGTGATTTCAGTCTTGCTCTGTGATTTGAAATCTGCTGCATCTACTGTTGCACCTTCCAATTTCACGCAGGCAATCTGGTCGAAGTCTGTACCCTTGAGAGTCAAAGTAGCACCAGCCTTGATGCTCAAGTCTTGGATAGGAGTAGCCTCAGGGATGTTGACTACCAACTCTTGCTTGCTTTCGATCTCAGCAGGTTCAGCAGCCAAGTCAGTCAACTTGATGACACCCGTCTTAGCCTCTACAGGGATGGCAACCTTGATGGTGTAGCGGTCATGAGCGATGAATTGCTCTTCCTTGATGGTATCTTCTTTCTCGAAGATGACACCATGCATCAAGTTGAGGTAGTCACCCTTGATGGTTACGATGTCGCCAACGTTACCTACCAAGTTGTCTTCGTTCTCGCCTACATAGAACTTATCCAAAACGATGTCCTCACGATAGGTGATAGGCGTGATGGATGTAATCTCGCCGCCCTTCTTGGTCTTCAAGACAATCTGTCCAGGCTCGCATTTCTCAGCAGGCACCTGGATGGAAATCTTGCTTTCTCTTCCGCTCTGCAATACCTCGTATGCAGTGATAGGGTCTGCGCCAGGAAGGTTGATAGATTCTATCTGGTCCAAGTTGGTACCATAGAAGTATAAGGTACCGCCACGAAGTACTGGGCATGGACCGAATGACTGGAGGGAAATCTCATTGCCATACTGGTCGGTAGAGAGGTCGTCTCCGTCGCTGCACGCTGTCAGCGATAGCCCTACGAGGGCTACCACCAACATGGCGAATATTTTGCTTATCTTTTTCATATCAATTCAGATTATAAGTTTATTTATTAGGAACCACACGGATGTTGTCAATCTTGATGATAGGGTTGCAATCTACACCTGTAGGAAGCACGGTGGCATCATTGTATGCACCCTTCACAATAAAGATGTTGAAAGCGTCGAAGTCGCCAACACCGCTGTAGCTCAGACCCTTGTTGCCATCATAGTCATATACGAAGTTAGCTAATGGAATGGTAACTGTTACCCATTTGCCTTCTGTGCTGTAGAGCTTGTCCTCCGTATTTTGCCATGGCATGTAGAGAGCGCGAGCCAACTTTCCTTGCTCATGTAAGAAGGTGTTGTTGGCACCTGCTAATACATTTCCGTAGATGTCGCTCACACCAGCTGCGGTATTAGAAATTACGCTAGAACTACCGAAGTAAATCTGCATAGGTGCTGCTGACCAAGCGTTTTCCTTAGGAATGCACATCTCGAACTTCAAACTCATGTTTTTCCAATCTCTGAAATCAGCTATATCTTCCATTCTAGGACGGCTGGAGTATGTCTCAGGATTCTGCCAGCTACCTGGCCAATACTCGAATGAGAAATGTCCATCATCCCAGTCGCCGCTTGATTTCATTTCAGCACCTCCCATGAGTAAATATTTTCCTGAGAGTGAGGTTGCGTCTTCAACGATATCGCGTGCATGCCAACCATTGTTGCTTAAAACTTCTCCGCCTTCTTTCCAAGGGGTATCGAAGTCGAACAACATACCACGAGTATCCATATACTGGAAGCCAGCCTTGGTCGTACCATTGATTGTGGTAATGGTAATAGGCTCGTTCTTAGGCATATCCTCAGGCATATTGAACTTGATGCTGTTCAGCGAGATCTTCATGTCCTCGTATGGAATTGTATAGTTGTCGCCTACTTTAATGGTCAAGTGGCTGTTGTCGTAGTCCAAGAAGTAGTCACCATTGATAGTAACTTCTTCTCCAGGAGCTGCCCACTCGTTGCTCATGCTATTGATGGTTGGAGCTGGTACAACGGTCTTGAAGTTGTATGCTATCGTGTCATTCTTGCTTGTGATGAAATAAATTTTATCACTTACTTTGTCAGGAATGGTTTTTGGTACGGTTACAATGATGGTGTTGTCTGTCATGTAACTGGTGTTCAAGACTGCTTTCTGGTCATTGAAGTCAATAGCGGTGATACTGCGTAGGTTTCTACCTACAATACAAATCGTATTGTTGAGCGAAGCTTCGGTAAGCAAAGAGTCTTTGCTTGCCACATCTACAGGGCGGATATAGTCGATGATAGGAGATCCGCAAGCAACTTCGTACTTGTCTGGTTCGTCTGAGCAAGATGTGAATCCTGCGCTGACCGCTGCAAGTGCCACTGCAAACAAAGTCCTATTTATATTTTTAATTTTCATAATGATATTCTCTTAAAGATTAATAACTATATGTGCTGCGTACATCAACATGGATAGCAGGAGCACTTGTTGCCAAGTTAGGGTTCAATGCTACATCCTCAGTAGGGAATGGCAGTATGAAACTACTTTCAGTTACGTTAGGAGCTGGAGTGTTGGTGTCATACTCTATCTTAGAAGCATCCCATGTTCCAGAATTGTAGTATGCTTTGTACGCATCGTCGCAGTTCCACATGGCGTTCCTACGTTGTGCTTTCAACTCTGTGATGCAACTGTTTACGTCATAATATGCACGGCGTACATAATCATACCAGCGGTCACCTTCACCTGCAAACTCAAGACGGCGCTCTTTCCAAATGTCGTCGAATGTCAAGCTTGTCTTTCTTGTGAAACCTTGCCACTCGTATGCACGTCCACGAACATTATTGAAACAATCCAAGGCAAGCTGGTCTGTAGGGTTACCTAGTAATACTTGAGATTCTGCGTAAATCAAGTAGATGTCGGCAAGGCGAAGAATTGGGGTTGGCAATGCGTTGGACATACGTGCTGGGCTGATAGTCAACTCTGCTTTGTGGTCCGCATTGTCACCATATAGGTGCTTTACATTGTTGCCACCGCAAGGACCTTGGCACTGACCTGTTGCTGCGGAATTGTAATCCTTGTTGTACCAGAAGTCTAGGTAAGAGAATCCTTTCTTTAATCCATCTTTCTGGGATTTAGCAGGAAGGTCCTTGTCTCTCCAGAAATAAGAATATACATCTCCTGGCATCATGATGGTTGCCTTGCGTCGATGGTCTGGATCGACACGGCTACTAGGGTCGTCCTTTGGTGATACACCAAATGCATCCATCAAATCGACAGATGGACCACCCCATCCACCCCAGCAGTCACCATTCTCGTCAAATCCTTCTGGAGCCAAGTCGCTCTGAAGAGTGTTCTGAGATGTCCACTGGGAACCTACTGTCCAACGCCATGCAATCATAATCTCATCGCAGAACTGGTTGGAACCACGGAAAATGTCCTCGTAGTGTTCCATCAAGCCACGCCCAGAATTCTCGATGACATCCTTTGCGTAAGCTGCAGATTTCTGCAAGTCCTCGTTGTTCAAAGAACCTGAAACGCCGGCTTTGGTAAGATATACTTTGGAAAGCAATCCTTCAGCACCATAGTAGTCTATGCGACCCGTGGTGTTCTTCTCCTTAGGAAGAAGTTCCATGGCTTTTTCCAAAGTAAGGATAATGTAATCATATACATCGGATTTCTGTACCTTGCTCAACTGGTTGTAATCGCCCTTTCCAAGAGTCTCGGAATTACTATGGATGATAGGAACATCACCGAAAGTACGAACGAGATAGAAGTAAGCCATCGCCTTCCATGCGAGGCACTCGCCCAAGCACTGGTTCTTCACTTTTTCAGATGTATTGACCGCTTTCTGAAGTGACTCGTAAACGGTGCTGCAGTGACCAATCTCTGCCCAAAGAGAGTAGGACATATTGACCAAGTCTTCGTCGGTACCATTGGTGCTGAAGTTCATGTATGGGCTTGAGCCCCAATACATATTACCTGACATCACCTCACCGACTTTGATGAAGCCACGCTGGAAATCATACCATGGCGAATTGTATAGGTAGTTGACACCAGAGATACAAGCTGCATCGCCATCGTAGTAGTTCTCTGTATTGTAATTGTCCTCTACTGGCTTGTTTAGGAAATCTTCGCAGGAAGTCATTCCCATGCCGAGGAGCAATACAAATGCTGTATATTTTAAGTTTCTTAATTTCATAACGTTTCGTTTTTGATGTTAGAATGATACATTCAGACCAAATGTGATGGTGGTTGGAGAAGGGTAGCGACCGAAGTCCAAACCATATACATTCGCACTCTGAGTTGAGAGACCGACTTCTGGATCATAACCGTCATAACCTGTAATGGTAAAGAGGTTGGATGCTGTAAGTGTCAAGCGAAGGTTGGTCAAGCCAATCTTCTGGATGAGCTTCTGGTCGAATGTGTAACCTAAGCACATGCTCTTCAAACGGAGGTATGAGCCATCCTCGATATAACGGTCGCTGAATGCGTCGTTGTCGTTAGGGTCGTTGATAGTAGCACGTGGATACTTAGAACTTGGATTATCTACAGTCAGATTATAGATGTTGTCATACCAGTTGCCTGTGTAGTTACCGTCCTTTGGTACGAGGTGAACACGCTTGTTGACATCCTTCAACTGGTTGCTCCAAGGTGAGTTCATGTGTGTCATTCTCATCTTCAGGTAGTTGGCAACCTTTGCTCCCACGGAACCATTGATGAATACGTTCAAGTCGAAGTTCTTGTAGCGGAAGGTGTTGTTCCAACCGAATGTCCACTTAGGAAGTGGGGAACCAATATTGGTCTTATCATTCTCATCAATCTTGCCATCACCATTGACATCCTTATATTTCAAGTCGCCGACGTATGTGGTATTGGTTCGGTTGAGCTGGCTGGCATCTTTCCAAGCGTAGTGCTTGGTTCCGTCTGCATCCTCTGTGACATTATAGTTGTTCTTTTGTAGAATTTGTACTGGAGAACTGAGGATGTCATCCAAATCTTTATATACACCTTCAACTACATAACCATAGAAGCCATAGAGAGATTCTCCAGGAACAGAGCGAGATACGACGTCGCTCCACTGCCCCTTACCGAGCAGCGCGGTACTGCCAGATAGACTCTTCAATTTGTTCTTGTTGATGGAAATGGTAATGTCTGAACTCCAATCGAAGTTCTTGCTGACGATAGGCTTGGTGTTGAGCGCAATTTCAAGACCTGTATTCTCTATATCGCCATAGTTGCCGTAAGGGGCAGCGAGGGCAGAAGATGCGTTTCCACTGGTACCCATGATGGAAGGCAAGTTGAGCTGCATCAACATATCCTTACTCATCTTCTTGTACCAGTCAACAGTCAAATTGATGCGGTTGTCGATGAAACCGAGGTCAAGACCTACGTTCCACTGCTCCTGAGTCTCCCACTTGATGTCGAGGTTTTTCAGGTTGGCTGGTCGGTAACTTGTTCCAAGGGCTGTGTCCATGGTACTCATGGCAGAACCCCATTTGTAACCACCAATATTAGAGTTACCTGTCTGACCCCAACCGAGACGCAACTTACCATTGCTCAACCATTTGCCTGCAAACTTCTTGATAAACTTCTCGTTGGAGAAACGCCAAGCCAAAGCCAATGAGTGGAAACCAGCCCAGCGGTTGTTAGGACCGAAATTGGAACTACCATCGTAACGATAAGTGTAGGTGGCAAGGTAACGGTCGTCATAGTTATATGTCTCACGAGTGAAGAAAGAAGCCATGGATGAACTTCCCCAACCTGCTCCAATCTTCCCTTCTCCTTGGCCTAAGGCAGGATTATGAACTACATCGTTTGGAAGTTTTGTGTTGAATGCAGAAATGTAGTCGTATTTTGATTCCCAGCACTCCTGACCGAGCATGGCTGTGATGCTATGCTTACCCAAGTTGGTAGTGTATTGCAAATAGTTGTTCAATGACCAGAAGTTATTGCTGTTCTTTTGCAGGCGGCTTTGGTTGTTGTCACGCTTCCATGTACCCAAATCAACTTTTGGATTATAGGTTTGAGCCTTGGATGCACCGATGTCAAAACCAAGTTGTGTGTGCCATGTCAAGCCCTTCATGAAAGTAATATCTGCGAAGACACTACCATTCAAGCTCTGACGGTCGAGCAATATGTCGTCCATCATAGCCATGGCGATAGGGTTAGGGTTGGTGAATCCTTCCTTGGAAACACTAGAATATCCGCCATCAATATTGTAAATCTGAATATCTGGAGGTGTGGTCAAAGAGTAGTTGATCAATCCTTGCTCGCCATCAGCCAATTTCAAACTCTCAGATGTCTTAGAATAGGTAGCGTTCAAACCGAGCTTGAACCACTTCTTCAACTGCGCTGTAATGTTCGCGCGGAAAGAGTAACGTTGGAATTCAGAACCGATAATGGTACCGTCTTGGTCAGAATAGTTACCTGAGATATAGTAGTTGACCTTGTCTGTACCACCTTCTGCTGCAATCTGATGAGACTGTTGCCATGCAGTTTGGAAGATTGCGTCCTGCCAGTTGGTACCAATACCGAGAATAGATGGGTCGCTATAAACAGGGTCTGGTTTAGCAATCTCACCTTGGTTTGCCAAATCATTATAATAGGTTGCGAACTCACGCAGGTTCATGATGTCGAGACGCTTGTTCTGACGGCTAGCTGCAACGCTACCGCTATAAGTGAACTTAGCTTCGCCAGCCTTACCTTTCTTTGTGGTAATCAAAACGACACCGTTTGCGCCTTGCGCACCATAAATAGCAGTAGCGGAAGCATCCTTCAATACCTCCATACTTACGATATCGCTTGGGTTAATGAGTGACAATGGAGAAACGGCTGAGTGTGAACCATTACCGAGGGCATCGCCCAAACCGAGTGAAGAACCGCTATTGCTCTGAGAGTTGAAGATGACACCATCGACAACGTACAATGGCTCAGAGTTGGCATTGATGGTAGCGATACCACGCACACTAACGGCAACGGCAGAACCTGGTGCACCTGATGTTTGAACGGCGTTCACACCAGAAATTTTACCTTGGAAGGCTTGGTCAACATTGGTGATAGGAGTTTGTTTCAATGTCTTCTCGTCCATGGAAGCAGAGGCACCAGCGAGGTCGCTCTTCTTCATGGTACCATAACCTACGACAACGACTTCTGAAAGGCTGTTGTTGTCTTCAAGCATGGTAACGTTATATTTTGTTTGTCCCCCCACCTTAAAAGTCTTGGCTACATAACCGACGTAGGTGATTTCTATGGTCTGTCCTGCGGCTACGTTGAGGGAGTAGTTACCGTCCATGTCGGTAACGGTGGCATTGTTTGTACCTTTTACTTTTACTGTGGCACCAATGATAGGTCCCATGGCGTCAGTCACGGTACCTGTGATTTTTTTAGTTTGTTGCACAGCCTGGCTGTTAACAATCTGGGCTGCGTAAGTTTGCGTAGGAGATATGCCGAGAAGACTCAGGGCTGCAACTCCTGCAAGCAACTTTTCTCTACTTTTTGAATTCATACAATTTTGGTTAGTTGGTTGTAACTGTTTGGACTTTCTTTTCGGATGTCCTTCCTTCAAGACTTTATGAAAAGTTCTAGGACGACTTTCTTCCGAGAAAGTGCAAAATTGATTTAGTCTCTTTTTTTCCTTGATTGCGTCATTGCGTAACTTGGAAAGCTAGAGGTGAGCTTTAGGTTATTTCTCTTTTACTCATAGTTGTGATTATTGTTTTGTTATTATTTTGTTTTGTTATTTGTCTATTTAGGTTGATTTTATAAATCTGTTGCAAAATTACATCTTTTTATCAAGAATGTATGTACATATTTTGCTTAATACTAATACTTTTCTGCTCAATTGCAAAAATGATATAATTATTTGCTTGAAAAGTTAAGAATGAGTGTAATCTGTACGTTTTATTTACAATCTCTTTGATTTGTGTTATCTGTAGGCTATTTTGTATATATATTAATAAGGTACACGTACCTATTATAATATATTGCTTTAGGTTCCTTAAGCTGCAATTATAGTCATGATGCAGGTGCTTTCTTGTCTTATTTTGCTAATTCCTAGGGATAGAAAATTTACTCCGAAAGATAGTTCTGCTGTCTGACTATGACAGGGTGCTGTCGGTACTGCTGACAGTCTCTGTTTTTTTTAGCGTTGTGCTACAATCGCACTCTAAAATGCCCTTCACACTTCACCTTTTGGCTTGAAATGCCGATAAACACTGAGGTTTTCGAGGTGAAGGGTTGTTTTGGACCCTTCACTAACCTTTCACCACCTTTCACCGTCTTCTTTTAAAGCGATAGACACTTTGCTTGGTCGTAAGCTATGCTATTACATCGCTATAAGCTATGACGTTCTCTTGTCATAAGTTATGATTCTTTCCTGTCATAAGTTATGATGCTTTCCTGTTATAAGTTGTGACTTTCTTGATGATAAGATAAAACTAGTTGGGTGATGGTCGATGAAGGGTTGATGAGGGGTTGAAAACACCCTTCATCCCTTGAAACACCGATAAACAGGGCGTTTCAGGGGAAAAGGTGAAGGGTGAAGGGTGTTTGAGAGTACGCTCACACATTTTTATTTCGCTTCTATTTTATGAAGTGCGAAGCTCAAGAAACCATATTTTTCTCTCTTTGCAAAGAAAGTATAAACATTTAGCAAAATAAGCCAAGATGTTTTGGTGATTTTGTGCTAACTTTGCAACCGTAAAACTAGTGATGATAACTAACAAACTAGTAATGGTAACTAACATGTCTAACCTAGGTGCTTTTGCGCCAATAAAACAATTAAGTCAAAATCCAACAATGAAAGATTTTAGGTTAATAATTATAGGTGTTCTTTTCTGTGTGCTGGGCTCTTTGAGCTCCAGTGCCCAGATTAGAGGAAACAACATCGTGGTCTCGGTTGCTCCTGACCATCAAGACTGGAACTACAAGGTAGGTGAGAAAGCCTCCTTCGTGGTGAACGTCCGCAAGTCGGGCACTTTGCTTGACAACGTGAAGGTGGATTACGAGGCTGGACCTGTGATGTATCCGAATGTCAAAAAGAGTGTGACCCTGAAGGATGGCACGATGAAATGGAGTGGGGAAATGAAAACTCCTGGTTTCTATCGCCTGAAGGTTGTTGCTCATGTCGGTGGAAAAGATTACGAAGGACTTTGCACAGCAGCTTTCTCTCCTGAGAATATAACTCCTTTCGCCCAAGAACCTCATGGCTTCGATGAGTTTTGGAAAAAAGCATTGGAGGAAGCCAGGGCGAATGACCTTAATCCTACGAAAGTGTTGTTGCCTGAGAGATGCACCAAGGATGTGAATGTTTATGAAGTGAGTTATAACAACAATCGTTGGGGCTCCAAGATGTATGGCATCTTGAGTGTTCCGGTGAAAGCTGGCAAATATCCAGCCTTGCTCCGAGTTCCTGGCGCAGGCGTAAGGCCTTATGCGGGTGATACTTACACGGCTTCTGGTAAATGTATTGTTCTGGAAATCGGCGTCCATGGCATTCCTGTCACCATGCCTCAGAAGGTATATGATGATTTGGCTAATGGTGAACTGAATAGTTATTGGGATACCAATCTAGACAATCCTCAAAAAAATGCTTACAAGCGTATCGTGACAGGTGCGGTGCGTGGTGTCGATTTCATCGCTTCGCTGAATGAGTGGGATGGTAAGACGCTCGGCGTGACAGGTGCTTCGCAAGGTGGTTTCCTTTCCTTGGCGGTGGCTGCGCTTGACAAACGTGTCACTTTCTTGGCGGCAGTTCATGATGCCATGTGTGATTATGAGGCTGAACTATACGGAATTGCAGGCGGTTGGCCGCACTATTTCTATAACGAGGGAAAGGCTTTCATGAAGTTGGCAAACAAGGGAAACCTTGCCAAACTAGACAATGAGGTTACGAAGGCACGTGTGGCTGGTGCGAGATATTATGACGGAGTCAATTTCGCTCGTCGCATCACGGTACCTGGCTGGTATAGCTTCGGATATAACGACGAGGTGGTTCCTCCGACTTCTGCATACGGTCTCTATAATACCATCAAGGCTCCTAAGTCGCTGAGTATCTATCAGATGACAGGTCATTACTGGTATCAGGAGCAATGGGACGAGTGGCAGGACTTCTTGACTAAGCATCTTTTGGGAGAGTAAAAGCTTAGAAAGAAGCTAGTTTATAGTTTACGAAATATTTACTAAAATACGATATATATATTTATGACGATTAAGCGTTTGTTGGTAGGAGCGGTTTGTTGCCTGGCATTGCAAGGGGCTTATGCTCAGTGCAATGCAGGCAAGACGCTTCTCAAAAGATTGCAGTTGTTGCAAGAGAAGGGCATCATGCTCGGCCATCAGGACGACCCTGTATATGGCACTACTTGGAAATGGGACGAGGGTAAGAGCGATGTGCTCTTGACCGTTGGTGATTATCCTGCCGTCATGGGCTTCGACCTGGGTAAGTTGGAGTTGGACAGCAAGGAGAACCTCGATGGTGTTCCTTTCGATCGTATGCGAAACGAGATTATCGACCAATATAAACGTGGTGGTATTGTTACCTTGAGTTGGCATCCTTGGAATCCCGTGACTGGGGAGAATGCCTGGGATCCAAAGGGCGATGCCGTGAAAGCCGTGCTGGAAGGCGGTGCGCAACAGAAAAAGTTTGAGTCTTGGCTGTCCAAGGTAGCTGACTTTATCAAGTCGCTGAAAACTTGCAGTGGTGAGAAGGTGCCTGTCATCTTCCGTCCTTGGCATGAGATGAACGGTGGTTGGTTCTGGTGGGGTGTTAATAGCTGTACGCCAGAACAGTATGCGCTCTTGTATATCAAGACTTACATTGCGTTGACAAAAGCAGGTTGCGACAACGTCGTTTGGGCTTGGTCGCCAAACTTAAGTGACCAAAAGACCGTTGAGCTATTCTTGCAGCGTTATCCGGGGGGCGACTTCGTTGACCTCATCGGTGTCGATGTCTATGAATTTGACAATGACGATGCCAACTATCAGAAGAACTTGAAGGAGACGCTCGACGTGATGAAGGAGGCTTCAGAGAAAGTGGGTAAGATGGCGGCGTTGACAGAGACGGGTTGCCGTGGTATCTCTCAGAAGAAGGATTGGTTTACGAAGACGCTTTGGCCTGTGTTGCAAGACTACAAGTTGAGCTATGTCCTCTTCTGGCGCAATGCTTGGGACAAGCCTCAGGAGGAAGCTTACCTACCGGGTGTGAAAGATGGTGTTATCGTCAAGGACTTCAAGAAGTTCTATCAAGAACCCAAGGTGCTTTTTGCCAAGGATATAGAAAAGGTAAAATAGTAAAAAGGTAAAATAGTAAAAAGGTAAAAAAGTAAAAAATATATTAGATATGACAACATTTCAAGACAAAGTAAAGGCTTTGCGAGCTCATCACGAGGAGTTGTTGAGCCGTAAGAATGAACCCGTAGAGTGGGGAAATGGAATCTACGAAAAGTATAAGAACCCGATTTTGACAGCGGAGCACACTCCATTGGAGTGGCGCTATGACTTCGATGAGAAGAGCAATCCGTACTTGATGCAGCGCATCATGATGAATGCTACCTTGAACTCAGGTGCCATCAAGTGGAATGGCAAGTACTTGCTCGTTGTTCGTGTGGAGGGCGCCGACCGCAAGAGTTTCTTCGCAGTGGCAGAGAGTCCTAACGGCATCGACAACTTCCGTTTCTGGGATGAGCCTATCACTATGCCGGAGGACATCGTGCCTGCTACCAATATCTATGATATGCGCTTGACCGCCCACGAGGACGGCTATATCTACGGCGTGTTCTGCGCTGAGCGTCACGATGACTCCCAACCAGGCGACCTCAGTGCGGCTACTGCTACTGCCGCTATCGCACGTACCAAGGATCTCGTTAATTGGGAGCGTCTTCCTGACCTCAAGACCAAGAGCCAGCAGCGCAACGTGGTGCTTCACCCTGAGTTTGTGGATGGCAAGTACGCTTTCTATACTCGTCCACAAGACGGATTCATTGACACGGGTTCTGGTGGCGGCATCGGTTGGGCACTCGTAGATGATATTACTCATGCCGAGATTACCGAGGAGAAGATTATCAATGCTCGTCACTATCATACCATCCAGGAAGTGAAGAATGGCGAGGGACCTCATCCTATCAAGACCGACAAGGGTTGGTTGCACTTGGCTCATGGTGTGCGTGGTTGTGCCTCAGGTCTTCGTTACGTGCTCTATATGTACATGACTTCTTTGGAGGATCCTACCAAGGTCATCGCTGAGCCAGGCGGTTACCTGCTCGTGCCAGAGGGTGGCGAGTACATCGGCGACGTGATGAACGTGGTCTTCGCCAATGGTTGGATTGCCGACGAGGATGGCAAGGTGTTCATCTACTACGCTTCTTCTGATACTCGTATGCATGTGGCAACTTCTACCATCGACCGTTTGGTGGATTACTGCATGAACACGCCTCAGGATGGCTATCGCACCGCTCTCAGCGTGGAGACCATCAAGAAGTTGGTAGCCAAGAACAAGGCGACATTGGGTAAGTAATTAAGTAAAAGGTGATATAAAGATTGTAGGGATTCTGTTTCCGCAAGCGTATTTTTATACATAGCTTGGGGAAGGAATCCCTATTTTTAATTCAACATTCAACATTCAATATTTAACATTGAGATAAATGGCTAGTTTAAAAGAAAAAATTGCATACGCTTTGGGTGATGCCGCTGCGGGTGGTATCGTATGGAAGGTGATGAGTATCGCTTTTCCTTTGTTTTTTACCAATGTCTTCGGCCTCTCTTTTGCCGATGCGGCAGTCTTGATGCTCATCGCCCGTATGTTTGACGTGGTGACCGATCCATTGATGGGTACCCTTGCTGACAGAACGCAATCTCGTTTTGGAACTTATCGTCCATGGCTTATCTATGGAGCCATCCCTTTCGGACTGATATTCGCACTCTTGCTCTACACGCCAGACTTCGGTCCTGTGGGCAAGCGCATCTATGCTTATGCCCTGTATCTGCTGATGATGGCAGTATATACGATGGTGAATGTGCCATACGGTTCGTTGCTGGGCGTGATGACCGACGATGACGATGAGAAGAACCAATTCTCATCATTCCGTATGGTAGGTGCTTACGCTATGGGCTTTGTCACCTTGTTGTCTTTCCCATATTTGCAGAAGTTTGTCGGAGGTACCGATGCACATCAGTATGCCGTCATCGGTGCGGTGCTGGGTATCGTGGCAGCCGTGATGACCCTGGCTTGCGGTCTCTTGACCAAGGAACGCCTGAAGCCAAAGCGTGCCGAGAAGTTCTCCTTCCACCAGTTTGTCGATTTGGTACACAACAAGGCTTGGTTGTACATGACAGCCATCGCCGTCTGCACCAACTTCTTCAATGGTTTCCGCTATGCGGTGGCAGGTTATATGTTTGAGTACTGCTTGCATGGTAATGTCACGGTAGAGGGATTGATTATCAACTATACTGTGTTCATGGCATTCGGCGAGGTGACCTGTATGATATTTGGCGGTGTCTCTCCATGGTTCACCCGTGTGGTAGGTTCCAAGCGAATGGCATTCTTCTGGGCAGCGACGTTATGCTTTGTACTTTCCATCGCCTTCTTCTTCATCCCGATGAGTCCTGATTATATCTGGGTGATGATAGCCTTGGTGGTCTTGACATCCATCGGCATCGGTATCTACTCGCCATTGATGTGGTCCATGTATGCCGACGTGGCTGACTATCATACTGAGGAGTTCGGTACTTCCGCTACCGGTCTTATCTTCTCTTCAGGCACCATGTCGCAGAAGTTTGGTACAGCCATCTCGGGTTCGCTCATCGCCCTCTTGTTGGGATGGGCAGGAGCCAACATGATAACAGACTCGATGGGTAACACGATGATAGACCCTAAGTCGGTGACAGACTCAGTGCTGACGATGGTATGGTCGTTGTTCTCCTTGTTCCCAGCATTCATCGCCTTCCTGCTGATGGTGCTCACTTGGTTGTTCCCAATCAAGAAATGATTTTCCTCAAAGAAATGAACAATAAGAAATAAAATATAAGAAAAGGTGAAATACGAAATAGATATCAATCATACAAAACTAAATACCTCTATGGAAAATTTGAAGCAAACCATGAGAGATGTCTTGGAGAAGAACATCCTCAACTATTGGATAGACCGTGTGACCGACCACGAGAACGGCGGTTACTACGGTCGTGTGGATGGCAGGGAACAGGTGCATCCCGAGGCTGAGAAGGGAGCTATCATGAACGCCCGTATCCTCTGGGCATTCTCGGCAGCCTATCGTGTGTTGGGCAATCCTGAGTATCTGAAAGCAGCCACTCGTGCCAAGGACTACGTGCGTGACCATTTCCTCGACAAGGACTATGGTGGCGTGTATTGGAGCGTGGATTGCAAGGGAAATCCCCTTGATACCAAGAAACAGACGTATGCCATCGGCTTCACCATCTATGGTATGTCGGAATATGCTCGTGCCACAGGTGACAAGGAGGCTCTTGATATTGCTATATCTTTGTATCACGACATAGAGAAACATACGTTCGATGCCAAGAACAATGGTTATATAGAGGCGTTGACGCGTGAGTGGAATCCGATAGCCGATATGCGACTGAGCGACAAGGACGAGAATGGCAGCCGCACGATGAACACCCATCTCCATATCATCGAACCCTATACCAATCTCTATCGTGTGTGGAAGACTCCTGAGTTGGAGAAGAGCATCCGAAATCTCTTGGATATATTCACCGACAAGCTGTTGAATCCGGAGACACATCACTTGGATCTCTTCTTTGATGATGAGTGGAACGGCAAGCGTAACATCGAGAGCTATGGTCATGACATCGAGGCTTCTTGGCTGCTTCATGAGACCGCCTTGGTGTTAGGTGACAAGGTCCTGCTCCAGAAGATAGAGAAGATCATCCGCCGTGTCGCCGATGCCGCAGACGAGGGCTTGCGCCCAGACGGCAGTATGGTGTATGAGCATTGGAAGGATGGAGACAAGTATGACTTGCAGCGCCAGTGGTGGGTGCAGTGTGAGAACATCATCGGCCATATCGACCTCTATCAGTATTTCCGCACGGACGAGAACTTGGAGGTGGCTATACGCTGTTGGAATTATGTAGCCAAGCACTTGATAGACGAGAAAAACGGCGAATGGCATTGGGCTGTGCTGGAAGACGGCAGCTTGAACCTCGACGATGACAAGGCTGGTTTTTGGAAATGTCCTTATCACAATAGCCGTATGTGCTTGGAATTGATAGAAAGAGAATATTAAAAAAAAGAGGGTGTGTCATAAATCACACCCAATGCGCCCTGAAAGGGCAATCTGCTCCAAGCCCAGGGCAACGTCCTGGGTCTTCGGTCATTAATAGAAGTCGCCCTGAAAGGGCAAAAGC
>DKCU01000044.1:35235-36642 GCA_002451555.1 Candidatus Segatella albertsiae
CTTGGTGCTTTTGGGCTTTCAGCCCGTCCTTTTTGCTGTTAATAGACTTATGACACACCCTCTTTTTATTGTTTGGCTTTGAGAAGTTTAGAATCCTTCTGGCAATTTCATTCTGATGGTGTCGTCAACCCAAGTGCCATTTTTCTTAGCCAATGCCATGGCCTTGTATTTCTCCTGATGAGCCTCTGCTTTGGCGGAGGCTTTCTCGGCGGCAGCCTTAGCCTCAGGATTTTCAGCAATCATCTCCGGTGTCAATCGCCAGGTGCCTGCATTGCGAACCAGGTCCTTGATAACTTCGCCTCCACAGATGAGTCCTGCGGCGGCAGGGACAAAGGCATTGCTGGCAGGAATGTCACGTCGGTCGGTGCATTTGCGCATATCCTTGTTAGGGCAGATGCAGTGGAAACGGCAACTGATATTCGGGTCATCGATAGGGCGCAAAGGCTCTTCCTCGCTATACACCACCTTCAGCTTCTTGATTTTCATCTTGCGAAGTTTCTTGCGGATGACCTTGGCGAGTGGGTCCATCTGTGTCTTGTTGATATCGGTGACCTTGAAGGCTGTGGCATCCATCTTATTGGCTGCGCCCATGCAACTGATGATAGGTACCTTCAAGTCGTGGCAACGCTGGATGAGGTCGAGCTTAGCCTTGACGGTGTCGATGCAATCCACCACGTAGTCGAATTGCGAGATGTCGATGACATCAGCATACTCAGGCAGATAGAACATCTGGTATTTGTGTACGATACAACGGCGGTTGATGTCGTGGATGCGCTCTTCGCAAACATCCACCTTGTGCTTTCCTACGCTGCTGAGTGTGGCGATGACCTGTCGGTTGACATTGGTCAGGCAGACACGGTCGTCGTCTATCAAGTCGATTTCTCCTACGCCACTTCGCACCAGGGCTTCCACTACATATCCACCGACACCACCGACGCCAAACACTGCCACACGACTACCCATCAAGGTGTCTATGGCAGGTTTTCCCATCAACAATTGTGTTCGAGAAAACTGATTTTGCATTGTATTTCTTTATTTAATTGTATTTCTTTATTTAATAGTATCTCTTTTGTTTCTTTGTTTAATCTTATTCCTTTGCTCCTGAATATTTGACAATATTCCTTTGCTCCTGTATATTTATAGACATATAGAGGAATATCTTTTCATTTTTTCTTTGAAAAAGAACTTTGCAAAGTTACGGTAATTTAGAGAAATCTCAAAGAAAGTAGGGTGTCTTTTTACTTTTTTTATGCTTATTCCATGAGGAATTATGCTTATCCTTATGAGAAATGTGGTCTTTCTTTGCCATAAATATGTTCGATTTGTATAGATGAATATTGGAATAAGCGTGCAATTTCTGTCTTTTTGTGTTAAATGAGTTTAAATGAACTGTATTTCGGGGGGGGG
>DKCU01000044.1:36651-46359 GCA_002451555.1 Candidatus Segatella albertsiae
ATGTGTGGCAAGACGCGGTGGAACTTCTACGACTTTTGATGTTTTGAATAAATATACTAACTTTGCATCATATTTTAATAAAATTGTAGAATATCAGATTACGTTTCTAAGTACGATTAAACTGAAAGGCAAACTTTATGGAGAAAGAATTTGAGGACTATTGGAACATGCATCAGAAGCATTTGGTGCTGAATGCACCAGAGAATTTGAGGACAGAATACATGGAAGCAGGACGTTTGGATTCTCCTGTGGATTGGCTTTGCTTCATTTTCCCTATTGGTGTCGGTATCATTTTGCAACCCCTGTTGGGTTTCGCAAGTGAGATTCTTTCCTGGGGCATTGTTTTGATGGTGGTCGTCGTCCTCTTTGTGCTGATGCAAATGATCAAGCCACATCTGACGAAGAAAAAATCGGAGACTCAGGTCTTGAAAGAAATCAAGAAATTCTATTATGACCGTTATAAAAAAACAGGTAGTTTAGATATGTTGGAACCTTGGCAAGATTGATTTTGCCAAGGTTTTCTTTTTGATAAATCCATGGTTTGCATACATGAGGGGGTGTTAAACAATCATGAAATCGCTCATGATGTCATCTGAGATGTAGATGCCTTCTCGTGTGAGTGTCAGATTCCGTCTGTCATGGCTCAGTCTCATCAACCCTCTTTCGATTTTCTTTTCTGCCTCTTTCAGCAGTTGCTTGAGGTAGGCTTCCCCAAATTCTTTTCTCATCCATTCCAGATTGATACCTTCACTTGTTCTCAATGCGGTGGTTATCAGGTCGTTATATCTAGTGGATAGGTCTAGTCTCTCTTCTTCAGAAGGCAGTACTCCTTGGCTGATCTTCGCCATGTACTCATGGATGTTATCTACGTTCCAACTTCTGGTTACTTCGATTTTGCCATTTTCCATGATGTTCCTTCGGTAAGAATGAGCGGCAGCTCCCAAGCCGATGTAGGGTATTTCGTGCCAGTAGCTGCTGTTGTGGCGAGAATGGTAACCAGGTTTGGCGAAGTTGCTTATTTCGTAATGGATGTAACCTGCTGATGTCAGTTTGTCTATCAGCGTCTCGTACATACTTCGGCTTGTCTCCTCGTTGATTTCCTGTATCTTGTTTTGTTCCAGTAGCTTGTAGAGTGCCGTGCCTTCCTCGTACATGAGGCTGTAAGCGGAGATGTGCTCCACATGCAGGTCGATGGCATGTTGGATGTCGCTCGTCCAATCTTCAAGTGTCTCTTCTGGAAAACCGAACATGAGGTCGATGCTGATGTTTTTTATGCCAGCTTTCCTGAGTCGGGTAACCGCTTGCTCTACTTCCTGGGCGTTGTGGCGGCGGTGCAGAAAACGCAATCGCTTATCGGAGAAAGTTTGAGCACCCATGCTGATACGATTGACGGGGAGTTTTTTCAGAGTTTGGCAGAAATCCTCCGTCACATCATCAGGATTGCATTCCATGGTGATTTCCATTCCCTCGAACGGATTTATATGGCAATAGAATTCTTCACTCTTCACTCTTTGTTCTTCACTCTCTTTGCTCTTCACTCTTTGTTTTTCACTTAAAAAGAGGCGAACGCCATCGAATAGGCGCATGAGTTGTTCGCTTGAAAGTTGGCTAGGTGTGCCACCTCCAAGGTAAATGGTTTGTATTTGTTGGTCTGTCCCCATCTCCGACACTACAGGTCTCAGTGCCATCTCCTTGCAGAGAGCATCGATATAAGCATCCCTCAGTTTGAGCGAGGTGGTGCTATAGAAACCGCAATAGATGCAGCGGCTTTCACAAAATGGAATATGTATATATAATCCTGCCATATTATCAAAACTTCTAACTTCTAACTTCCCTATATATATAATAAGGTGTAACCCTCGTTTATTGCTTTAATTTAGTGCAAAATTACTAATATGTTTTAAAAGTAGAGCATTTTTGGTACAGAAATTTTGCATAATTCAGAAAAAAGTGCTAACTTAGAGGCTGAAAAAGAAAATGGACTCATTGGGTCCACCTTTTATCTTATTGACAATTTAAAGTATAACCCTTAAAATCTATAAGCGTCATGAGAGTTTATCAGACTAACGAGATTAAAAACATTGCATTGCTGGGCAGTGCGGGTAGCGGCAAGACTACACTTGCCGAGAGTATGTTATTTGAAGCAGGCGTCATCAAGCGTAGAGGCTCTGTAGAAGCGAAGAATACGGTGAGCGACTACTTCCCTGTAGAGTTGGAGTATGGTTACTCTGTTTTTCCTACTGTTTTTCATGTAGAGTGGAACAATAAGAAACTGAATATTATTGATTGTCCTGGAAGCGATGACTTCGTGGGCGGTGCCATCACATCTATGAATGTGACCGACCAAGCGGTGATTCTGATCAATGGTCAGTATGGTCCGGAGGTTGGTACACAGAACAATTTCCGTTATACCGAGAAATTGGGCAAGCCTGTCATCTTCCTCGTCAATCAGTTGGATTCCGATAAATGTGATTTCGATAACATCATCGCCAACATGAAGGACATCTATGGTCCTAAGTGCGTGCAGATACAATATCCTATAGAGACTGGCCCTGGCTTCAATGCTCTCATTGACGTACTTCTGATGAAAAAATATTCTTGGAAGCCAGAGGGTGGTGCTCCTATCATCGAGGATATTCCTGAGGAGGAGATGGACAAAGCGATGGAATTGCACAAGGCTCTTGTTGAGGCTGCAGCCGAAAATGACGAGGGCTTGATGGAGAAGTTCTTCGAGAGCGAAAGCTTAACCGAGGACGAGATGCGCGAGGGTATTCGCAAGGGTTTGGTTACCCGAAGCATCTTCCCTGTGTTCTGTGTTTGCGCCGGCAAGTCCATGGGCGTGCGCCGTTTGATGGAGTTCTTGGGCAATGTGGTGCCTTTTGTTGACGATATGCCTAAGTTGCACAATACTCGTGGCGAGGAGATTACTCCTGATGCCAAGGGCCCTGAGAGTCTTTACTTCTTCAAGACAGGTATGGAGCCTCATATCGGTGAGGTGAGCTACTTCAAGGTGATGAGTGGTTGCGTGAAGTCGGGTGATGACTTGACCAATGCCGACCGTGGAAGCAAGGAGCGTATCGGACAGATTTATGCTTGCGCTGGCGCCAACCGTGTGCCTGTGGAGCAGTTGAACGCCGGTGACATCGGTTGTACGGTGAAGTTGAAAGATGTCAAGACAGGTAATACTTTGAATGGCAAGGATGCTGAGTGGCGCTTTGACTTCATCAAGTATCCTAACCCTAAATATTCTCGTGCCATCAAGGCTGTCAACGCACAGGATACCGAGAAGTTGATGGCTGCCTTGCTGAAGATGCGCCAGGAAGACCCTACATGGGTGGTGGAGCAGAGCAAGGAGTTGCGCCAGGTCATCGTGAGAGGTCAGGGTGAGTTCCATCTCCGTACCTTGAAGTGGCGTCTGGAGAACAACGAGAAACTCAATGTCGTGTTCGAGGAACCTCGCATTCCTTATCGTGAGACGATTACCAAGAAAGCTCGTGCCGAATATCGCCATAAGAAACAAAGTGGTGGCGCAGGTCAGTTTGGTGAGGTTCATCTCATCGTGGAGCCATACGCAGAGGGTATGCCGGACCCAACTTCTTTCACATTCAATGGTCAGGAGTTCAAGATGAACATCAAGAGCCGTGAGGAGGTTGACTTGGAGTGGGGCGGCAAGTTGGTATTCCTCAACTCCGTGGTAGGTGGTGCCATCGACGCTCGATTCATGCCTGCCATCTTGAAGGGTATCATGGACTGTATGGAGCATGGGCCTCTGACAGGTAGTTATGCCCGTGATGTACGTGTCATCGTCTATGATGGCAAGATGCACCCAGTGGATAGCAATGAGCTTTCGTTCATGTTGGCTGCGCGCCATGCCTTCAGTGATGCTTTCAAACAGGCTGGTCCGAAGATTCTAGAACCAATCTATGACTTGGAGGTTTATGTACCTGCCGACTTCATGGGTGATGTGATGAGCGACTTGCAAGGTCGTCGTGCCTTGATTATGGGTATGGACAGCGAGGCTGGTTATCAGAAGTTGAGTGCTAAGATTCCATTGAAGGAACTTGCCAATTACTCCATCTCGCTCAGTTCGTTGACAGGTGGTCGTGCTTCCTTCACGACTAAGTTTGCTAGCTACGAGTTGGTTCCTAACGACATCCAAGGCAAGTTGATTGCCGAGCATGAGGCAGAGTTGGCCAAGGAAGAAGAGTAAAATCACGCGCCTTGAAAGGGTAATATAAGTATGTGCCATAAGTCACAAACTATGCGCCCTGAAAGGGCAATCAGCACCAAGCCCAGGGCAACGCCCTAGGTCTGAAATCATTTATGAAAGTCGCCCTGAAAGGGTAAAAGCAATGAAAATGAATTGCTTTTGCCCTTTCAGGGCGACTTTTGTTGGTACTATTATAACCCAGGGCGTTGCCCTGGGCTTGGTGCTTCTGGGCTTTCAGCCCGACTCTGTCGCACTCTCTTTAGTGCTTTTAGACTTTCAGCCCGACTCTGTCGCACTCTCTTTAGTGCTTCTGGGCTTCAGCCCACCACCCTTAATAACCATCTGTATTTATGACACGCTTTTCATGAAATAGTAATTGCTTTAGTTGTAAATATGTAATTATCCGCTCTATGATTAGTTAATAATATTAAAAGTGCTTGAAATAATTAACGGAAAAGTGTTAAGCCATTAAGTTTTTTCCTATCTTTGCCCCCATGAAGAAAAGAACAATTTGGATTATAGCAATCATCATGGGCTTTTCGTTCCTTGCTTTGCTCTTCTTGCAGTTGAGCTATATTCAAGAAATGGTGAATATGAAGAAGGAACAGTTTGACGAGTCTGTCAACAGAGCCTTATATCAAGCTTCAAGAAACTTGGAGCTCAACGAGACCTTGCGCTATCTGGAGAAGGATGTCAACGAGACGGAACGCAAGGCCAATCGGAAAGATTCCGTTGGTACGAGAAGCGGACAGCCGGATGGAACGGTGCAGCATTCACATCAGTATTCGGTGGTCGGCAAGGATGGCACTGTTTATTCCTCCTTTGAGTTGAAGACGATAGCAACGAATCCTGGCAACATGCCAAAGGCTATGATTCTTCGAAGCGACAAGAACTCCATCAATGAGACACAGAAGTCATTGCAGGAAATCGTCAAGAATCGATACGTCTATCAGAAGGCTCTCCTGGATGAGGTGGTCTATTCCATTCTTTATTCGGCGTCCGACAAACCTTTGAAGGAGCGTATCAACTTCAAGCAGTTGGACCAGGACTTGAAGGCGGAGATGATGAACAATGGCATCGACATTCCTTATCATTTCACGGTGACTACCCAAGATGGCAGGGAAGTGTATCGTTGTCCTGATTATTCTGACGAAGGCGAGGAATACAGTTATTCTCAAGTATTGTTCCGCAACGACCCTCAGTCAAAGATGGGCGTGGTCAAGGTTCATTTCCCAGATATGAACAGTTATATCTTCTCCAGTGTGCGGTTTATGATACCGAGCATCATCTTCACTCTGGTGCTGCTAGTGACCTTCATCTTTACGATAGTTGTCATCTTCCGCCAGAAGAGATATACGGAAATCAAGAACGACTTCATCAACAATATGACCCATGAGTTGAAGACGCCTATCGCAAGCATCAGTTTGGCGGCGCAGATGTTGAATGATTCTTCGGTCAGCAAGAGCGAGCAAATGCAGAAGCATCTGGGTAGCGTCATCAATGATGAGTCAAAGCGACTTAGGTTCTTGGTGGAAAAGGTCTTGCAGATGAGTATGTTTGACCGCAAGAAGGCAGTGTTCAAAAAAAAGGAACTGGACTTGAACGAAATGGTGGAGAATATCGCCAACTCGTTTACCCTTCGAGTGGAACATACGGGTGGAAAGGTCTATACAGACATCGAGGCCATTGACTCCGGCATCTATGTGGATGAGGTTCACTTCCAGAATGTCATCTTCAACTTGATGGACAACGCTGTGAAATATCGTAAGCCAGACGCTCCGCTCAACATCACGATGAAGACTTGGAATGATGACCAACACCTATATCTCTCCATCACGGATACAGGAATGGGTATGAAGAAGGAGAACTTAAAGAAAATCTTCGATAAGTTCTATCGAGTTCATACGGGAAATGTACATGATGTGAAAGGCTTTGGTCTGGGTTTGGCATACGTCAAGAAAATCGTTGACTTGCATGACGGCGAAATCAAGGTAGAGAGCGAGTTGGGCAAGGGCACAACTTTCACCATCAAACTCCCGGTGATACATGAGTAGAAAGTGAGGAGTTAAGAACGAAGAGTGAAGAATTCTAATACTAATTCGCAACACTCAACATTAATTTAAAAGAATATTAACAATTTAAAACGATAAGATTATGGAAGAGACAATAAAGGTGCTTCTTTGTGAAGACGACGAGAATTTGGGAATGTTGCTTCGTGAGTATTTGCAGGCAAAGGGTTATGACACCACACTCTGTCCTGATGGAGAGGCTGGTTACAAGGAATTCTCCAAGACTAAGTTTGACATCGCAGTGCTTGATGTGATGATGCCAAAGAAAGATGGCTTTACATTGGCACAGGAAATCCGTCAGGCCAATGCAGAGATTCCTATCATATTCTTGACCGCCAAGACTTTGAAGGAGGATATCCTCGAAGGTTTCAAGATTGGTGCCGACGATTACATTACCAAGCCATTCTCCATGGAGGAGTTAGTGTTCCGTGTAGAGGCTATCTTGCGTCGAGTACGTGGCAAGAAGAACAAGGAATCAACCTTGTATCATATCGGTAACTTTACATTCGATACCCAGAAGCAGCTCTTGAGCATCGGTGAAAAGCAGACCAAGTTGACTACCAAGGAGAATGAACTCTTGGCTTTGCTTTGCTCTCATGCCAATGAGATTCTTCAGCGTGACTTCGCCTTGAAGACGATTTGGATAGACGACAACTATTTCAATGCTCGTTCTATGGATGTGTATATCACCAAGTTGCGCAAGCACTTGAAGGATGACCCACAGATTGAGATCATCAACATCCATGGCAAGGGTTACAAGTTGATTTCGCCAGAACAGGATTAATGAATAGAAAAGACATAGAGGGTTTCCTCTTAACATAAAAAAGGCTGGTCTTCATTTCGAAGACTAGCCTTTTTTGATGGAATAGACATACCCCGCAACTCCAGCTACAATGAGGAAGAGGCCTGCGAATAAAAGAAAGTTTCCCTTGACGTTGAAGGCGAAACTGGCGGCTAGGATGACGACTCCTAACACGATGAAGGTGATGCCCATGGAAGGAATCGCTTGGAGAGAGCTTTTCACCTTGTGGTTCATCATTTTGTAGTTTAATTTGCTCATATTCTGCTATAAAATATTTAAAATACTGTAAAAGCGATGCATATTTGGTGCAAAAGTACAAAAAATATTTGGTTAATTCAAAGAAAAGTAGTAATTTTGCACCGCAATTCGTGAAAAGGGTGTCGGAAAGGCACTTTTCAAGCGGAAAGCAAGAGATTTTATTAATAACATATTTAATTATTAAAGTAGTATGAATCAATACGAAACCGTTTTCATTTTGACTCCCGTTTTGTCTGATGAACAGATGAAGGAAACGGTCGCTAAGTTCAAGAAGCTGCTCACCGATAATGGTGCTGAGATCGTGAATGAAGAGGCTTGGGGTTTGAAGAAGTTGGCTTACAACATCGAGAAGAAGACATCAGGCTTCTACAACTTGATTGAGTTCAAGGCTGAACCAACTGTAATCAACACTCTCGAAACTGGCTATCGCCGCGACGAGAAAGTTATTCGTTACATGACTGTTAAACTTGACAAGTATGCTGCCGCTTACGCAGAGAAGCGTCGTGCAAAGCTTGGTAAAAAAGAGGAGGCTTAATCATGGCAGATCAGAAATCAGAAATCCGTTATTTGACCGCTCCTTCTATCGATACAAAGAAGAAGAAGTATTGCCGTTTCAAGAAGAGTGGCATTAAGTACATCGACTATAAGGATCCAGAGTTCTTGAAGAAGTTCTTGAACGAGCAGGGTAAAATCCTTCCACGTCGTATCACAGGTACATCTTTGAAGTATCAGCGCCGTGTAGCACAGGCTGTTAAGCGTGCTCGCCAGATCGCTTTGCTTCCTTACGTAACCGATTTGATGAAGTAATTTAAGGAGGATAAAGAAGAATGGAAATTATTTTGAAGCAAGATATTATCGGTCTTGGATACAAGAACGATATCGTAAATGTTAAGAGTGGTTATGGTCGTAACTTCCTTATCCCTACAGGTAAGGCTGTTATTGCTTCTCCATCTGCTAAGAAGCAGTTGGCTGAGGACTTGAAGCAGCAGGCTCACAAGCTTGAGGCTATCAAGGCTGAGGCTGTGAAGAAGGGCGAGGCTCTCAATGGCATCGTTCTTACTATCACTGCTAAGGTAAGTGCTACAGGTCAGCTCTACGGTTCTGTTAACGCAGCTACCGTTGCTGAGGAACTCGCTAAGAAGGGCATCGAGGTTGATCGTAAGATCATCACTATGAAGGATGCTAAGAAGGTAGGTGAGTACGAGGCTACTGTACACTATCACAAGGAGGTTGAGGTTAAGGTTCCAGTTAACGTTGTTGCTGAGAACGCTCCTGTTGCAGCTCCTGCTGTTGAAGAGGCTCCAGTTGAGGCTCCTGCTGCTGAGGCAGCTGAGGAGGAGGCTCCTGCTGCTGAGTAATGAGTACGATAATTTTCGCACTGTAAAGCAAAATAATATAGAGAATCCCTTTTGTCCTAAGACATTAGGGATTTTTTTGTCTTTTATGAAGGTATATTATTTTTACAATAATTGGTTAGTGCTTGTATCTATGACGGGATGGTTGTATGGCGATTTGCCTCATGTTGGCTCGCTAGCTAAATTTTATTGCTTGCCCAAGGATAAATTTTTCCCTGCGCAGCTAAGAATTTTTTTCTGCCCAGGTAAAAATTAAAGTGGTATCATCTATATTTTTTTATATTTCTATCTAAAGTCTCGTTTTTTTGTTGTATCTTTGCAACCGAATTGCAGTTTTATGTAATTCTTGTAGATTAAATATTTTTACAAACATAATAAATTGGATTATAAAATGAAAGCATTTGTTTTCCCTGGTCAGGGTTCACAGTTCGTAGGCATGGGTAAGGACCTCTACGAGAACAACGCATTGGCAAAAGAACTTTTCGATAAGGCCGACGAGATTCTCGGCTTCAAGATTACTGATATCATGTTCGCTGGTACCGACGAGCAGTTGAAGGAAACCAAGGTTACTCAGCCTGCAGTATTCCTCCACTCTGTTATCTCAGCTCTCTGCTTGGGCGACGAGTTCAAGCCAGCTATGGTAGCAGGTCACTCTCTCGGTGAGTTCTCTGCATTGGTAGCTGCTGGTGCCATCGCTTTCGAGGATGGTGTGAAGCTCGTTGCTGCTCGTGCCAACGCTATGCAGAAGGCTTGCGAGGCTAATCCTGGTACTATGGCTGCCATCATCGGTTTGCCAGATGAGAAGGTAGAGGAAATCTGCGCAGAGGTAAGCACAGAGGGTAACATCGTTATCCCTGCCAACTATAATTGTCCTGGTCAGCTCGTTATCTCTGGTAACACAGACGCCATCAACGCAGCTTGCGAGAAGTTGAAGGCTGCTGGCGCTAAGCGTGCCTTGCCTTTGAAGGTGGGTGGTGCTTTCCACTCTCCATTGATGCAGCCAGCTAAGGATGA
>DKCU01000043.1 GCA_002451555.1 Candidatus Segatella albertsiae
CAAGGAGGTGAAGATAGGTATGCTCAAGAGCCTTGCGCCCAACTATCTATCTCCGATACAGTTGGACAACAGCAGTTTGGTGGGTGACTTCCTTGAAAAACTCTATGATGACGACTTGGAGGGAGCCATGGTTCGTCTGAAGGCTTATCTTGCCAGCATCTCCAATCGCTTGTCCAACAAGAATGAGCGTGACTTCCAGACGGTGTTCTATCTCATCTTCAATCTGATGGGAGCGTATATGAAGGTGGAGGAGGACAGTGCGATAGGCAGAGCTGATGCCGTGGTTCACATGCCCGATGCGGTGTATGTTTTCGAACTGAAATATGATAGTTCCGCCGAGGATGCCATCAAGCAGATAGACGAGAAGGGGTATCTCATCCCTTACTCAGCCGATGGCAAGCGTCTTTTCAAGATAGGAGTCAACTATGATAGCAACCAGCGCACGATCAGTGACTGGATTATCAAGGAAGGATAAAACCATGAAATATTTAGATTAAAAGAAAATCCTAATTGCCTAATATTGGGCAATTAGGATTTTTGCTACCTGAAGAAATCGTTTGACATAGGTTTGTACATTTATCATGATACAGTAATTATATCGCCCTTCAAATTACTTGTTCTCTAGAGTTGCTTATTTTGTCGTAACCCTATTGAAATTATTTTGATTTAGTTTTTCAATGCGAACGAAATTTCCATGAAACATCACCGCCGTACCTTTGCACCCAGAAATTCGGATGAATTGGATTTCTTAATGTATAAACTTAAAATATGGACAACAGACAACGCATTAAACAAGGCTTCTTCGCATTTACATTATGTTGTATTTCAGGAAGTATCTATGGTCAAGCTGTTACGGATGAGGGCAAGACCATCGTGAAAAAGGATTCTAACAAAGACAAGAAAGCTTCACAGTCAAAGTTTAAGGATGAGGCCATAGAACTCAACAATGTGGTGGTCACAGCATTGGGTATCAAGCGTGAGGAAAAGAGTTTGGGTTATGCTACCCAGACCGTCAGTGGTGATGATATTACGGCTACTATGCCAACCAACTGGTCACAGGCTCTTCAAGGACAGGTGGCTGGTCTGAATGTTGTGTCGGCAGGTGGTCCGCTTTCTTCCACTCAGATTAACCTGCGTGGTAATGTGTCCATGAACATGGATGGTAATGGTGCGCTGATCGTTGTGGATGGCGTTCCACTCTCCAGTCCGATGAACAACCCTGGTGGCTCGTATGGCGCAGGTGGCAACTCGGAGGGTTCGGTGGATTTCGGTAATGGTTTCTCCGACCTGAACCCTGACGATATAGAGAGCATCCAGGTTTTGAAGGGTGCGTCTGCCTCGGCTTTGTATGGTGCGAGAGCTGCCAATGGCGTCATCATGGTGACAACCAAGTCGGGCAAGAAAGCCAAGAAAGGATTGGGTATCAGCTATAGCTTTAATAATACATGGGAACGTGCAGCCCACTTCCCTGACTACCAGTACGAGTTCGGTCAGGGTGTCGCCAAGAACATCGGTACGAAAGGCACGGAGTGGGAAGGTCAGCAATATTATTCATACGGCAAGGGCGAGGATGGTCTTGCCAGCACCAGTGGTACCAGCTCTGCCTTCGGCGCTAGATTCGATGGCCAACTTTTTTACCAGTATGACCCAGAGAAGGAGGGTCGTGCTGACGTGGCCACGCCATGGAGAGCCTACAAGAACAACCATTCTGACTTGTTTCAGACGGGACATACGATGACCAACTCCATCGCCCTTACGGGCAACAACGGCACGGGCAACATGCGCTTGTCCCTTACCCACAGCAAGAGCGAATGGATATTGCCTAACTCGGGCTACGAACGATTGACTGCGGCCTTTGCCGGCTCTCAGCAGATTTCCAAGCGAGTGAAAATCAACGCCCGAATGAGCTATACTTATAGAGATGTAAAGAACTCGCCACAGTTGACTTACAATTCTAACTCGCTCAGCTACTTCTTGATATTCATGAACCCTAACTTCAACTTGGATTGGTTCAAGCCGATGTGGTACAAGGGCAAGGAGAACATTCAGCAGATTCGTCCGTTCTCCAGTTACCTACCTAACCCATACGTTTTGCTCTACGAGGCTACCAACCCAGCCAAGAAGCATAGTTTCAATGGTAATATCTCCGCCAACTTCAACATCAACCGCTTCCTCGACTTGCAGTTGCGCAGCGGTATGCAGGCCACGGCACAACAGCAGGAGCAGCATCGCCCATGGGATGACAAGGTTTACCCAAAGGGATTCTTCAAGAAACAGAACATCTTCGACTATGAGGTCAACTCGGACGTTTTGCTCTCTTACCACAACAGTTTCGAGAATGGCATTAATGTCAACGCTTCCGTGGGTGGCAACATGATGCAGTCGTACTATGACTTGCTCTCCGCTTCCGTCACAGGACTGAATACCCCTGGAGTCTATAGCCTTGCCAACGGCGTGTCCAACCCATTGGTCAATACGACCATCCGCAAGAAGAGAGTCAACTCACTTTATTTCATGGCAGACCTAGCCTACAAGGACCGATTGTTCCTGGATGTCACGGGGCGCAACGATTGGTCTTCGACCTTGCCACGCAAGAATCGTTCCTTTTTCTATCCATCGGTCAGTTTGAGTGCGGTGCTCAATAGTCTCACCCATCTGCCTTCCTGGATTAATCTCCTGAAGGTCCGTGCTTCCTGGGCACAGGTGGGTAACGATACCGACCCATACAAGACTTCTCCTTATTATACAACCAGCGACTTTGCCGGTGCCTTGGTGAAGCCTAGCACGTTGTACAACGCCGACTTCAAGCCAGAGATGTCGAACAACTGGGAAGGTGGATTCGACTTTAGAGTGCTGAACGACCGATTGGGGCTGGACATGACTTTCTATTACAACCGCACGAAGAACCAGATATTGAACGCACCTTTCGACCCGACCACAGGTTATACGAAGGGTACTATCAACTCAGGTTGCGTGAGCAACAAGGGCGTGGAGCTGATTCTCCGTGGTACTCCTATCAAGACACGTGACTGGCAGTGGAACATGACCGCCACATGGTCCACCAACAAGAACAAAATAGAGTCTTTGTCGGAATTTGCCGACGAGCGACAGATATTGGGTTCTTACGTGAGCGGCAATGTGAGCATCATCGGCACCAAAGGCGGCACCACGGGTGACATCTGGGGCTATAAGTTGAAGCGTAATGAGCAGGGCGAGGTGATTATCACATCGGCAGGCTTGCCAGCTCGTACCTCCGAGATAGAGTATGTGGCTTGTGCATTGCCTGACTGGGAGGGTGCTTTCAATACCTCTGTGAGATACAAGAACTGGTCATTTGCCATGCAATGGGATGGCAAGGTAGGCGGAAAGACCTATTCCCAGTCGCACCACAAGATGTGTGAGCAGGGACATATCGCCGAGACCCTGAATGGTCGCAAGCCGGGCACGAGCCTCTACCTCGACATCAACGACCCTGATGTACAGCAGTTGTTCAAACAGCAGAAGATTACCCCGATCGAGGGAGTTTACTGCATCGCCCCTGGTGTGGTCGATAATGGCGATGGAACTTACAGTCCTAACCAGAAGATTGTGACCTTGGAGTCTTATTACAAGGAATATTATCGCATGGCCAATGTGGAGACCAATACCTTCAGTACCTCCTACCTCAAGTTGCGTGAAGTGAGATTGGATTATCAGTTCCCAAAGAAGTGGCTTCGAAACACGTTCATCTCCAATGCTTCGGTAGGTGTGTATGGCAGGAATCTCCTCTGCATCACCAACTATCCGATGTTTGACCCGGAGACAGCCTCGCTCGATGGCAACACGTTTGTTCCGGGCGTTGAGGTGGGTACGCTTCCTACCAGCCGTTCTTGGGGTATTAATCTGAAATTAGACTTTTAATGTAGCAAGGTGCATATATATAATAAGGTGCATATATAATAATGTGTAAAAGATAAAATCGATGAAAAAGATATTCAGAAAAATCATGATGCTCATGGCAGTTCCTGCTTTGTTGGCGACCGTCTCTTGCGAGTCCATGGACGATACCAATATAGATCCCACTCGCATGAACTCTGCCAATGCTGGCAGTTTCATGGACCCTGTCATCTACGGCATGGGCATTTATACGTGGAATCGCTATAACAGTTGGACATTCCAGTTGATGCAATGTCTGGTGACAACCAATTCCACCAGTGGCGTGGGCTGGTTTAACATCAGCGACACGGCAGGCGATGGTGTCTGGAGCAACTACTACAAGTGGAACACCAACGCCAAGGCGATATATGACGAGGCGGTGAAGGTGGGCGACCCTAACTACGAGGCCATTGCCCTGACGCTGAGATGTTGGATATTCGAGAACACGACCGATGCCTTCGGCGACATTCCTGTACAGGAGTCATGCCGCGGTGAGGAACGGCTCTATAGTCCGAAGTTCGAGACACAGGCAGAAGCCTACAGATACATCATCGACAGCCTGGATGTAGCCAATGGCAAGTATGACCTCAAGAAAGGCTTGCAGTTTAACACCAATGGCGACAAGATGTATTGCACCAGCGGCTCCGACCTCGAAGGTATCCTGAAATGGAAGAAGTTCACCAATTCGCTCAGGCTCCGTGCCCTGTTGCGCGTGATAGACTCCCAGGAACTTGGCGACATGGCGAAGGCGGAACTCAAGAAGATGCTGGCTTCCCCGGAGACTTACCCTGTGTTTGAGTCGAACGAGGACAATGCCAAGGTTCACATTTCGGGTGTCGCTCCTGATGAGGCTCCGATGACTCGCCCTTCCGACTTGTCTTCCTACAAGTCACTGTCTGAGTTCTTCATCGACAACCTGAAGAATTGGAACGATCCACGTCTTCCTATTTTCGCCAAGACTGCGACCAACAAGGACCCCGAGACAGGCAAGAATGTCACCTCTTACATCGGATTGCCTAGTGGGTATGACGTAGAACCTACCATTACGGCTTCCTCGCCGAATGCCACCTATCTCGCCACCGCTCCACAAGACATCCAGTGCCTCACCTATGCGGAAGTACTCTTCATCAAGGCTGAGTTGGCGCAGCGAGGCATCATCGACGCAGATGCCAAGAGCCTCTATGAGCAAGCCGTGACAGCCGCCATCACACAGTGGGGTGTAGAGATGCCTGAAGATTATTTCTCCAATCCGAAGACAGCATACGATGGAACCTTGAAGAGAATCATGGAACAGAAGTTCTATGCCTTGTTCTTCATCGACTTCCAACAGTGGTTTGAGTACAATCGCACGGGTTATCCTGATGTACCCAAAGGTCCGGGTGTCGATCCTTCCGTTCACATGCCTTATCGTTTCAAGTATCCTGCCATCCTTCAGCGCATGAACCGTGAGAACTACCTGAAGGCGGTGGAATCCATGGGTGGAGATGACTTCAATACCAAGTTGATATGGCAGACCAGACCAGAACTGTAATCCCCGAGTTTCCGGAGATGCTAAATGAATAGAAAAAATCTGATAAAAAGAAAGGATAGAAAGATGAAAATGAAACAGTATTTTCTCATGGCTCTCATGATGATGACTACCATGATGGCTCAGGCACAACAAGCTCAAAATGGAAAAGAGTTTACCTTGGAAGTGTATGGAGGTGAGATTCCCAATGTGAAACCAACCTTTGAGGAAGAGCATTTCCTCGGTGGCGAGATAACCAAGAAGTGGAACACATTCTTGTGTAACTATACCCACACCTACGATGTGGAGATTGGCTTGAACAACTCGGGCACGGAGTTTCGCAAACCAGCCGTCTTCAAGGCGGTGGAGCGTGTCAACAAGTTTGTGAAGAAGAGCGTGAAATCTCACCAGATGAGCAAGGAAGAGGCGGTGAAAATCATGACGCATGTGTTAGATTGCGCCAACATCATCTGTCTGGAGAGCGATACCGCCGCCCTGGAAGAGGCAGCCGGAAATACCAAGACGGGCGAAGAGGCAGTCAATTTCTTCAATCACATTCGACTCATTAATGCTTAAGTAATCACGGACGTATGAATCAATTTCGTTATATTTGTTTGGCAACTCTCCTGGGAGTTGCCTCTTGGAATGCTTTGTGTGCAAGTGCCTTGGAGAAGTCATCTTTTGTTTTCTCTGGCAAGGTGAAAGATAAACTAGGGCATGGTGTCGCCGGTGTCGTGGTCAACAACGGTGTGACTTTTGTGAAGACCAATGCCCAGGGCGAGTGGTCTTTGCCTACGGATACCAACGTATGCAAGTTTGTGAGCATCTCCACTCCTGCTGCCTATGTCCTGCCCAGTAAAAATAGTCTCGCACAGGGATTTTATGCGAGTGTGGCAACCTTGGTGAAGAACCAAAACAAGTTTAACTTCACTCTGGAGAAGAGGAAGAAGGCTACCAACCAGTTCTATTACATCGCCATATCCGACCCTCAGGTGAAGACTGCACACGACATGAGCAGATGGAAGGGCGAGACCATCAAGGACCTGAAGGCCTATGTAGATACATTGAGCCGCCAGCGTGAGGTGGTCGCCAATACCTTGGGCGACTTGGTGTTCGATAACATGCCACTTTATCCCGAGTATGCCTCCTCCTTTGCGGGCATCAACATGACGACCTTCCAGTGCATCGGCAACCATGATTTCGACAAGCGATACCAAGATTTGCATAACATGCCATTGGGGGCTCCTCACTTTGCCGAGCAGTATTACTATCGCTACTTCGGTCCGACCAACTATTCCTACAACATCGGGAAGGTTCACGTGGTGACCTTGAAGAACATCAACTATGTGGGGTATAAGAAATACATCGAGGCGATTACTGCCGCCGACATCGACTGGCTGCGCCAGGACTTGAGCTTTGTGCCAAAGGGCAGTCTCGTCATCCTCAATATGCACGCTGCGGCATGGAACCGCATCGAGAACGAGGGCAACGTTAGGGAGGCTGATGACTTGAAGGAAGTCTTGAAGAACTATCGTGTGCATGTGCTGGCTGGCCATACCCATTATTTCCAAAACAATGTATTGGGCGATTCCCTCTTCGAGCACAACATAGGTGCTGCTTGCGGTGCCTGGTGGAAGAGCCATGTCAATCGTTGTGGTGCGCCCAACGGCTACATCGTCTTTGACATTGATGGCGAGAACATCAAGTGGCACTATAAGTCAACAGGTTATCCTCTCGATTACCAAATGCGTGTCTATGGCAAGGGCAAGGTGCTGTCTCAGCCTCAATATGTCGTAGCCAACGTCTGGGATTGGGATCCTTCCTGCAAGGTGGAGTGGGAGCAAGATGGCAAGCCGATGGGTGTCATGGAGAACTTCCAGGATGTCGATGAGGCTTACGCTGAGAGCAAGGACCACAAGCCGGGACTTACCCAGACCGCCCATCTCTTCAGAGCCTTGCCGTCCTTGGATGCCAAGCAAGTGAATGTCATCCTCACCAATCGTTTTGGCGAGCGATATGAACAGACCGTTCTTATCACTGCTCCTCAGGTCAAGACCCAAATCGTGGCACACCGTGGATATTGGGAGACAGAAGGCTCTGCACAGAACTCCATTACTTCGCTGAGAAAGGCAGCCGAGGTGGGTGTCTATGGTTCGGAATGTGACGTTCACATCACGGGCGATAGCGTCATCATCGTCAACCATGACCCCAAGATCAACGACTTGGTGATTGCCGACTCGAAGTATGCCGATTTGAGAAAACAGTTGCTCAAGAACGGTGAGGAAGTTCCAACCCTGGAGCAATACCTGGAGGAATTGAAGAAGCATCCTGCGATGCAGCTTATCTTGGAAATCAAGAAGCAACCTCTACAGCGCGACGAGGACAGACTCACTCGCAAGACCGTGGAGATGGTTCATCGCATGGGCTTGCAGAAGCAGGTGGAGTACATCTCTTTCAGTGCCTCGGCCTGTGCCTTGGTTCGCCAATTGGATGCCAAGGCGGTGGTATATTATGTAGGGGGCAGCTTTACCCCGGATGAAGTCAAGAAATTGGGCTATCAGGGCATAGACTATAGTTACAAATTGCTCTTCAAGCACCCGGATTGGGTGACGGAGGCTCATCAACTGGGCTTGAAGGTGAATGGTTGGACACCTGATGATGACAAGATCATCAAGAAGTTGGTCAAGATGGATGTAGATTTCATTACGACCGACAAGCCCGAGGAAGCCATGAAAATCGCTTCCTCCAAGAAATAGGAATCGCTTTCAAATTCCCTTTGTCAGTACTTCATAAAATAACTCCAGTACTTCCCTAAGAACCTTTGTAATCTTAGGCAAAGTACTGGAGTTATTCTTATACCTCTTGGCATACCACCATCTCCGTGCCTCTGTATATCACGATGACTTTGTGTAGCTGCGTGGTCTTGATAGCAGAAGTAACCACCTCGCTCCCGGCATATCGGTTTACTTGGGCGATGGCATCCTGCTTGAGCTGTTCTATATGTGCATCAGTATCTTTAGACTTTGCGTATTTCAACTCGACGATGTAAGAATGTACCATGTCCGGGAAATTATCCACCAAAGGACAGAGGAAGATGTCAGCATATCCCTCTTGGGTATCTTTCTCAGAGATAGGACGATAAAACTTGTTGTCACACGTCATGGCAAGTGTGAAGCCATGCACGAAGTACTCGCCTTTCTGATGGTCACGCTGAGAGGAATACTTGTGCAGACGGTCGGCGATGTATTGGAAGTATGGCTTCCATTCGCCGCGGTATGCCAAGGCACTCTCTAAGTTTCCTTTCTCGTAGGCATCATATTCCAAGTCGTTTTCCTTGTAAGTGTCAAGGAGATACTTGAATATCTGTTCACGCACCACTTCATTAGGGATGACAAATTTAGTCTTTCCCTCGTATTGACCAGCGATGGTGACCATGCCAAAGTAATAGAGGAGGCTGACGAAATTGTCAGGATCTGCTATCTGCTCTGCAGGGAATCCTGTCTTCAGCTCGCCCGTGACAAAGCCATTCTCTACAAGTTGTTGGATGACAGAGGCATCGTGTGCAAACTCCTTGTCCTTACGGATGAGCATACGGAGCTTGTTGTAGTCCAATCGGATGTTTTCCTCGATCATGTTGTCTGGGATTCGTCCTCGATTTCTGATATAATGGTCTATGAAATAGAGTACCATGTTGGAGTTGTATATCGTGGTCTCACCGTAAGCTGCCTTGGCAAAACAATAGTTGTCATACCATGGCTTGATGATTTCTATGAGTTCATCTATGGTATAGTTGTGCAAACCGAGTGTATCCGTGTAGTAGGTGAGCAAGTCGCGCACCTCCTCTTCCGTGAAACCAGTCATCTCATTAAACTCATATTCCAAGGAATAGTTGGTGCCTATGTTGAAACCACTGGTCAAGTCATCCATTGTCACTGGGCTGACACCTGTAACAAAGACACGTTCCAAGGTGCTGTCAGTAGCCGACTTGATGGTGTCGAAAAACTTACGCAAATAACCTGTTCCATGGGTCTCAACCTTGTAACTGTCTAGGCAGTTTGGCTCGGAGAGTATGGTGTTGGTGAAGTGGTCGTACTCGTCGATGAAGAGATAAACCTTCTGACCGGTCTTCTTGCATTCCTTGCAGAGGTAGTCTAGTTGTTCGGAGGCTCCATCTTTCTTGTTCATCTCCTCCTTGATGCCATCAGGCAAATATTGTGCATATACATCGCAGAAGTAGTTGAACTCCGTATTGCAATGTGCATCCAACCCCTTCTTGTAGTTTTCGAGGTTGGCATCCACTACTGCAAAATTGAGCGAAATAATGAGGTAAGTATTATGCTCAGGGGTTGGGTTATCGCCAGTGTATAGTCCGCCGAAAAGTTCCTCGAATCTATCTGCCATGTTCACATCGTAGTATTGCTTGAGCATGGAGAGGGTCAGGCTCTTGCCGAAACGGCGAGGGCGGATATAAAAGAAGAACTTGTTAGATGCCTCTATATCTTCTATAAAATAGGTCTTATCTACGTAATAACAATCATCTCTTCTTACGGAAACGAAGTTCATCATTCCATAAGGGATACGTTTGCGATAGATACGTTTGCGCTTGGCAAATCTCTTTTTTGTATTATCATCCATAGCGATACTCATTAATTTCTAAGTGCAAAGATAGCATAAATATTTGAAACAGACAAGAAAAAGACACTGCATTTTTATTTAATTATAGGTGTAAGTTACTTGGGATTTGTTCCGATGGTCGGAACAAATCAAGGGTTTCTTCAGGAATCGTTGTCTAGCCATTAGGCAGGCACCGATGATGCCTGCTTGCCCCTTGAGTTCGGAAGTTACAATTTGGGTATCCTCGTTCATGATGTTCAGCGAGTATTTCTTAATTTCCATATTGACAGGCAAGGTAAGATAACTAAAGTTTCCCACCTCCATAAATAGGGCTTTTGCAGAGCAAAAAACTTTTTAAAGTGGGCTTATTTAATGATTTTCTTTCCGTTGGTTATATATATACCTTTTTGTGGCATAGATATTTCATTTCCTGACAAGTCATAGATTCGATTACTAATCTGTGGCTTATTCATCGTCCTCTGTTGGATGCCAGTTGCTCCTATTTTACGCAACGTGAATGAATCTATGTCGATGACGGAATTGGAAGTGCCATTGTATTTGACTCCAAAGTTTAGCCTGTGATTGGTGACTTGGACTACAACCTTGTAAACATTGTCTGATGTCATAGCAGTACTTACATTGTTGGCAAAGAGAGTCCCGGTAGCCGATCCTGTATGGCAGAAAGTAACGCCAAGCTCATACTGTCCATCCTCTAGACCTTCTATCGTCTGTGAGACGGAACCACTGCCATTGATGCCCCATATTTGCAAATGTTTTTGGTTCGCTGCAATGAGAGGACTGGTTGCCCCAGTAGGTTTTTCTCCTGTGCTTATCTTTGTGTTGTATGTGCCACTGCAATTTATAGTCCAGCCATTGTAGTCTTGTTCGAAGCCTGGATTTACGATGGCGGAAAGGGATTGCAGGCGATCAGGAATATTACCCTTGATGGCCTCTACACGTTCAGAGATAGCCTTGTATGCAGCGATTCGATAGTCCATTTCTTGCATGGTATATGACACGGAACTTACGTGCTCTGGTTTTCCAGCTGCGGCTAATCGGTAATATTCTTGCTTTATGTCGCCAATCTCATTGGCTACATCCTCTCCAAATGTTCGAGCAGCCCACTCACGACTATAGATGGCTGCATTCTCAGGATTCCACTTGTTTACATCCCAAGCCAAGTCCATGCAGAATTCTATTTCTTCTTCTGCTGGCTTGATGTCGCCTACGTTTATGACCCACAAGCGTTGGATGCCTTGCTCATATCCGCAGCCTAATTCGTAACTTATCAAAGATGGGAAAATGCTGCTAAGCCACAGGTAGTCTTGAGGCGACCCCCAGTAGCTAAGATGATAATAGATACCATTGCTGCCACTGCGCTTCTGTTCTGAAACAGATGGAAACTGGCGGATATAGCCATGGTTGTCATCTACCCAACAGAGAGTGATGTCCTCTGGTAAGTTGATGTTGCCTGTGTTATATGCGTCCAGCACTTCCTTGTAAGGGCAAAACATTTGTGGAACTTGAGTAGGGGAGCCTATGTTTTCCTGGATAAGTTTTCTTTGGGTCTCAATAATCTGCGACAGACCTTTTGCTATGTTTTGTGCCCCGTTGTATCCTGCGATTCCACCATCGTGAACACCACGCATACCTACGGTATATACAGCATCTTGGTCTTTGCTTTCCACGACACGCTTTCGCCAATAGCAATACCACTAATAGGTTTCTGATTTTCATATCACATTATTTTATTTAAGTGAAAATTATACAATCATAGTAAAAATTCGAGTAAGAAACAAGTTCTTAGTTTCAAATTTCTCAGTTGCAAAAGTACTTAGATTTGTTCAAATGGAGGTTGTATAATTTATCCAAAAACAAGTATAAAATAATCAATTCTATTTTTGTGAAATAATTGTATCCGTTGGCCCTGTTTTTTGCTGAAAATGTAACCTTTTTTCAATAGAAATTGACAGGAATTGCCATTTCTATATAAAAATAAGCCAAGAAGTCAATTGCTTCTTGGCTTATTTTATTTTAGCTTTTTCTTGTATTCTTCTATTTGTGATGGTGTTAGTTTTCAAATATTCCTCCAAAAGGAGTGAGTTTCTCAGATTTTATTCGTACTTTTGCCATGTCATTCAGAATTTTGTTTGTTTTTAAAAGCAGCACTAAGATAAGTGAAATTTCTGATATGGCAAAATCCTGGATAAGGCAAAAGTTCTCATAAAGTTTAAAAAGTATAAATTCTTTTATTAAAAGTTGCCCTTTTGGGAAACTTTTCTTATATTTGCTGAGGTTTAAAGAAGAATAAGCATGAAAAAGAAATTTGAAAATGCAGACACTGTTCTTGGTGGCATCATCAAGACTGTCAGAAGAAAGAAGGAAATATCTCAAGAAGCCTTGGGAAAGCTTGTTGGACTGGGGAAAAGTAGCATCTCTAAAATTGAGAGTGGCAAAACAAATATTTCCCTGGAGGATGCCTCTGTGCTGTTGGAAGCAATGGGTGAGAAATTAAGTTTATATGTGGATGGACTGTATCCTAGTTATGAGGTTAGGATGAAACAAATTAAGTTTATTACCATGGCTACCTGTTGGTTTGCTGAAGCTAAGAAAATCTCCAGGCAGAAAGCTTATGTTTATCTACAAAAGTATCAAGGCATCAAGTTCCTGGAAGAGAACTATGAATATGAGCAGACTTTGCCTAAGTTACAAATTATAGAAGATTTGACAACAGTTTGTTATAATCGCAAGATGCTGTGTATGAATAAGGATAATAATATGGTAAAGGTATGAGACTGTTGCATGGAAGTTATATGGAAATCGTAACACCTGACCTTTCAAAATGCAAGTCCCACAATGACTTTGGAAAGGGATTTTACCTTACTCCTAATTGGAAGAGGGCTTGGCAGATGGGTAAACGTAGCAGTTTCATTCATCATGGGACTATCACGGTCAATGCTTTTCTTTTTTATCCCAAGCGCTGTGAGCAAAAAGGGCTCTCGATTAAGATATTTGATGGATTTACCTCAGAATGGGCAAAGTTTATTCTTCTGAATAGGGAGAACGCTGATTTCAAGCATAGTTATGACATAGTAATAGGTCCTGTTGCAGACGCTATAGTTGACCAAGAAATAGAACATTACAAAGAAGAGTTTGGCATTGCTTATTTGGAAGAGGCTCCCTTAAAAGAGTTTGCCTCTCGCATATCGCAATTTGGCCATGAGTATATCCAGTATTGCTTTTGTACTCAAAGGGCTATTGATGAACTGATTAAAGACTAGGTGACATGAATAAGGAAAAATTAAGTTATGAGAATGTACTAGGTGAGATCGCCTGCTATGTAGCTAAGCAGTGCGACTTGACACCCAGTGAGGCTGTGGGCATCATCATGAATGATGAGCGCACTGATACCATTGTTGAAAACATCAGGGGTGCTTCAAGTATAGATTTGGAATCTCTGGCAAAACTATATTTAGACGAAAAGGCATTGTAGGTCCAATAAAAAAAACAGTCTGCTTCCTGCTATGGTCGCTCATGCTCTGTCAGGATGACAACATATAGCCCTTACTTCAACCCCTCCTTCCTTTTCGCTTCCCGATACCTCGCCATGACTTCCTCACGGCTCAACCCACTTTCCTCGCTTGGGGAAGGTGATAAACCGTTGAATTCTTCACTCTTCACTTAAAACCAAGTTCGACAAGATGATGAAGGGCTTGTTCCGCCAGAAGGGCGCACAACTCGACATCAACATCCTGGCATCGGACGAGGCACAAGACTTCATCAACACCCACGCAGGGGTCCTAGACTCCAGCTTCGAGAAGGTGGAGATGACTCCCAAGATGCGTGAGCGGCTCACTCGCTCCAACTACATCTTCTCAGGCATCAAGGCCTTTCATGAGCTCAACGAGGCGTTCCCAAGCATGGTGGATGAGAACGGCAACAAAAAGCCGTTCGAAAAGTTTCTAAACGACGTTAGAAAGATAGACGAGAAGTACAACGCCAACTACCTGCACTCGGAATATAATTTTGTCGCAGCAAGTGCCACCATGGCGGCGAAGTGGGAGCAGTTCGCCGAGGACGGCGACCGCTACTACCTCCAGTACCGCACCGCCCACGATGACAAGGTACGACCTGAGCACGCCGCCCTCGATGGCGTGACGCTCCCCATGAGCGACCCTTTCTGGGAAACCTACTACCCACCGAATGGATGGAATTGTAGGTGTTCCGTGGTACAGGTACGCAAGCAGAAGTACACAGCCACCGACCACAGCGAGGCGATGAGCCGTGGAGAGGAAGCATTGAGCGGCGACAAGCTGGGCATGTTCCGCTTCAACCCAGGCAAGCAGGGCAAGGCGATGCCAGACTACAACCCCTACACCATCAAGCGGTGCAACGACTGCGACGTGGCGAAGGGAGGTGGGCTGAAGCTTGGGTTTGTACCAGAAAATCAAGTATGTGCCTCATGTGTATTGATGTATAAATGCGCCAATGCTCGTAGTAAAGATGGCAAGACTGACTTGACACAAGAAGAGCAAAATAAAATCTTTGCTAAGCCTTTCGCAGAGCAATTCGAAGAGAAGTATAAAGGAAAGGCAGGAAGAGTAATGCAACACAAAATGGCATGTTCCAATGCTAAGGATTATTCTCGAGTTATGGATGTGGCAAAAGCTTTCGCCGATATGTTTGGTGACTGTCTTATTAATCCCGAAATCGACTTCAATGCCAAGGAGGGAAGGAAAGTAATATACAAAGACTTGCCTGAAGACTGCAAGGCTAACCCCGACCTATGGAACAAGTTTGGGTTTGTCGATGTTAGGTCTCCCGAGAAACCTATGAACTGTTGCCGCAACGCAAACCACGCTTCCGACGTTCAAAAAGCCTGCGTCTGCCTCACAGACCATTGCTTCAAGAAAGGTATCACGGAAAAGCAAATTGAGGATAGGAACAAAGCGATATGGAGTAGTAAACTATATCACCACGACTACATATTCTGGTATGTGAACGGAACCCTTAGAAAATACAAGAGACCAAAAGCGTAAGCTAATGGTCTCAGGTTCTGCAACGTCGTGCGCTGCTTTCAGTGGTTATCGTACACTCCCCACGCTGCAAAGATACAACAAACTTTTTAAACTCGCAAGAATATGGAAGGAAAAAAAGATTATACCTCGTATTTTAACGAGGTTGCCGAAACACAAAATAAGAATGCCATGGAGCCGTGGCTAGAAAAAGACACTATAAAAATAGTGATACCAGCAAAAATAGAAGCCCCACACATAAACCTATGGGACAAAATCTTGCTGCGGGAACAAAATAGCGACCGTAAGAGATGTTGTGACGACCATAGTTTGGATGATCTCTCTTGCTTTCTTCTTCAAGTACGCAGTAGATTTTTAACTTTGTTATATAGTACCGCCACATACAATATATACCCGCCACAAGAGATAGAAATAGTAACGACGCACCGACAATTATCAGAATCGTCTTCTGCGGGGATTGTTGATGTATATCACAAAGGGAAGCTAGTAGTCCAATCACAGTGGCATCTATCACGGTCAGGTGAGAAATTGTCTTTTGAAGTAAAATGTCCACTTGCTGTTTTTGCATTGTTTTTTAAAGCAAAGTAATAATGAACAAGGATAGGGAAACGGCAAACAAGTATCGCCAGCAAACTCTCCAAGGAGACTTGATGGCAATGAACAATATGGGTATATGCTATGCTCAGAGCATCGGTGTGGTGGATTCACAAGGCCACCGCCCAAGGTTTCGACTATGCCAAGCAATGGTGCAAGGACAATGGGTATAGTATATATTAAATGGAAGATAATATGAAACATCTTTTTCATCGTAAGACTTCTTTCTTATTGAATGAACCTTCTTGAAGAAAACTTCTTAAAATATTCTTCTTAAACAAAAAAAGGTAAGCTCTATCGCTAGGGCTTACCCTCCGGTCTTAATTACTGTTTTCCGTCGTTACTGACGAGTCAAGGATTACTTGACCTCGATGTGTTTCACATCGTCTTTCTTCTCTTCCTTGGCTACCTTAGGAATCTCGATCTTCAAGACACCGTCTGTAACCTCGGCAGAAATCTTCTCTTGGTTGGCATCCTCTGGGAGAGCATAGCTCTGAGAGTAGTTGCTGTAAGAGAACTCGCGACGCAAATAGTGCTCTTCCTTCTTCTCATCTTTCTTCTCTGCCTTCTGCTCGATGGAGACGTTCAAGTAACCATCCTTGTCGATGTTCATCTTGACCATGTCCTTCTTCAAGCCTGGAGCGGCGAGTTCCATTGTATAGGCTGTGGCACTCTCCTTCACGTTGACAGCAGGAGCTGTAACGTTCATGTGAGGCATCAAGTCTGTATCAAAGAAGTTATCGTTAAACCAACTGTTCAACCAATTTGAAACACTGTTATTATTTCTACGAGCTAACAACATAATGAAAACCTCCAATTATTTTTTTCTCGTCCTCTCTTCGCCTTTCGGTTCCGTCGGGATTTCTAATTGTTCTTTTAAATTTATCCGTTCTTTGTTTATCCTGTTTTCTTCTCCCTTGCGCTATCCAATCGCTTGTTTATCGCAAGTTCAAAGTGATTGCTTCGGCTTCCGAGACTCCGGGAATCTTTCGAAACCCTCAACTGTTATTCATTAGGGTTCTCTTTCGTTCCCCCTTGCCCTTTCGGCTTCAGCTTTCACTCTATAGGGATGCAACATGCGTGCCAAGGCAAAGCGTCACCACAGGGTAACGGATTTTGACAAATCTGTCAAACCACCTTGCCAATAATGGCATCAAAGGATAAATAATTTAATCATTGCTGCCATTTTTGCATTATTTTTTACTTTGACTCCCAGACATCGACATTGAGATTTCCGTACTTACCCCAATGAAGCGCATTCATTCCATCGACGAGTTCCAACTGGGCAAGCAAGGCATCTATATGCGCAAGGGTAATCGTGCCGCTGGCTCGTCTCGAATGGCTTTGCCCAGAATCCTCTTCATTTCAGCAGGTTCTTCCCCCTCTTTAAGATGAGAGATGCTTCCCCAACGCCGAAGGACACCCTATATCTGGCAAAAAAATCGCATGGGAAGAAGGGATGACCTCTATTTACTTGGGAAATATTTAGCATGTGAAATTAGGTGACTTTTAATTTTTCTGCATTTTTTATACATGTTTTTAGTTTGTCGCTATCTTAATCTTTCCTAATTATTCATACTAAGCCATATTATAATGAAGTAAAACCTTTAATTTTGCAAATTAATTGCGACGTGAAGTCGTAC
>DKCU01000092.1 GCA_002451555.1 Candidatus Segatella albertsiae
TATATTAAGAGACACTAGTGATAATATAAAAAGCAAAGAGCGGTTACCTTCACAGGCAGCCGCTCTACATTCAATAGGTATTAGTTTTCTTTAAGGTAAAAAGATTGTATTCAGGATAACGTTTGCAAAGATAATGAAATAATTTGGAAACACAAAACATTTTTCCTCTTTTTTTATAAAAAATATTTTTTTTGTTGTTTTGTTTGGTGGTTACAAAAATATTTTGTATATTTGCGGCGTAAAAGCGAAAACTACGTTAGGTTTATTCCTTTGTAGTTATTCTAACGGACATTTTAATTATAATTTAAATTTTTAATTATGAAAAAATTTATGAAAATGCTATCAATGGCATTGGTATTTGCAAGTATGTGTGCATGTTCCGGTGGTGAGGCAATGATGCCTACAGCACAAGTTGAAAACTCAAGTGTTCAGCTTATCTTTTTCCAATCCAAATTGGAAAAATTTGATGAACCTTCTGTGGAATCTAAATCTATCTCTTCCTCTGTGATGACACGAGCGGATGAGGATGGGGCAGGAGGTGATGCGGCGAATAACTTAAAATCGTCGTTTACACGTCTAGACATCTCCATCATACCTATAGGACAAGTTGATGACAAAACTTATGTTTTCCATCAGAAAAGCTCAGACGAAAATTTTGGAAAACTTGATTTGCGTTTGCCTATAGGTGATTATAAAATGATAGCTGTTGCAAGCAATGCTACTTCTCAAGTCGAGATTTCGTCAGCTACTCTGGCAACATTCCCAGATGATTTCCCTACTGATATGGCTTATATTTGCAAGGATTTGTCTGTAAAAAGTGGTGTCAATTCCGTAAACTGTTCTATGCAGCGTTCTGTCAGCAAGCTTTCTTTCGTCTCATCTGATGTGATTACTAAAGAAGTTTCTAAAATAGAGATTTCGTACACGGGAAAAATATCCAAGTCTTTTAGTCCAACTACTGGTCTTGGCGTGATGGGGCAGGAGGAAGTTTCTACACTTACGAGAACATGGAATGTCACAGATGCCAATAGACCTAATAATGTGGTGTTGTTTGCAACATTCCTATTCTTGCAGTTGGATGAGACGGCTATACAGGCGGATGTCAAGGTTTATAATAGAAAAGGTAATGTAATGAAGTCTCTTCATTTTGATAATGTTGTTTTAAAAAACAATTATATTACTACCTATACAGGACCTCTCTTTACTTCTGGAACTTCCTTTGAATTTGTCTTTACGAATAAAAACATGACATCTTCTGGTTCAGATAAGAAGTTTGATGACGAAGGAAATTTGCGGTAATTCATAAAATTTATATTCTATGAATTCTAAGTAAGTAAAGAGGATGTGTCATAAGGCCGGATAGCTATATGTGACACACCCTCTTTTTTGTTTTTTATTTATAGACTTGTTTATTGCTTTTTATTTTGCTGTTTTTCTTTTTTTCTTCTTGATGCCGAATAAGTCGTGGATTCCATTGAAATCTTTCTTCATGATGAGGCCGATACCTTGTGTGTTCAAGCTATTCTTAGTGAAGTAACGGTCGTTCGTTTGGTTGTACATTCTGATAGACAAGTTACCATTGGGGAATATGAGATACCTAAGGTCAAAATCACCGATGAAACTTTGGGTTGCATTGGCGTTGTCTCGATAGCCAAATTGACCGTTGAAAAGCAGCCTGTTGTTAAATAATCTTCCACTGAATATTCCTTCATACTCTGCATTGTTGAAGCCTTCATCACCCGTTGAAATGTTGGCACCAAAGTTCCATTCTTTACTTTTTGCAAGATTGGAAAGGACGGTGTTGATTTGCTGTGAAATGGTCCCACTTAATAGACTTTGCATAGCTAGTGAGGTTTGGCTTTGTTGTGCTGCATCCTCGCTAGCTTGGTTGTTCTTGGTCTGAGCGTAGAACCTACCTATACCTAACAGGTAGAGTACTTGCTGGTTCATCTCTTCTTGAGAGTTGATGATAGAGTATATCATCTGTTTGGCATCGCTGTTCACTGTTGGTAAATCCATAGAGAAATCTACTTTTGGGGAACTTGGTGTTCCTTGTATGTTCATTAGGCAATCCACTCGGATATTGTTGCTTGAAAAAGATTGTCCGATGTTCAAATCGCTTAGTGGTACGCCATTTACAATGTATTTGGCTTGTAGGTTGATCGGAGCATTGTATGGGTTGCCTCCGAAATTAATTGTTCCTCCAGGCATGAACTCAAAGTCTTTCTTGATGATGTTTTGAATCGTCAACTTATATACACCATGATCTACGATGTAGTTCCCAAACATATCAAAAGCCCCTTTATTAAAGTAATTTGCTCTGATAACTCCATTGCCGTTTAGCGTGATATAGTCTCCGGATTGCTCATCCATTAGGAGTTTGAGTGTAAGATTGGGATTTGTATTTACTAGGAAATTTATCTTCATGTCCGAGATAATGTCATTATCGTTATCTTTGGATTCCTTTGCTGTTTCCTGAAAAAAAGGTTTCTCCCAGTCTGGAGTTATATCATGCCAATGGATGAAACTTTTGTCACCAATTGCCTCTGGACTCGCCACGTTATATACAAATATGGAACCTGGCTCAGGTGTAGCGTCGATGTCAATGATTGTCTCACCGCTTTTTCCGTGTATGCCAACATCGCCTGTTGCATAAACTGTACCATAGAATGTATTGTCGCCAAACTCATGTGTGTCGTATCCTAGAAAGTTATATGCCTTTAAGTTGAGATCGTAACTCAATTTAGTAAGGTGTTTGTGGTGTATGCCACCTTTTACGATTGCGATGTGTTTATTGCGATCGTATATGGTGTCGTTTTCCAAAAGAATGTCATCAGGTATGGCATGAGCCTTCAGACAATCGAAATGATAGTCCGTTCCCAATTGCTTCATGTGTATTTTTCCACTAACTTCTATGTCACCAACAAGGTTGATTTCTTTTAGGTCGCCCACGACATTGATTTTACCTCTGGCTTGGGCTTGGATGTTGTCCATGAAGCTGCCGCAGAAACTTTCAAGAAATTTCATGTTGGTGCCATCTGCCGTGATGCCTAAGTCGATATAGTTGCGTTTGGGTGAAACGTAGCCATCAATATAAGTTCTTTTATTGCTTTGCTCTTCAGCTGTTGCCTTGATGTCTATTTGTTCTTTTTCTTTGTCATAATTTACTAGGGCGTGTAGGATGCCTAAAGGACCTTCTTCAAACAAAAAATCGTTGATGTCAAGTTTTGCGTAGGCATCGGGGTCGTGGAAGATAGACTTGACTACGGCTTTTCCTGTGGCTTTACCTGCAAAATTCACAGAGTGAAAATTGATGAGGTCCAGAATATAGGCAACGTCCACGTCTTTTATGTCGGCAACGATGGAGTCTTCCTTATTGGGTGTTGCTTTCCCGCTAATAAAGATGTGCTGGTTGCCATGTCTGACCGTAAAGTTATCTATGGCTAAATTGTTTTTGCTATATGATATTGTAGAAGCAGCAACATCCCATTTTGTATCGCCCAACATCACATTGGAGGGTTTCACTTTTGTCACAATATAGGGTATGCCTTGGGTATTCTTTGTGAACTTTGTAATAGCATCTAGGGTACCATGGATAGGTAACTTTTTAGAGTTGTTGGTATATTGGATGAGTGTTGAGAGCTCATTGTTGGCTGCCATTGCGTTTATTTGATAGCTAGGAGCTTTTTCGTATGGCAATCCTTGGCTCAGACAGGCATTCAACTGAAGACAGTTGTTATGAGTCATAAGCTCAATGTTGGCATTATGGAAAGTTTTGCCATTGTAGCTGAACAATGGTGCCTTAACAAGCATATTGATTTCTTTCGAAAGTCCAGATATGTTGCCATTAATATGTATTGGTGAACTGATGGTTAACGGAATGCCTAACATCCTGTTGAGGGGTTCTACAGAATAAATATTACCCTGCAGGGTGAAATCGTTGTTGGCTTTCACCTTGCTCTTTTTGATGCCTGGGAATGTTGGTAGCTTGTCTGCTATCATGTTTTGTATGTTTGCGTACAAATTAGTAATGTCATATTGCCCGCGAGTGTGCAAATCTGCAAATGGTGCCTCTATATCGATATAGCTATCCTTGTCTTTGTTGTTAGTACTTATCGTAATGTTATCTAAACTGTAGGTCTTATCATTGGCTTTAATTCCTATAATGGAAGGCAGGAAATGTTGGATATAAGCTTCAAGAGCATATTTTTTCAATCGGGTTGCATAGTCACCTTCTATCTTGACCTTTATATTTGGGTCGTTGATTGAGGCGGTACCTTTTACTAAGCCATGGCTATAGATGCCGTCTAATTTGATGTTGCAGTAATTGTAGCGATTGTAGCCAAACTTATTGATTTCACCCTTAACGACAAGGTGTTTTTTATTTCCTTTTACGTCTAGTGTAGCTGCTATTTCTCCAAAGTTTTTATTTGCCAAAATTTTGTTGAGTAAAATACCTTTGGTGTCAATAAAAGCATACATGGTTTCACCAGCTTTTTCTAATTCTATATTGGCATCTCCTGCATCTGTTTCCAACTTCCCTTTTGATGAGATATTCTTACCCCATCCATGAATGTTGCCTATATAATGTATGTTGCCGAGTCGTTTTACTTCCATAGGAATATTGATCTGTTTCCCTAAGTTATCAGAGATGAAACGAATGCTCTCTTCGGTGACATTGAGGTTGTCAATGTGCGCATTCCATTTCATTTTGTCCTTGTTGTTCCAATTGCTGACACTACCTTTAGCTTGTAGATTAATGCTACCGCTGCCTGTTCTGAAGTTGGTATCCATGCAATGAATGGAATTTGCCGAGCCGATAAACTTGCTGCTAAAGAATATGGCATCGTCGAAATGATTAAACATAGGTATGAGACAAGCGATGTCCGAAAGTGTGATTTTAGACTGTTCGATGCTACCTTTATATGTCAACGAAGATGTATCTAATTTACCATTCTTCATCTGGTAGTTGGCATGTATGTCACCCAAAGTAATGTCTGAGTTCGGTAACTGTAACTCAAAGTCCTTCAATATGGCTTCTTGCTTGTTTGCTTTCAATTTAAATGCTAATGACGAGAGTTGAAGTTTTGATTTATCTTGTAACTCTAACTTTTTAATATTCAAATCAATGGAATTGTCTGTGATGTGGTTGAGAATTATGTGGGTAGAAAGATTTGATATGTTTATATGTGATGTAGAAAACAAATCAGGATCTTCCTTTATGTATCTTTTATTGTATTTAATGGATCCATGCCGAATAATGATGCTACCAATATGCAAATCAATAGGGGTATGTTGGGTCGTGTCTTTGGATGCCAAAGAGTCCAAAACGAACTGATAGTTGGGCTTGCTTATGGCTGTTTGCTGGTATAAGTTAGCTTTCAATCCGAAGAGCTGGGCTGATGCCACCGAGATTTTGTTGTTCAAGAGGGGTATGATGTTGATTTTTGTGGAGATACGAGATGCATACAATAAGCTATCTCCTCGTTGATCGTACATTTGTATGTCATCAATGATGAGGCGATTGAAAAAACCAAGGTCGATGCTTCCTACTGAAACTTTTGTGCCAAACTTTTTTGCAAGAGCTGTTGCGACCTCAGTGCCAAGAAAATGCTGTATTGGTGGCATGTGCATCAATACAACTAGTGAAATGTAGCCCACTAGGAGCGTCCAAATGATTCCGTTTATTATATGCTTAATTTTTTTCAAAGTAAAATATCTTTTTTGCTCTCTAATTTGTAAACTAGACATGATAATATATAAAGGGAATTTGAAATTTCCTTTGATTTCTTTGCAAAAGTACTGTATTTTTGCGTGAATATCGAATAAAAGTATGGATTTTCTTTCTTTAATCACATTTTTTTGCTAATTTTGCAGCAAAGTTAGTTAATTCTAGTCAAAAAAGTCTTTCATGATTCAATTTGAGTGATATTTTGGCTATGGACTGGAATCGGGCCTTTGATTGGAAAATTACTCCTATTAGGCATTTGGGATGAAGAATGTTTTTGTAGAGAAAGCAGTTTGATTGATTTAAGGTTAAAAATCATTTTTAATAATATTAATATGTAGTTATGGCAAATGTAATTAAGTTACGTAAAGGCTTGGACATTAACCTGGCGGGTAAGGCTTCCAAGGATGTAACGCTCAAAGTGGCACAAGTCGGCGAGTATGCCCTCGTCCCTAGTGCTTTCATGGGGGTTACTCCTAAGGTGGTTGTACGCGAAGGAGACCGTGTCAATGCCGGAGATGCCTTGTTTGTCAACAAGGCTTGCCCTGAGGTGAAGTTTGCCTCGCCTGTGAGCGGTGAAGTGACCGCCATAGTGAGAGGAGAGCGCAGAAAGGTACTCAGTGTAAAGGTGGAGGCCGACGCAGTGCAAACCTCTACGGATTTTGGTAAAAAAAATGTGGATGCATTGGATGGTGAGGCTGTCAAGCAGGCATTGCTTGAGGCTGGTCTATTCGGTTACATCAACCAGTTGCCTTATGCAGTGTCAACAACTCCAGACACAAAGCCTAAGGCAATTTTCGTTTCCGCACTTCGCGACATGCCGCTCGCTGCCGACTTTGAGGTGGAACTCGCTGGCAATGAGGAGGCTTTCCAAACAGGTTTGACAGCCTTGAGCAAAATTGCGAAAACTTATCTTGGCGTAGGTGTGGAGCAACACAGTGCTGCCATTGAAGGGGCCAAGAACGTCGACCTCAATGTCTTTGATGGGCCTTGTCCTGCGGGCAACGTAGGTGTACAGGTCAACAACATCGACCCTGTGAACAAGGGTGAGGTGGTTTGGACTGTTGATCCTGCCGCAGTCATCTTCTTCGGTCGCTTGTTCCTCACGGGCAAGGTGGATCTCCACAAGAAAGTAGCCGTGGCTGGTAGCGAGATGAAGACTCCAGGCTATGCGGATGTTTTGGTGGGCACACCTTATAGTGCTTTTGTTGACGATCAGCTGAAAGCCACTGAGCACGTGCGTCTTATCAACGGCAATCCTTTGACAGGCGTGAAGACAACAACCGATGATTATGTAGGTGGACATACTTCAGAAATCACAGCCATTCCAGAGGGTGACGACAACGACGAGATGCTGGGCTGGATACTTCCACGCACCAACCAGTTCTCTATCTCTCGCTCTTATCTCTCTTGGCTCTTCGGCAAGAAGAAGGAGTACGACCTCGATGCCCGCATCAAGGGTGGCGAGCGCCACATGATTATGAGCGGCGAGTACGACAAGGTATTGCCAATGGATATCTATGGTGAGTATCTCATCAAGGCCATCATCACGGGCGACATCGACAAGCAGGAGCAACTCGGCATCTATGAGGTTAGTCCAGAGGACTTTGCTGTAGCTGAGTTCGTGGACAGCTCTAAGCTGGAACTCCAGAAGATTGTTCGCCAGGGATTGGATACCTTGCGCAAGGAGAATGCGTAATTCTAAAAAATGAATAAATAAAAATGAGTGTATTAAGAAATTATCTCAATAAGATAAAGCCTAACTTCCAAGAGGGAGGTAAGCTTCATGCCTTCGAGAGCGTCTTCGATGGATTCGAGAGTTTCCTGTACGTGCCTAACACGACAGCGAAGAGCGGAGCAAACATCCACGACGCCATCGACTCGAAGCGCATCATGAGCTTTGTGGTAATCGCCCTGATTCCTGCATTGCTCTTCGGTATGTATAATGTGGGATACCAAAATTTTAAGGCTGCTGGCACACTGGATGGCGCAAGCTTCGTAGAGGTGTTCGGCTTCGGCTTCCTCGCTGTACTGCCTAAGTTGTTGGTTAGTTACGTCGTGGGTCTCGGCATTGAGTTTGCCTGGGCACAGTGGAAGCACGAGGAAATCCAGGAGGGCTACCTCGTATCTGGTATCATCATCCCATTGATCATCCCTATCTCCACACCGTTGTGGATGCTCGCCTTGGCTTGCGCCTTCGCTGTCATCTTCTGCAAGGAGATTTTCGGTGGTACGGGTATGAACATCTTCAATGTGGCAGTGGGTGCCCGTATGTTCCTCTTCTTCTCATATCCATTGGCTATGAGCGGCGACAAGGTTTGGATTGCCAAGGAGAGCATCTTCGGTCTTGGCAATACCTTGCCTGATGGTTTTACGGCTGCTACTCCTCTCGGTCAGTTGGCGCAGGGCAATGTGCCTACTACTAGCATCTGCGACATGATTACAGGTTTTATCCCTGGTTCCATCGGTGAGACCTCGGTCATCGCCATCGCCATCGGCGCAGTCATCCTTCTCTGGACTGGTATCGCATCCTGGAAGTCGATGAGCAGCGTGTTCGTGGGTGGCATCGTGATGGCTCTCATCTTCCAAGCATTGGGAATGACCCCTATCGCTTGGTATGAGCATATCATTCTCGGTGGTTTCTGCTTCGGTGCCGTGTTCATGGCTACCGACCCTGTGACATCAGCCCGCACAGAGAGGGGCAAGTACTTCTACGGATTCTTCATCGGTGCCATCGCCGTCATCGTGCGCGTGATGAACCCAGGTTATCCAGAGGGTATGATGCTCGCCATCTTCTTCGGCAATATGTTTGCTCCGCTCATCGATTACTGCGTGGTACAGAGCAACATCTCTCGCCGTGCTAAACGTGCTATTAATAAATAAGGAGGAATGCAATTATGAAGACAAATTCAAATAGCTATACGATTATCTATTCGGTCATTATCGTAGTGATTGTGGCATTCCTGCTCGCTTTCGTCTCTTCTTCGCTGAAGGACAAACAGGAAGCCAATGTAGCGCTCGACACTCAGAAACAGATTTTGAACTCGCTCAACCTGCGTAATCTCGACAACGAAACTGCTGCCGCAAAATACAATGAGATGGTTGAAGAAAAGAAAACTGCTGATGGTGAAACCTATTATGAGTGTAAGGTAGATGGTCAGAAAAAGATGGTGTATCCTGTAAAGGGTATGGGGCTTTGGGGTGGTATCTCAGGCTTCATAGCCGTGGATGCCGATAACAATACCGTGTATGGAGCTTATTTCAACCATGAGGGCGAGACTGCAGGATTGGGAGCAGAAATCAAGGACAACGTGAAATGGCAAGAGCAGTTCAAGGGCAAGAAGATTCACAAGGATGGTCAAGCAGGCATTGCTCTCGGTGTGGAGAAGGATGCCCCTAAGGGTGATCCTAACAATGTGGATGCCGTGACTGGTGCTACATTGACATCCAATGGTGTGAACCTGATGTTGAAGGAAGGGCTTGCCAAGTTCATTAAGTAGTTGAAGAACGAAGAGTGAAGAACGAAGAATTCTTTCCTCTTCACTTTAAAAATATAATTATGGCATTATTTAGTAAACAAAATAAAGAGGCATTCTCAAAGCCACTCAACCTGGACAATCCTATCTTGGTGCAGGTGCTTGGTATCTGTAGTGCCTTGGCTGTCACTTCACAGTTGAAGCCAGCCATTGTGATGGGACTTGCTGTGACCATCATCACGGCATTCTCTAACGTGATTATTTCCATTATCCGCAACACCATTCCACAGCGCATCCGTATCATCGTGCAGTTGGTGGTGGTCGCTGCTCTGGTTACCATCGTGAGCCAGGTGTTGAAGGCTTATGTCTATGACGTGAGTGTAGAACTCTCTGTATATGTCGGTTTGATTATCACCAACTGTATTCTGATGGGTCGCTTGGAGGCATTCGCCATGATGAACAAGCCTTGGCCTTCGTTCCTCGATGGCGTAGGTAACGGATTGGGTTACGCCCTCATCCTCGTTATCGTGGGTGCTGTGCGTGAGCTTTTTGGACGTGGCTCTTTGCTCGGCTTCCAGATCATCCCTGAGGGAGCTTATGGCTTCGGATATGTTAACAACGGTATGATGACGATGCCAGCCATGGCATTGATTCTTTTAGGATGTGTAATCTGGGTACATCGTGCCTTTATTTATAAGGAGGACAAGTAAAGATGGAGCACGCAATTAGTTTGTTTTTCCGTTCGATTTTCGTCGACAACATGATCTTCGCCTACTTCTTGGGTATGTGCTCTTTCTTGGCAGTATCTAAGAACGTGAAGACTTCTTTCGGATTGGGTTGCGCCGTAACCTTCGTGTTGCTCGTGACCGTTCCTGTGGATTATCTCTTGCAGACCAAGGTGCTAGGTCCTGACTGCTTGATGCCGGGTGTAGATTTGAGTTATTTGAGCTTCATCCTCTTCATCGCCGTCATCGCAGGTATCGTGCAGTTGGTCGAGATGATAGTAGAGAAGTATTCTCCTTCGCTCTATGCAGCTCTGGGTATCTTCTTGCCATTGATTGCCGTGAACTGTGCCATCATGGGTGCATCGCTCTTCATGCAGCAGCGCATCTTGATGGAGCCTACAAACACACAGGCCATCACCTCTGTATGGGACAGCATCGTATATGCCATCGGTTCGGGTATCGGTTGGACGCTCGCTATCACCTTGATGGGTGCCATCCGTGAGAAGATGCAGTACTGCGACGTGCCAAAGCCATTGCAGGGCTTGGGCATCACTTTTATCACTGTGGGCTTGATGGCAATGGCTATGCTTTGCTTCTCAGGCTTGAAAATCTAAAACAGGAGGACTAAAGATATGGATAATACATCATTTATATTGGCAAGTATCGGGGTCTTCCTTGTGGTGATTCTCTTGCTTGTTATCATCCTGCTCGTGGCTAAGAAATATCTCAGCCCAAGCGGTAACGTGAATATTGAAATCAATGGCGACAAGACCATCAATGTGCCTCAGGGCAGCAGTTTGATGACCACCCTCAACGAGAACGGCATCTTCTTGCCTTCTGCCTGTGGTGGTAAGGCTAGTTGCGGTCAGTGTAAGGTTCAGGTGCTTGAGGGCGGTGGCGAGATTCTCGACTCGGAGAAGCCTCACTTCACTCGCAAGCAAATTAAGGACCATTGGCGCTTGGGTTGCCAGTGCAAGGTGAAGGGAGACTTGAAGATTAAGGTGCCTGAGAGCGTCATGGGCGTGAAAGAGTGGGAGTGTACTGTCATCTCCAACAACAACGTTTCTTCGTTCATCAAGGAGTTCAAGGTGGCTCTGCCTCCTGGCGAGCACATGGACTTCGTGCCAGGTTCTTATGCTCAGATCAAGATTCCGGCATACGACTGCATCGACTACGACAAGGACTTCGACAAGGAACTTATCGGCGAGGAGTACATTGGCGCATGGAAGAAGTTCAATATCTTCTCTCTGAAGGCTCACAATCCTGAGCCAACCGTTCGTGCTTACTCTATGGCCAACTACCCAGACGAGGGTGACATTATCACGCTGACCGTACGTATCGCGACGACACCGTTCTTGCCACGTCCACAGGTAGGATTCCAGAACGTACCTACAGGTATCGCTTCTTCCTACATCTTCTCACTGAAGCCTGGCGACAAAGTGATGATGAGCGGTCCTTATGGTGACTTCCATCCTAACTTCACCTCTGGCAAGGAGATGATTTGGATTGGTGGTGGTGCTGGTATGGCTCCATTGCGTGCGCAGATTATGCACATGACCAAGACCCTGCATACTACCGACCGTGAGCTCCACTTCTTCTACGGAGCACGTGCGCTCGGCGAGGCTTTCTTCTTGGAGGACTTCTGGGAGCTTGAGAAGGAATTCCCTAACTTCCACTTCCATCTCTCGCTCGACCGCAAGGATCCAGTGGCAGATGCTCAGGGCGTGAAGTACTACGAGGGATTCGCTGTGAACTGCATCCGTGATACCTACTTGAAGGATCATGAGGCACCAGAGGACTGCGAGTACTACCTCTGCGGACCTCCAATGCTTATCAAGACTGTTACCGACTACTTGGATAGCCTCGGCGTAGATCCTGAGAGCATCATGTACGACAATTTTGGCTAATGCCTACTAGCATTTGACAAATGAATATTGATAAAAATAATAAATACTAACAAAGCTGCTGGGGGATGCTCCAGCGGCTTTGTTTCATTTAGTAAGATGCTTGCCTATCAATATTATGATACGTATATTATCTTTTTTATATGTGTAAGCCTATTTTTATATACGTTCATATTCATATATGATTTGACTAAAAAACAATGATATTTGTATAATTCTATAAATATATTTGGAGTTTATCTATTTATTTGCTAATTTTGCAAACAGATTGCGACGTGAAGTCGTACAA
>DKCU01000047.1:0-35188 GCA_002451555.1 Candidatus Segatella albertsiae
CCCACGGACCTACTTAGAAAATAAAAACAAACTAAAAACAACATTTAAAACAATATATATAATAATGAGTAGCATATTGGATGGTCGTCCTGCCTTGAAGAAGGAGGTCGATAAGATTGCAGAAGTGGCCGGTTATCTCTGGCAGAACGGTTGGGCTGAACGTAATGGTGGCAATATCACCGTCAACGTCACCGACTTGGTGGATGATGAAATCAAGGCTTTGCCTGCTATCAGTGAGGTGAAGCAGATTGGTACAACCTTGCCAGCCTTGAAGGGTTGCTATTTCTTCTGCAAGGGTACTGGCAAGCGTATGCGTGACTTGGCTCGTTGGCCTATGGAGAATGGCTCCATCATCCGAATCTTGGACGATTGTGCCAGCTATGTCATCATTGCCGACAATCCTGTGATGCCTACCTCCGAGTTGCCTAGCCACTTGAGTGTTCACGCTCGTCTCATCGAGAAGGGTTCTAACTATAAGGCTACGGTTCATACTCATCCTATCGAGTTGATAGCCATGAGCCATAATCCTAAGTTCATGGGCAAGGATGTGCTCACCAATATCCTTTGGAGTATGATCCCTGAGACTAAGGCTTTCTGCCCACTGGGTTTGGGTATCGTACCTTATCAGTTGCCAGGTAGCTTGAAGCTTGCCGAGGAAACCTTGAAGGAGTTGGAGGATTATGACGTTGTGATGTGGGAGAAGCATGGTGTCTTCGCCAAGGGATTGGACGTGATGGATGCCTTCGACCAGATCGACGTGCTCTCCAAGAGTGCTAAGATTTACATCGACTCCAAGTGCATGGGGTTCGAACCTGCCGGCATGAGCCAGGAGGAGATGGCAGAGATGACCAAGGCTTTCAATTTGCCTAGATAGTATTTGGGCTAGATGATGCTAGCTAGAATATGATATGGGTTATTTCGATTTGGAATACTGATTCAAAATATAGAATATAGTAGATTTAAATATAGAAATAGAGTAGATTGATTTTTAGTGTGAATAAAAGTTAGAATTAGGTTTAAGAGTAAAGAATAAGCCCCTGAACATTGAGAAATGCTCAGGGGCTTGCCTTTTTCTTGTTAAATATCTTGGTTTCTTAAATATTTGTCGTATCTTTGCACTTAAAATAGAACATATAATCTAGAAGATATGGAGCAGAACGTAAAAGAATTGCCATACGGCGTGCAGGATTTCCTCACTATTGTTGAGCAGAACATCTATTATGTCGATAAGACGATGTACATACCTGAGTTGGAGAAGGAGGCTCGTAACCTCTTCTTCATCCGCCCGCGCCGTTTCGGCAAGAGTGTATTTCTTGGTATGCTTCATGCCTATTATGACTGCCATACCAAGGATAAATTCCAAGAGTGGTTTGGTGACTTGTGGATAGGGAAGCGTCCTACTGCCTTGCAAGGTAAATACCAGATATTGCATCTGGACTTTTCGCAGGTGGGCGGCGATATCGAACATTTGGAAGAAAACTTCAATGAATATTGTGGCGCCATGTTGGATGGCTATGTTGATATTTACAGAGATTCCTATAGTGAATATTTTGTCAAGAAGGTACATGAGACTCCGAAGGCTACATTAAAGCTGAACCTCATCAACATTGAGGCGAAGAAATTGCGACTCAGACAATATCTCATCATCGACGAATATGACAACTTTACCAATACGGTACTCAACGAGAAAGGGGAGGATGTGTATTGGGCGATGACTCATGCAGAGGGCTTCTATCGTGACATCTTCAAAATGTTCAAGGGGAATTTCGAACGTATCTTTATCACGGGGGTAAGCCCTGTGACCCTCGATGACGTGACCAGTGGCTTTAATATAGGCTGGCATATATCCACGAAGGAACCTTTCAACCAGATGCTTGGCTTCTCTACGGAGGATGTATATGATATGTTCAACTATTATAAGAAAAAGGGAGATGTACCTGCTGACAGAGATATAGATGCCATCGTGAATGAGATGAAGCCTTGGTATGACAACTATTGCTTCTCAGAAGATGCGTTGCGCACACAAAGCAGAGTGTTTAACTGCGATATGGTCATCTACTATCTACGCAATTATCTCAGACGAGGTGAGGGACCAAAAGAAATGATAGACCCGAACACCAAGACGGATTACAACAAGATGAAGAAACTCTTGCAGCTCGACAAGTTGGATGGCGACCGTAAGGGCGTAATACGCACCATTGCCGAGAAGGGAGAGATTGTGGCTTCGCTTTACGATACGTTCCCAGCGAATAAAATTACAGATCCTAGGGTATTTCCTAGCTTATTGTTTTATTATGGGATGCTTACTATCAAGGATACCTTGGGCGCCATGTATGTTTTGGGAATTCCTAATAATAATGTTCGTAAGCAATATTATGGCTTTCTCTTGGAGGAATATGAGCCTCAAGTTCGTGCTAACCAGGATCATTTGGTAGCTCTTTTTACTTATATGGCGTTTGATGGTAAGTGGCGTGAAGCCTTACAATACATGGCAGATGCCTACGAGAAAGTATCTTCAGTACGTGATGGCATAGAGGCGGAGCGTAACCTGCAAGGGTTCTTCATGGCTTACCTCAACCTGAATGCCTATTACTATACTGCTCCAGAGCTAGAATTGAATCATGGTTATTGCGACTTCTTCCTCTTGCCCGATTTGACACATTACGCTACCAAACACAGCTATATTTTGGAGTTGAAACTTGTACCTAAGAGAGAAAAGGGGGAGTCCAAAGAAAAATATGAGGCTCGCATCAAAGAACAGTGGCAGCAAGCTGAGATTCAGATTGATGGGTATGCCAAGGCTCCAAGGGTGGAGGCTCTGCGCCAAGGTACTCAACTCCACAAGATTATCATGCAGTTTGATGGATATAAGCTGTTGAGAATGGAAGAAGTGCAAGGATAATTTCTTTCGGCTTAAATGTTAGGAAAGTTAGTCATTCACAAGAACCATAGGGAATATTTTCCCAAGGTTCTTGCAATGTCAAATAGAGGTCACTCTTATCGTGTCATGTTTCTAAAGTCAGAAGGCTTCATGCCAGTTTGGCTCTTAAACTTGGAGGAGAAGTAGTCGGGTGACTCGAAGTTGAGGCGATAGGCGATTTCCTTGATACTTTCATCGGTGGTGGAGAGCAGTTCCTTGGCTCTTTGCAGTTTTAGGGTTTGCTGATAGAGGGCGGGGGCGAAGCCTGTATGTTCCTTGAATAGCTTTCTGAAGGACGAATAGCTGATGCCCAATTCCTGCGCGATTTCCTGGATGGTGAGGTTTCCCTCCAAGGACTCTCTGATTTTGAGACGAGCCTTGTTGATGATATCGACATGCTTGGAATCTTTGTTCAGAATCATGTTGCGCTCCAGGGAGTACATCAGACCGATGAGGTGGTTGACGATGCCAGCCAACGTTTGCTGTGAGTATGCAGCCTCTTCCTGAGCGATGCGCATGGCCTCCTCGTACAGGGCGATGATTTCGTTGCTGAACCCGACATGGTAGATGGGCTTCTCGGGCGACAAGAATCCTGCGTTGACCCTGTCGTTGATGTTCTTTCCCTTGAATCCTATCCAGTAGCTCTTCCATCCTTTTTCCTGGATAGGGTGGTAAGTGTGCCATTCTCCCGGGAACAGCAGGAAGATGTCGCCTGGCTTGATGGGAGTCTCTTTGATGTGGTCTGACTGGAACACACCTTCGCCCTCTGGTTGGTAGAGCAACTGGTATTCATCGAGTGTTCTTCCTTTGTGAACATCGAAGTAATAACCATCCGCATGTCCTTTGGTAGGATAACTTTCCATAGGCTTGATGTCCTCGATGCCTACTGTACTGATGGTGAGTCCCCATTGGGCGTCTCTATCTGTCGCTAATAGATATTTACTTGTTTGCATAATGTAGTTGCTAGTTGATTTGTTTGCAAAATTAATAAAAAAAATAAAAATAGCCGCTTTATTTAAGTAAACAAGTACCATTTTTACCATTTTCTGTAGTTTATGTAACCAATTTTAAGGGTATGTCCGACAATTTTTAGGTTTGTTATCAAAAAAGGTAGGTTAATAATCAAAAATTAGGGTGTTGTCCTAAGCGTAATCGCTACTTTTGCAGCAAAATTAATTGAATAAACAAATAAACTTAAAGTGAACTTAAGATATAATTAAGATAAACCTATTCGTTACCTAAAGAAAAATAATCTTATATGATATTTCGCTTTTAGGGTCAATGATGTGTAGATAGAACATAAAACCTATTTTGAAATATGAGCAAACAAACAAAAATGATGAAAAAGTCTGTTTTGCCATTTGCATTAGTATGCTCGGCTTTGATGCTGAACCCTTACATGGGGGGGCAAGCTCGTGCGGAGGTGCAGAATGTACAGCAGACTAAGGCTGTCAAGGGTACGGTGGTCGATGAGACTGGCGAACCTGTGATTGGAGCTACCGTCTTGGTAGTGGGCGGCAGTTCTACGCAAGGTACAGTTACCGATATGGATGGTAACTTTAGTATCAACGTGAAGCCAGGAGCTAAGTTGAAGATAACCTACATAGGTTATGACGAGACTGTTACACCAGCCAAGGATGGCATGAAGGTGCAACTGAAGACTTCTGGAGCTGTGGCATTGAATACCGTCGAAGTTGTCGCTTATGGTGTGCAAAAGAAAGTGACGGTGACTGGTGCTTTGTCATCCATCAAGAATGAAGATTTGGTACGTACTCCAGTATCTTCAGTCAATAATGTCTTGGCAGGTCAGCTTTCTGGTGTAACTACTGTGCAATTTTCTGGTGAGCCTGGTAGCGATGCAGCTTCTGTCTTTGTTCGTGGTAAGGGTACATGGGCAGATTCAAATCCAATTATTCAGGTGGATGGTGTCGATCGTGATATGTATGATATAGACCCTAATGAAATCGAAAGTATCACAGTCTTGAAAGATGCTTCTGCAACAGCAGTATTCGGTGTCCGCGGTGCTAATGGAGTTATTTTGATTACGACAAAACGTGGTCAAGAAGGAAAGGCGAAAATTAGTGCCTCGGCTTCGTTCTCTGCATTGACACCTACCAAAATGGTTGAGCAGACTTCTTCTTATGATTATGCCACATTCTATAACCAAATGCGTGCCAACGACGGTATGGGACCACGTTTCTCGACTGCTGTTATGGAAAAGTTCAAGGATGGTTCTGATCCAATACGCTTTCCTAGTACTAAGTGGGCTGATTATATAATGAAAGATGTTACTCTACAGACTCAGAGTAATGTCTCTATTTCTGGTGGTAATAAGACGGTGCGTTATTTCATTAGTGCAGGTATGTTTACCCAAGGCGGCTTGTTCAATCAGTTTGACCAAGATTATGTAAACGATTATCGTTATAAGCGATTCAATTATCGTTCTAACTTGGATATTGATTTGACTAAGACTACGACTTTGAGTGTTAATTTGGCAGGTATTATTGATGAAGCTAAGAAGCCTTATACAAATCAAGGCTCTTCTGGTATGATCAAGAATATCTACTATGCGACTCCATTCTCTAGTCCTGGTATTGTTAATGGACGTCTCATCGCTAATACAACAGATTCTTCTGATAACCTAGATGGTAATTCTCTTCCATTTGTAGGTGGTAATGGTATGACTTATTATGGTTGTGGTTTTATGAATACCAACAACAATAAGTTGAGTATGGACTTGCAGTTGAAACAGAAGCTGGATTTCGTAACGAAGGGCTTGTCTTGGCATGTCAAGGGTTCTTATAATAGTTCCTTTGCTGTCTATAAAAGAGGTTCTGCAACGGTAGCTACCTATACTCCTGTATGGCAGAGTACAGATAAAGAAACAGGAGAGATAAGCTATCTTTATCGAAAGAATAATGATACTACGACCCCTTCTTATTCTGAAAGTCGTGGCAAGTCTAGAAACTGGTATTTTGAAACGGGGTTCAATTACAATCGTAGCTTCGGATTGCACACCGTGAGTGGATTGGTACTTTACAACTCGCTTGTCAATTATTATCCTTCCACATATTCTGATGTCCGTTCTGCTGTGCTCGGTCTTGTGGGGCGTGCTACTTATGACTGGAACAACCGTTATATGGTGGAATTCAATATTGGTTATAATGGAACAGAAAACTTTGCTCCAGAAAAACGATATGGCGTGTTCCCTGCAGGTTCTGTGGGTTGGGTCGTTAGTGATGAACCATTCTTTAAGCCATTGAAGAGTGTAGTCTCATTTATGAAACTTCGTGCTTCTGTAGGTATGGTTGGCAATTCCAATATTGGTGGTAGTCGATTCATGTATTTGCCTGATCCTTATTACGTAAATCAGAAAGCTCTGTATAATCGTAATGGCATGGATGCAGGTCCTTATGGCTATAATTTTGGAGTTGAAAATGGTACTACTAAATTTGGCGCAATAGAAGGTCAGAAGAACAATGCCAATGTTACTTGGGAGAAGGCAACCAAGCAAGATTATGGTGTAGATATCAATTTCTTGAATGATCGTTTACGTGCGACTTTCGATTATTATTACGAAAAAAGAAAGGATGTGCTTCTTTACGACCAAACGGCACCTGGCATTCTTGGATTTACATTGCCTGCATCCAACTTAGGTAAGATGCATTCGTGGGGTTATGAGGTTAGCTTGAATTGGAACGACAAGATCGGTAAGAATTTCCGTTATTGGACCAAGTTTAACTTGTCTTATAACCAAAACGAAATATTGGAGCGCAAGGAAGTTCCGCAAGAAAATGATTACCAGTATCAGAAAGGTCATCGTATAGGTTCTCGTTCACAGTATAAATTCTGGAAGTTCTATTATAATGGTGCCGAAGCTGATTATGAGAAGCAGTTTGGAACTGCATTCCCTAAACAGTTGGTTGATAATCTTCAGGAAGGTGATGCTGTCTTTGTGGACTTGAATAAGGATGGAATCATTGACGGTAATGATAAAAGCTACGACTATGGTCATACTGATGACCCTGAGTATATTGCAGGTTTGACTTTGGGCTTCCAATGGAAAGACTTGTCTTTTAATGCTCAGTTGACAGGCTCTTGGAATGTAACACGTATGATTAGTGATGTGTTCCGTCAGCCTTTCTATAGTTCCAATTCAACCACTGAGGGTGGTTTGTTGCAATACCATGTAGATAATACTTGGTCTGCGGACAATCCTTCTCAGAGTGCAGAATATCCACGTGCGACATGGAAAAATGCTGCTCAAAACTATGCTGATTGTACATTGTATGAAAAGGATGCTAAATATTTGAGATTGAAGACAATTCAAATCTCTTATGATTTCCATTTCCCATTCATGAAAGTGATAGGCTTGAATCAGTTGCAGTTGTCTCTTAGCGGATATAACTTGTTGACGATGTCTCCATACAAGTGGGGCGATCCTGAGACTCGTGCATCCAATGCACCTTCTTATCCTCTGCAGAGGACATATACAGCTAGTATTAAGGTAGGATTCTAAATAGACAAATAAAAATGAAATCATATAATAAATTTATAGTAGGTGCAATAGCTTTTGCTATGGGGGCTTCTGCCTTTACAGCTTGTACAGACAAAATAGCCTTTGGCAATGCTTTGCTTGACAAGCCGTCAGGCTCTTCTGTTACTGCAGACACTGTATTCAATAGTCCTATATATACCGAGCAGTTTTTAAATTCTATTTATGCTCTTCAATACTATGGACTTCCTTATAATAATAAAAATGGTAATAGTGCTAGTCCTTGGACTGGTAAGCTAGACCAAGTGACTGACTGCTGGGTTATGCACTGGGATAATAATACGATTTACAAGGCTTACTATCCTGGAACATTGGATGCTACTCAAAATCCATTGATAGCATTCACTGGTGATAATGTTTGGGAGGCGGTTCATGCAGCATACTTGTTGCTGGAACATTTGGACAATGTTCCAGGTTTGTCAGATGCAAAAAAAGCATCTTTCAGGGCTCAGGCGCAGTGTTTGATTGCTGCTCGTTACTTTGACCTGTTTATTATGTATGGTGGCCTTCCTTTGGTTGACCATGCTTTCACAGGTTTGGAAGGAACTTATGAGCAACCTCGTGGAACGGTGGAAGAAACGGTTAACTATATGGTAAATCTCTTGGATCAGGCTATCAACTCTGATGCACTTCCTTGGATGTATAATGGAACAACGACGGAGACAGATGCCACCAATAATACTGGGCGTTGGACGAAAGCGGGTGCAATGGCTTTAAAAGCTAAGATTTTGACTTTTGCTGCTTCGCCATTATTCAATTCTGACCAAGCTTACTATGGAGGGGCTACGGAAGCAGAACAGCAGCATCTTGTTTGGTATGGAGATTTCCAGCAGTCACGTTGGGAAACTGCAAAGAAAGCTTGTAAGGATTTCTTTGATGAATTGGCGAAAAATCCTGGTAGCTATGCTTTGGTAACAGCAAAATCCTTGGGATTGAATAATACTTGTGATGGTTATCGTCAGGCTTACCGAATGGGGTATGCTCAACAAGGTAGTACAGAAATCTTACATTCAGTACGTGTCGGAGGTGTTGATGCTTATAAGTCAGGAACTTATGTTTGGCATCAATATCTTGATAATCCTGCTCGTTTAAATTGCTTGCCAACACAGGAGTATGTAGAGATGTTCCCATGGAGTGATGGAACTCCATTTGATTGGAAAACCGATAGCTTGAAAGGTCGTCTTACAGGTAAAAACGGACGTATGTTCTATCAGTACAAGGCGGTTCCTGGTGGATTTGCCAAGACTGCATCTCGTGACCCTCGTCTTTATGAAGAGTGTATTGTCAATGGTCAGATGACTTCTTTGAGTTGGGATGCTGGTAAATCAACGGGTGATGTTTATGAACTTTGGGTTGGTGGACAACATGCAGGTACTCACGTTGCACAATGGGACGAAAAGAAAAATGTACTGGAAAAGACTGAGGCTTTGGCTCAACGTTATGCTACGGGATATGATTGCAATAAGTACTATATGAATCAAGACTATTTGCGCAAATATACCCAGTGGGTTTATTTGAGTCTTGATGAAATGTATTTGATGTATGCTGAATGCTTGGCTCAGACTGGTGATTTGGCTGGTGCTGTTAAGCAAGTTGATGTTGTACGTAGCCGTGTCGGCTTGAAGAGTATAGGTAATGCAGTTTCTGCTGTTAAGACTAATAAGGAAACCATGTTGAACGAAATCCTTCGTGAGCGTGCTTGTGAATTAGGTATCAGCAATAACCATTATTATGATATGGTTCGTTACAAACGAGGGGATTGGATGACCAAGCCGTTGCATGGTATCATGACGTTCCGTATGCAGCAGAATGATCAAGGAAAATGGGTACGTGTCTATCGTGCTTGGATGGGTGCTGATAAGAATTCTGGCGAAGCTGAACCTTCTCGTTTCGAATACGAAAAATTTGAAATTAGCAACCGAAAGCATGTCCTTTGGGGAAAAGATCCTAATTCACAGGAAGTGGCTAAATGGTTCCTTTCTCCATTCCCACAGAAGGAAATAAACAAGGCTTATGGCTTGGTTCAGAACCCTGGTTGGTAATTTGATGTAAAATGAACGATAAGAGTTTTCGTTAATCGTTAATTAAAATTAGATTCAAATATGAATAAGAAAAATATATATGCGCTCTCTTTATTGGTAGGTTCTGTCCTGCCAGTAACAGCGCAAACAGACAGCCTATCTGTAAGCAAACGATTTGCTTCACAGACGATGGAGGTTGGAGCAAATAAGAATTTTGCTCGCTCGCAATCTACAGCGGCTGTTACTGTTATTGAAAACAAGGACGTCAACAAACGTTCTGCCAAGAATATTGGTAACTCTATGATTGGTCAGGGAGGTAATGGCTTGGTTTCTTTGCAAGGTACAGGTACTTACTTTGAGCAAAATCCGACTTTTTATATTCGTGGTCTTCAGAGCCTGAGTATTAACACACCATTGGTGTTGGTAGATGGTATAGAGCGTGATATGAGCATCGTGGATCCATCTGAGGTAGAATGTATCTCCATATTAAAAGATGCTGCGGCTGTTGCGCTTTATGGTTATAAAGGTGCTAATGGTGTAATCCAGATTGCAACAAAGCGTGGAAAATATAATACCCGAGAAATTAAGGTGAACTATGATCACTTGTTCAATTATCAGATAGACCGCCCAAAGTTTATCAATGCCCAAACTTATGCTTCAGCCATGAACGAAGCTTTGGGGTACGAACAAGCAGCACCAAAGTATTCCGCTGATGAGATTAAAGCCTTTGGAAATGGTCAGTACCCTGACCTTTACCCTAATATTAATTGGGTGGATGCAACATTCCGCCATCATGGTGTTACTAACAAGATAGGTACAGAAATTACTGGTGGCGCAGGTAAGTTCCGCTATTATACAGGTATCAACTTGTTGTCCGATAAAGGTTTCATCTTGAATACGAAAGATGACAACGGTAATAACACACAGGATAAGTATGTACGTGGTAATATGCGTATTAACTTGGATATAGATTTGACACCTACTACCATGCTGAAAGTTACGACTTTAGGTATGTTAAGTGAGATGTCTCGTCCAGGAAATGCAACTAACCTTTGGGGCTTGGTTTACTCTTTGCCATCAGCGGCTTTTCCTGTTAGATTCCAAAATGGAGATTGGGGAGGTAGCTCAACTTGGGCAGGAACCAATAACCCTGTTGCCAATACTGCTGGTGCGGCTTATTACAAGATCCATGAGCGTGCTCTTTATGCAGATATGTCGATCAATCAGGATTTGGGCATGTTTTGGAAAGGATTGAGTGCTACTGCTCGTTTGGGTTATGATACATATTCTACCATTTACGAGAATCATAGCAAAACTTTCCTGTATGGTTATTATGCTCCTTCAACTTGGACAAATGGAGTTCCTACTGCAGGCAAGTATAGTCAAGGTGGTGAACAAGGTGTTCAAGGTACTGATGCTAACACGAATGCCTATAAACGTAGATTGCATTTCGATGCGGGCTTGAATTTTGAACGGAATATCACTCCTTTGGATTATCTGTATTCATCTTTACGTTGGGAGTACGAATATGAGGATCAAACAGGCTTGAATACAACAGTATATCGTCAAAATGCCACTTGGTTGAACCATTATTCTTATAAAAATAGATACATTGGTGAACTAGCCTTGGTACTTTCGGGCTCTAGTCGTTTGGCACCAGGTACAAAGTGGGCTTTTGCTCCAACTTTGAGTGCGGCTTGGGTTATGAGCAACGAAAATTGGATGAAAAATGTCAAGTGGGTTGATTTCTTGAAGTTCCGTGCTTCTTATGGCAGAATCAATACTGACTATCTGCCAGGCGAGAATGTTTGGACATATTATACTCAGTCTTATAGCACGGATGGTGTTACTTATCCATTTAACTCAGGATATGATTCAGACTTCGGTCGTACCAATCTAGGACAAATGGCAACCGATAATCCTTCACGTGAAAGAGCTGATAAGTATAATTTAGGTATGGATGCAACCCTATTCCATGGCTTAAATGTGCAGTTGGATACTTATTATGAACGTCGTTCAAAGATTTGGGTTTCAGGCGCAGGTGCTTATGGTTCTATCATTGGATTCGATGCTCCATATGTCAATGGGGGATATGTGAATAGCTGGGGCTTTGAAGCTTCTGCCGACTATACCAAACAGATAGGTCAGGTCCAATTTAATATTGGTGGTACATTCTCTTTGAACAAGAATAAGATTAAGGCTCAAGCAGAGGAGCCTAGGGCTTATGAAAACCTTGTAACAACAGGTTATCCTCTCAATTCTATTTGGGGGTTGAAGTCTGATGGCTTGCTGACGCAGAAGGATATCGACAATATGAACTTGCCTGAGACTGATCCAAATTATGTACCTAAGCAGACGTTCTCAGCTGTTTATCCTGGTGATATCAAATATGTGGATGTCAATGGTGATGGCAAGATTGACAAAAATGACTATACAAAGATAGGGCATAGTACAGTTGCTCCTGAAATCTACTATACAGCTCACGTTGGTGCAGAATGGAAGGGACTTGGTTTTGATGCTATGTTCCAAGGTGTAGGTCGCTATTCTGCCATATTGAGTACAACTGGATACTACTGGGGCTTGATAAGCAATCGTACATTGTCGCAGTATGTTTACGATAATCGTTGGACACCAGGAAATCCTAACGCAGAGTTCCCTCGTTTGAGTTCTAGCTCTAATGCCAATAACTATCAGACTAGTGACTTCTGGCTTCGTGATCGCTCTTTCTTCAAGTTACGCAACGTTGAGGTTTATTACAATTTCCCTGCTAGCTTGATGAAAAAGACAGGCTTTATGAATGCAGCTAAGCTATATGTAAGGGGCACTGACCTCTTTACGCTCGACCATCTGTCAACGGTAGATGCCGAGTCTTATGGTGCAACAAGTCCATTGACACGTAGTGTTGTTGTGGGTGCATCAGTAACATTCTAAACATTTTTAAAAGAAGAATTATGAAACTTAAAAATATTTTATATGCAGCCACGTTGGGTGTTGTAGCTTTGAGTTCATGTTCAGATAAGATGAATTACAAGGAGTACAATGTCTATGATGACCAATATATCAAAGAGATGTTTGGTCGTGTAGGTGGTTTCATGACAAGAATCTACAATGATCTTGACTACGACTTCGGTAACTATTCTGGAGCGATGTTGAGTTCTGCTACAGATGAGTCGGTGTACTCTCATCCAGGTAATGCCATTGAGGATTTCTACAATGGAGCTTGGGGACCAACCAATGACCAGAGTAAGATATGGAGCAGTTGCTGGGATGGAATTAGTTATTGCAACTTGGTTCTGGATGAGTTTAAGGATTGTACTTTCCCTAACTATGTCTTGGATTTGCATTACAAGGAAGAAATGGCGCAGTATAACAACTATCAATATGAGGCTCGTTGGGCGCGTGCTTATTTCTACTTTGAGTTGGTGCGTCAATATAAGAATGTGCCTTTGAAGACCCGTCATATGACAGCTAGTGAGGCAAATTCATTACCTCAAGTTTCTTCTGATTCAATTTTTAATTTTATTGATTCGGAGTGCAAGGAAATACAAGATAGTATATTCAAAAATTATGCTACAATTGGATATCCAACAAAAGCAGAGACTGCTCGTGCAAATAAGCTGACTGTGATGGCGCTTCGTGCTCGTGCAGCTCTTTATCATGCTAGTCCTCTTTTCAATACCAATAATGATCGTCAACTTTGGTATGAAGCAGCAAAACGTTGTAATGAGTTGTTTATCGAAGCTGCTTCTTCAGGAAAAGGTTTGGCAAGTGACTACAGTAAGTTGTTTACTAGTGATAGCTGGAAGGATACTGATGCACAAAAAGAATTTATCTTTGGTCGTCGTACAGCTGCAAGCAATGCATTTGAAAAATATAACTTCCCTATAGGTATGGAGAATGCAGGTGGTGGCAACTGTCCAACTCAGAACTTGGTTGATGCCTTTGAGATGAAGAATGGTAAGAGCATTGACGATCCAGATAGTGGCTACGACCCTCAACATCCATATGCTAATCGTGACAAACGTTTAGGTATGATAGTTGCAGTCAATGATGAGCAATGGCCAAATGACAATCTAACTAAATTGGAAATTTATGAGGGTGGTGCCAACTCTTCTTCTGTTACTTACGGAACCCCTACAGGATACTATTTGAAGAAATATTGTAATCCATCTACAATTATTAAGAATACAGGCTCAAATAGCTTCTATCATATTTGGCTGACTTTCAGATTGGCAGAGTTCTATTTGGATTATGCGGAAGCGGCATTAAACTATACTGGTAGTGGATATGTTAAACCTGATGGTTTGCAATATACTGCAGCAGAAGCTATCAATATCGTTAGAAAGCGTGCTGGTCAACCTGACATGGCAACAGGATTGTCTTTCGAGGAGTTCACCAAAAAGTATGAGAATGAGCGTTTTGTAGAATTGGCATTTGAGGGACATCGTTTCTACGATCTTCGTCGTTGGAAAAAAGGTGCAGATTATCTCAAGACTATTCGCAAGATGAATATTACTAAGGATGCAGAAGGTAACTTCGTCTATTCTCCAGCCATTCTTGAAACACGCAACTGGGAAGATAAGTGGAACTTGTTCCCATTCCCTCAGAAAGATGCTCAGGTATGTCATTATACACAAAATCCTGGTTGGAATTAAATCTTTATCCTTGGCTTACACGTTAAGCCAAGGATTTACAAGGAATAAAATAAATCTATTATTAATTTAAAACGTTTTTTATTATGAGAAAGTTTTATCTCTTTATGTTGGCACTTATTGCATTCACACTGAATGTAAGTGCTGGTGTTCGAGTACTTTATCAGCAGAATTTTGAAGGTGCGACAGATGCTGCTTCGGCAGGTTGGACTTCGCCTAATGTTTCTGGCGGTTTTACAATAGGCAGTGATCAATTTGGTAAGTACTTGCTTTTTAACTCTGGTACAAATAATGACCGCTCTGCTCATACACTTTGGGGTGCAGATATCTTTAGTGGTGTATCTGCAAATGAATATACCGTGTCTTTTCAATTCTCTCCAAAGCAATTCGGTAATAACCATACAACTACAGAGTTGACGGTTATGTCTGATGAAACTACATGTACTAAAAAAGCAAATTACAATTTTGTTGGAGTAGAAGGCTCTCAATGGCTTTTTGATTTGACACAGCAAAGTACGACTGGTGCTGCTGCAACAGGCGACCAGCCTTTTGCCATCAACAATGACGTGTCAAAAACCATTATGTTGACCGCTGGTACTTATTATAATATCCAGTTGAATGTAAATGTCGCAGATAGAACTGTTGCATACAGTCTTTCTCCTTTGACAAACCCAGATGATATTACATCAGGTACTTATACAGTTCCTGAAGGTACTAGTATGTATGCAACTGGTATTTATTATTTGGCTGGTCGTTATCAGAACCAAGGTGTTTTTGATAACATCACCGTTTCTGCTCTAATAGATGAAGATGTGGCAAATGTTCCAACGGTGTCCCTTTCTAACGTCAATAACCAACAGCGTGTATATTCTATCAGTTTCTTGGAAGATGAAACTTTGCATTATAAGTTTGCTGATGGTGAGGAAGAAGAGGTTTCGTATATGGATACAGAAGAGGGTGTTTATACTTGGTCTAATAACCCGAACTACAATCCTGAAAATGAGGAACTTGTGAAAGATGCTTGTAATGCAGGTACCTTGGAAGTTTGGACAACTTGTGGTGATGCCGAGTCTGAGCATGTAACTACTGAGGTTGAGAATACGATTGTCGCTGTTCCTACAGCAACAACAACTATCGTAAACGTTAGTGAAGGCTTTGGCAAGACATTTACCTTGAATGTAGATAACTCTACCGTTCCTTTGCAGCCAAAGCTCTTCCTCGCTTATGAATTTAAAAATGAGGCTGGTGAAGTTGTGGATTCTAAGTCTGGCTTGTCCAGTGGAGACCAAGTTGAAGTTCCATCTAAGGGTACTCTGAAAATCACGACATCTGCTTTTGGTTATGGTACAGCATCTACTACAAAAGCTAACGATGTAGAATATACTCGTACAGGTGAATATAATTTTGCGCATTGGACAGTTGATGATATCACAAAGGCTGGATTTAGTGAGGATGGTGAATGTTCTCATAGATTTGCAACTTATGGTCGTTTCTATTGGTATGATTCAGCTAGTTATGATGCTACAGCAGAAGATAATTCTGCCGCTCGTCAGCTTTATAACACCTTTACCCAATATACAAAAGCTGCTTCTGCTTGGGAAGATGGTAAAATCTCCGGTGATTTGTATTTCACAACTACTCCTGCTGTAAATGTTTATATTTTCCAGGGAGTCGGTTTGGTTCTCAATGGTCAAAAGGGTGATGCTGGTGATGGTAACTGGATTAATTCTATGAATTTAAAAGTTGATAACTTGACATCTAACGATTTCGTAGTTGTTTCTGGTTACTCAAATTATGGTAGTGATGCTTTACATCCAGTTTGTGCTAGTCAGGATGAGTTCCTTGCTGCTGACAATGGTGCTGCCAAGGGTGTTTATCCTGGCGATACAGAGTTTAGTTTGTATCGTTATTCTGATTGTATCTCACGCATTCAGGTATTCAAACCCGTAGGTGGTTCAACTGGCATTAAAGGTGTAAATACTGTCGAGACCGCAGCTCCTGCTGTCAAGAAGGTTGTTACCAAGAATGGCGTGGTTATCGTGAAGGGTGACAAGGTATTCTCTGTAGCAGGTGCTCAGATGAAGTAATCAGATTTTTCAAGTGGACTCATATATCCCAATCGGGGCATGGGCTTTCGGGCTTCTGCCCCGATTTCGTTATATAGAAGATTTAAATAGTATATGTAACCGATTCTTACCCTTAGCTTGCTTTTTCTTGTTAAAAAACTTGTTTTCTTAAATATTTGTCGTATCTTTGCATTTGTATTTTGAAACAAAGATAGAAAGATATGGAGCAGAATGTGAAAGAATTGCCATACGGTGTGCAGGACTTCCAGACCATTGTAGAGCAGAACATATATTATGTCGATAAGACGATGTATATACCAGAGTTGGAGAAGGAGGCTCGTAACCTCTTCTTCATCCGTCCTCGCCGTTTTGGCAAGAGTGTGTTCCTAGGTATGCTTCATGCTTACTATGATAGTAGTACCAAGGAAAAGTTCCAGGAGTGGTTTGGCGATTTGTGGATAGGCAAACACCCTACGGCTTTGCAAGGCAAATACCAGGTGTTGCATCTCGATTTCTCGCAGATAGGGGGTGATGTTGAGCACTTGGCGGAAAACTTTGATACCTACTGCGGTGCTATGCTCGACAATTATGTAGATGTTTATAGTAGCTCTTATGGCGAAGATTTTGTCAGCAAAGTGCATTCTACTCAGAAGGCAACGAACAAGTTGAACCTCATCAATATTAAGGCAAAAACGCTGCGAATTAGACAGTATTTCATCATCGACGAATACGATAATTTCACCAATACCGTGCTCAACGAGAAAGGAGAAAAGGTTTATTGGGCAATGACGCACGCCGAAGGGTTTTATCGTGATGTTTTCAAAATGTTCAAGGGGAACTTCGAGCGTATTTTTATCACGGGTGTAAGCCCTGTGACACTCGATGATTTGACCAGTGGTTTCAATATAGGTTGGCATATCTCGACCAAGGAGGAGTTCAATCAGATGCTGGGCTTCTCTACAGAAGATGTATATGATATGTTCAGCTATTACAAGGCAAAGGGAGATATTTCTGCTGATAGAGACATCAATGCCATCGTCAACGAGATGAAGCCTTGGTATGATAACTATTGTTTCTCAGAAGATGCTTTTTATACTCAAAGTAGGGTGTTCAACTGTGATATGGTCATTTACTATCTTCGTAACTATCTTCGACGTGGTGAAGGACCAGAGGAGATGATAGATCCTAATACCAAGACGGATTACAACAAGATGAAGAAACTCTTGCAGCTTGACAAACTGGACGGCGACCGCAAAGGAGTGATACGTACCATAGCTGAGAAGGGAGAAATTGTGGCTTCGTTGTTGGAAACTTTTCCTGCGCATGAAATTACAGACCCAGAGGTGGTTCCAAGTCTGTTGTTCTACTATGGTATGTTGACCATCAAGGGTACTAGAGGAGCCAAACTTGTTCTTGGAATCCCAAACAATAATGTGCGCAAGCTGTATTATGATTATCTGTTGGAACTGATTGATGCTAGAGCATGTATCAGTAATAATAAGCTTACTGATTATTATTTCGATATGGCTTATGAGGGCAAGTGGGGTGAAGCCTTGCAATATATGGCAGATGCCTATGAGCAAGTGTCATCGGTACGTGATAGCATTGAGGGAGAGCGCAATCTGCAAGGTTTCTTTATGGCTTATCTCAATCTGAATGCCTATTACTATAAGGCACCAGAGTTGGAACTGAACCATGGCTATTGCGATTTCTTCCTTTTGCCTGACCTCACGCATTATGAGACCAAGCACAGCTATATATTAGAGCTGAAGTTGGTGCCAAAGAGGGAAAAGGGAGAGCCTAAAGAAAAGTATGAAGGACGAATCCAGGAACAGTGGCAACAAGCCGAGAGTCAGATAAATGGCTATGCCAAGGCTCCAAGAGTGGAAGCTTTGCGACAGGGAACTCAGTTGCATAAGATTATTATGCAGTTTGATGGTTATAAACTATTAAAGATGGATGAGGTGAAATAAGGGTGCAGAAATGCACCCTTTTTTATGTAATAGGGTGTTCTTCTCAAAAATTAAAGTAACTTGTCATATTTTATAGACTGAGCCTCGCTTTTTATGTGTAATTTTGCCCCGTAAACTATAGAATCGAATAAACAAATAAAATAAAACCTAAGATAGATATGAATAAACGACTACTTACAACTTCAGCTTTGGCTTTGTTGCTAGGTATGGGCGCTAGTGCCCAACGCTTCACAGACAAGTTGGATCGTGGCTTGGTGGCAGTCAAGACCACAAAGGGTGTCTATTGCTCATGGCGCATTCAAGCCGATGAGTATTATGATGTCAAGTATAATCTTTATAGAGATGGCTCCTTGGTCAACTCTGAACCTCTCGATGTGTCTAATTTTACAGATACATCAGGTTCTACTAGTAGTAAATATACAGTAAAGGCTGTAGTGAATGGCAAGGAACAAGAGGCTTCAAAGGTTGCTTCTGTCTTGACAAATAACTACAAGGAAATCAAGATTCAGTATCCTTCTCAACTTAAATCCACATACGAGCCTAATGATGCTTGTTGTGCTGACGTAGATGGTGATGGTGAGTTGGAGATTCTCATGAAGTTCAATAACAAGGAGGAAGGTGCTCAACTTTATCCAAAGAATGGTCCTACCATCAATGGCGTAGAGACCAAGGAGTATTCCATGCTGGCTTGTTTGAAGCAAGATGGTACTGTGCTCTGGTGGGTAAACTGTGGACCTAACATGGGTGACTTCCAGAATAATGAGCAGAATATTGTAGGCTATGACTGGGATATGGATGGCAAGGCCGAGGTCGTGATGCGACTGGAGGAAGGCTCTGAGGTACACATGGCAGATGGCACCACCTATATAATTGGTGCCGATGGCAAAAATGGTTCGTCTTGGAAAAACTATCGTGAGCCAAAAGGCTCAGGCTCTGTAGAATGGTTTACCCACTATGGCAAGGAATTCCTTTGGTATTGCGAGGGTGCAACAGGCAAGCCATACCAGTGTGTAGATTTTCCTTTGAAGCGCTTTGAAGATGGGGAGACCAGCTTGGAGAAAGCTTGGGGTGATGGTTATGGCCACCGCAGTAGCAAGTATTTCTTTGGTGCTCCTTATCTCGATGGCAAGCATCCAAGCATCTTCTTGGGACGTGGTATCTATACACGTCATAAGTTTATTGCATACGATGTTGATCCAAAGACTCATGCCTTGAATGTTCGTTGGAAGTGGACCAATAATCAGGCTGGTTCTCCTTGGTATGGCCAGGGGTATCACAACTATACCATCGCCGATGTCGATTGGGATGGTCGTGATGAAATCGTATGGGGTAGTATGGTCATCGATGATAATGGAAATGGTCTTTCTACTACAGGGCTCGGTCATGGCGATTCGCAACATGTAAGTGACTTTAATCCATACATTCATGGACAGGAAGTGTTTGCTTGTAATGAGGATAGACCAGCTAATAACTATCGTGACGCAACTACAAGCAAGATATATTATCGCAAGATAGATGGTAGTGATGCAGGTCGATGCCTGGCAGGAAATTTCTATAATGATATTCCGGGAGCAGTTGGTAATGGTGCCCATGACACTCCTATCTCTTTGATAACCAATAATCATACTGATGTTAATACTAGTGGCCTTGGCATGAACTTCCGTATTTATTGGGATGGTGACTTGCAGGAAGAGTGCTTTGACAATACGACAATCTCTAAACCAGGGAAGGGAACTCTTGCAACATTCTCTGGTGCTTACTCCAACAATAGTACCAAGGCTACTCCTTGTTATCAAGGTGATGTCTTTGGTGATTGGCGTGAGGAAGTTATCGAGCGTACCGACGATAACAATATTCGTATCTATACCACCACCGAGCCAACTCAGTGGCGCAATTACTCTCTGTGGTACGACCATCAGTATCGTAATGCAATGGTATGGCAGCCATGTGGTTACAATCAACCACCTCACGTTTCTTATTTCTTAGGTGAGTTGGAAGGTATCACTATTGCTCCTCCACCATTGACCACAACTGGTCGTGAGGAAATCTCATCTACTATTGGAACGAATTTGAATGGCAAGCATGCTTTGCTGGATGCAACTAGTGATGTTACGGTTAGTGTGGCTAATGGTGTCTCTCCTGCCATATTTACCGACAATGCTCCTTCTTGGGTGCAGGGTACTGCTGAGAGCGAGTGCAAGACCAAGAATACAGAGATAAAGTATGCTTACTATACACATACCTTGACAGGTGGAGCATTTACTGGTAATACTCGTGTGGTAAAGCAGGGCGATGGTACATTGGTCCTTCCTGATGTAACTCAGACCTATACTGGTAAGACAGATGTCTGGGCTGGTACATTGCAGTTTGATGGTACGATGGAGAACAGCCCTGTCTGGTTGAATCGTTTTGCAGAACTCAACTCAAATGGTGGTAACTTCAAGGGCGGTATCAAGGCTGATTATGGTTCTGTCATCCGTCCTGGTGGAAAGGAAGCAGTAGGTTCTCTTGAAACCTCTACACTTGCCTTGAACTTTGGTTCGATAGTGGAATTTGATATTGATGCAAATGGCAATTCGGATGTGCTGAAGGCAAAGACATTGAAGTTAGAGAAGAAGGATTGGGAGAATGGTCCAGAATATCTTGTTCCTCGTTTCAACTTTGTTGCTCCTGCCGATTTAAAGGCTGGTAGCTATAAGATTGCTGAAATTGGAAATGTGGAAGGTTCTATTGGTGATATTGTATTGACAGGCTTGGATGGGCATAAAGCTTCTCTTTCACTAGTTGATGGCATCTTGACATTGAATATATCTGATTTGCGTGAGGCAACATCCGTTGTTTGGACAGGTGAGGAAGATAACCAGTGGAATTTAGCAGATAAGTCTAACTTCAAGAATGTTACCAGTGGTTCCGCAGATGTGTTCGTTTCTGGTGATAATGTAACATTTGGTGATGATGCTAAAAATGGAAATGTAATATTGACAGAAAAAGTATTCCCAGCTTCAGTGACATTCAACAACAATAGTTTGGAATATACTGTTGAAGGTAAAAAGGCCATTGCCGGAACAAGTAGCATTACAAAGAAAGGAACAGGCAATGTTAATATTAATAATGTAAATACTTTCACGGGTTCTGTAAACATTAATGCAGGTTCGCTTAAAGTTAGCAATTTGGGCGTGGAAGATGGTGTTAATACTGGAGCTTTGGGCTATTATACCAATGTCATTACATTGAATGGCGGTACATTGATCCCTACTCAGAATATCACAACCTCACATCCTATCGCTCTTGGTAGTAATGGAGGCTTCGTTGAAATTCCTGCTGGTGTTTCGCTTTCTATCACTAGCGAAATTGCTGGTGCAAGTGGTACGTTGACAAAAAATGGTGCAGGAAACTTGACTTTGCCGTCCACAGCTAGTTACGGAAAATTAGTTATTAATAATGGTATAGTCTATGGTTCTGAATCTAGTGGTAGCAAGCATGCTTATCCAAAGACGATTGTTTTGAATGGCGGTACATTGCGAGATGCGGATAACATTTATAGTTACTCTAGCAATTCCGCAAATATAGAAGTACCATCAGGCAAAAAAAGTTCTTGGTATTTAGACTCTCGCTGTAATTATTCGGGTGCGTTGACTGGTGGTGGTACATTGAATGTATATGCTACAAGTACTCGTGGCTATATCAATGGTAACTGGAGCCAATTCGCTGGTACGCTGAATATTTACACAAGTAAAACTGGTTCTTACAATCCTGTTTTCTATTTCAACAATTCAAATGGATTGGCAAAGGCTTCTGTAAATGTTTATGGAACACTTGATAATAATGGAAAGAATGTAGCTTTGGGTAATTTGACAGGTTCTGCTACTTTGCTGGGTGCTGGTACTTGGACTATTGGTAGTCTAAATAAAAATATTTCTTTCACAGGAAAGATTTCAGGCGGTAAGATTGTAAAGACAGGTACTGGTGCTTGGGTAGTTTCTACTATCCAGAATGAAGTTAAAGGTGCAACAACCGTTAATGAAGGTGAATTGAGACTGAAGAGTACTACTACAGATAAGGTATTTGGCTCTTACGATATGGCAGTAGTTGGTACAGGTGTATTGAGTGGCCGTGGAACTCTTCATAATATAGCGGTTAATTCTGGTGCGACATTGCATCCTGGCTTGGTGTCTAGCTCTACCTTGTTGGGTGCTATCTCTTCGGCAAATGGCATTTATTGCTATGCTGGTTCTAAACTCCATTTCACCTTATTTGCTAATAAAAATGGTGGAACAGACGTTGATGGTGGTGTAACTCGTACATATATGAATGTCGCTAGTACATTGTCGCTTGAAGGTGACTTGGTAATTGATGCAAAATCTGCATATCTAAAGAATGCAAAAGTTGGAGATACCTTTGTCTTATGGATAGCTAAGAAGTTCGAAGGTACACCTACTACAGTAACATTGCCAACACTTCCTGAAGGCTTGGAATGGGATACTACTGACTTGTATAAGCCAACAGGTGTCTTGAAAGTTGTTGTTTCGACAGGCATCTCTAACCTCAAGTCTGATGTCACATTCAATGGAATTGTTTATACAACGAATGGTATAAAGATTGGTAATATTGTTACAACTCGAGCTAAGGCACAAGCTGATATTAAGGCTTTGGGTGTAATACCAGGTATTTATGTTGTTCGTGGAGCACAAGGTGGTGTTCTCAAGGTAATGGTAAAATAATATTGTAACATGAAAAAAATGCCAAAAATAATGCTTCTCCTATTCGCTACTTTTGTAGCGATAGGAGTTGTGTCTTGTTCAGGAGATTCTCCTTCTTTGCAGAACTCAAGAGATACTTTCGCACAGACTTTTGAAGGTATGAAAGGTAATTACATTGGGTATTACCAAACGCCTTTTAATACAACTCAAAACATAAAATACTGTATAGATAAGAATGCGAAAGTTTCTTTTACTTCTGTTCCGATGGAGCAAGTTCTTTATAAACTTTGTGGTAATGATTATCAGCAAGTAATATTGAATGACGTGGGGCTTTCGTTTACTAGTCCTATTGACAGTGTTGGATATAACTCAGGGTACTTAGCTTTTAAGACGGTAAATGACTTGACTACGAATCGTGTAGATTTCTCTTTTACAGATCAAGGTGGGGTGACTCATGAAGGATATATGTTGGTAACGATAAAAGGGCTGTTTAATCCGCTTCATAAGATTATTGATACTAATTTTATTGTAACAGATTTGATTCTTGACAATACGGATTATACTTCAATTTTATGCCCTATTGAAAATGTTTTCGAAGTTGAGCAAACTAGTGGCATTTAGTTCGTTAAAAGAAAATGAAAAGCGATCCAAGGAGACTCTTGTACCTCTTTCTTGGTTCGCTTTTTTGTTTGTTAATATTTTTCTTCCCTTCGCATTATTCTCCAATTTTCCCATTATTCGGATAAAAAATATAGTATTTAGAACAATATTGATAGTTAAACATGGAAGAATCTGTTTAATTTTGTCCCATAAAACCGATAACGTAATGAAAAAGTCAAGATTATTTAGCGTAGCTTTGCTACTTAGCCTTTTGTTTCCTGGCAAAATGGCGGCTCAATATGCAACACCCTTATTCCAGATGGAACATTTGGATAGGGGGCTTGTGGCTTTGCCTGCTCAAGACAAGGGCATCTTCTTGAGTTGGCGCTTACTGGGTACTGATAGCAAAGAAACTTGCTTTGACATTGAGAAAAACGGAAAGGTGATAGCACTGCATCTCAAGCAAACCAACTATGTAGATAAGAAAGGTTCCTCGAAAGATACATATCGCATCATCACCTATCAAGAAGAACCCAAGATGGATGCGGTGGCTTACAGGGAAGTGTCTGCTACCGTGAAACCCTGGAAAGACTTATATAAGTCCTTGCCAATCAATCGTCCGGCAGGTGGAGTTTCGCCTGATGGTCGTGCATATACTTATTCACCCAATGATTGTAGCGTGGGCGATGTGGATGGCGATGGTGAGTATGAAATCATCGTGAAATGGGATTCTTCTAATTCGCATGACAATTCGCATAATGGATATACGGGCGATGTCATATTCGATTGCTACAAACTGGATGATACCCAACTTTGGCGCATCAATCTCGGCAAGAATATCCGTGCAGGTGCTCATTACACTCAGTTCCTCGTCTATGACTTCGATGGAGATGGCAGGGCTGAGATGATTTGCAAGACTTCGGCTGGAAGTGTCGATGGCAAGGGACGATTCGTCAGTGAGGCTGCCACGGACAATGAAATCAAGTTGGTCGATAATCATGCCGACTATCGCAACCAATCGGGACGTGTCATGGAAGGACCCGAGATGCTGACCGTTTTCAATGGTTTCACTGGCGAGGCCATCCATACCGTATGGTACAATCCTAACCGAGCTTTTGGTGTTGGCAAAGGTGTCGCCGAGGGTGAGCAGTTGCAGAATGGCTATCCTGCTTATTCCTCAATATGGGGCGATAAGGGAAACTATGGCAATCGTGGAGAACGATACTTGGCTGGTGTGGCTTTTCTCGATGGTGCCGATAAGCATCCGAGTGCCGTGATGTGTCGTGGATACTATACTCGCTCTTATCTCTGGGCTGTCGATTTCGATGGAAAGCAGTTGAGGACCAAATGGCTCCATGCTTCTACGACACCTCATGATTGGGTGGTGACCGATGCGGAAGAAAAAGTTATCAAGGAAGCTCATGGCTTGAAAAACGTCGATAAGGATGGAAGAGAAACCTCTGGCACAGCTTATGCCCAAGGTGCTCATAGCTTGGCGGTGGGCGATGTGGATGGAGATGGATGTGATGAGATAACATACGGATCGGCAGCCATCAACAATGATGGTACCTTGCTTTATTCCACAGGTTTAGGACATGGCGATGCGCAGCACTTGGGAGACCTTGATCCTGATAGACCTGGCTTCGAGTACTTTATGGTACACGAGGAATACCCATACGGCTCAGACCTTCGTGATGCCAAGACGGGTGAAATATTGTTCAGAACTTATGATAAGGATGATACAGGCAGAGGGCTTGCCGCCGACATTGATGCCACCCATCGAGGATATGAGCTTTGGAGCTCCGACAAACCTGTAGTCAGGGACATCAAGGGAAATCCTGTTTATGAATCTAAAAATGGTTGGGAAAAAATGGGCAAAAGACCTAAGATGGAGGCTGACTGGAACTCCAATGAAAAGGCTAGCTTTAAGTCAGTCTCTCGTATGCCGGCGATGAATTTCCGAATCTATTGGGATGGCGATTTGCAGGATGAACTACTTGCCAATGGCAGAGCACCTCATTTCCCTCCTTATCTCCAGAAATGGAATGGCAAGGAAGCGGTGGCGTTGCCGCTGAGCAATGGCAAGCAACTCTTCGAGATGGGGCATTCGGTAAGTTGCAATTGGTCGAAGGCTACCCCTAACCTGCAAGCCGACCTTTTCGGCGACTGGCGAGAGGAGGTCATCTACTGGGACGAGAGCGATGCCTCGCATCTGAATATCTTCACCACCAATACTCCTACCGATTATCGTGTGCCTACCTTGATGCACGACCATATCTACCGCATGGGAGTGGCTTGGCAGAACGTGGGATATAATCAGCCTCCACATCTTGGATATTATCTGCCCGATAAGGCGGAGAAGGTTAAGTGAAGAATTTAAGTGAAGAGTGAAGAACGAAGAGTGAAGAATTCTATAGCTTTTCTTCTTGGAATCAATTTAAATTGAAAAAGTAAAATATAACCTAAAATTAAATATAAATTTAAAACAATAAATACAAAAACGATAATACAGATGAAAAGATTATTATTTGCAATGTCTTTGATGGCAGCCACGGCGACTGTGAGTTTCGCCCAGGTGGCTAAGCCTGCTGTAGCAGGGCCGATGGAAGATGTGAACCATGTCATCGATAATACGGTGGATAGCCTCAACAAGGCGATGACGGCACGTATCAAGCCAGGAACGAGTCGAAGGGGCAACAACCCTGTGCTCTTCTTGATAGGCAACTCCACCATGCGCAACGGTACCCTCGGCAATGGAAACAACGGTCAGTGGGGCTGGGGATATTATGAGCATGAGTTCTTCGATGAGAACAAGATTACCGTGGAGAACCAGGCTCTCGGTGGCATGAGCAGCCGCACTTTCTACAATCGTCTTTGGCCAGATGTTCGCAAGGGCATCAAGAAGGGCGACTGGGTGATTATCTCCATCGGTCATAACGACAATGGACCTTACGATAGCGGCAGGGCTCGTGCCAGCATCCCTGGCATCGGCAAGGATTCGCTCAACGTCACCATCAAGGAAACAGGCGTGAAGGAGACGGTCTATACCTACGGTGAATATATGCGCAAGTACATCAACGACTGCAAGGTGCTCGGCGCTCATCCTATCTTGATGTCCTTGACCCCTCGTGATGCCTATGATGAGAATGACAAGATTGTAAGAGTGAACAAGACTTTTGGCCTCTGGGCGAAGCAGGTGGCAGAGCAGGAAGGTGTGCCATTTGTCGATTTGAACGAGATTTCGGCAGCCAAACTCGATAGCTACGGTCATTGGAAGGAGAAGTATCACTTCTTCACCGACCACATCCATACCTCTCGCTTCGGTGCGATGATGAATGCTCGTTCTGCAGCCGAGGGCTTGATGGCTAACCAAGACCCAAGTTTGGCTCCACTGAAGGCGATGATGATCAATGTAGCTTTGCCAGTGGAGAACTTCAAGCGTGAGCCAGGCAAGCCTGTGGTCTTCTTTACGGGCGATAGCACTGTGAAGAATGCCGACAAGGAGAAGGATGGCATGTGGGGCTGGGGCTCCCAGGCTTATACCATCTTCAATCCGAAGAAGATTACTTGTGTGAATGCGGCCAAGGCGGGTCGCAGTTCTCGCTCTTACCTCAACGAGGGCAGATGGGAGAAGGTATATAACAGTCTTCAGCCTGGCGACTATGTGCTCATCGAGTTCGGCCATAACGACATCTGCTCGATGACCGACAAGAAGGCTCGTGGTTCCATCGCTTGTGCCAAGGATACCTGCCACGTGTATAAGTTGGACAATGGTCAGTACGAGGTGGTATATTCCTTCGGTTGGTATCTAAAGAAGTTCATCCAGGATGTGCGTGAGAAGGGAGCCACCCCAATCCTCGTTTCCTTGACTCCTCGCAATGAGTGGCCTAACGGCAAGATGGAACGTCGCAACGACAGTTATGGCAAGTGGTATCGTGAGATTGTGGATGAGACTGGCGTTGCCTTCCTTGATCTGCATAACATCGCCGCCGATTCCTATGACAAGATTGGCAAGGAGAAGGTGAAGGAGTACTATAAGAAAGACCATACCCATACCTCCTTGAAGGGTGCGCAGCACAATGCCAAGTGTGTGGCAAAGGGCTTGAAGAAGATGAAGAGCCCATTGGCTAAGTATTTGAAGTAATAGAAAGATAAAGAATTACGTGGTTGTCATGATAGCTTATAGGCTTGTCATGACAACCACGCAGTTCTTTATGATAAAGCGTGCTCTAGAATAAATATTGTTATAGAATATTCTTTTTTTCAAATATTTGTCGTATCTTTGTGCCAAGATTATAAAAATGTTAGATTATGGCTTCAAAGAGATATCCTTTGGGAATACAGACTTTCTCCGAAATCGTGAAGGGGAATTACTTCTATGCTGACAAGACGGCTGTCGTCTATCAGCTGGCTCACTATGCCAAGTTTCATTTTCTGAGTCGTCCTCGTCGATTCGGAAAGTCCTTGTTTGTATCTACCCTCCAAGCCTACTTTGAGGGGAGAAAAGAACTTTTCAAGGGACTTGCCATCGAAAAGATGGAGGAGGAATGGACAGCTTATCCTGTCATCCACTTGGACTTGAGCTGTGGTAAGTATTATAGTTTGGAAAATACCTATTCGATTCTAAACGGAATACTGGAAATCGAAGAGAAAAAATATGGGGTGGAAGTTAATCCAATAGATGAAAAGGCGTATGGAACTCGCCTTAAGAACATCCTCATGGCTGCCACTGCTCAAACAGGTAAGCAGGCCGTCGTGCTCATCGACGAGTACGATGCGCCGATGCATGACTCCGTCAGCGATGAAAACTTACAGAAGACAATCCGCAATATCATGCGAGATTTCTTCAGCCCGTTGAAACGTCAAGAGGGAAGCTTGCGTTTTGTCTTCATCACGGGTATCTCCAAGTTTAGTCAACTCAGCGTTTTTAGCGAGTTGAACAATCTGAAGATTCTTACCTTGAAGGATGAATACAGCGGTTGTTGTGGTATCACCAAGAGCGAACTTACCCAATACTTCCGTGAGGGTATCGAGGAGATGGCTGAACATAACGACCTTACTTACGAGGAGACTTTGGAACAGCTCAAGCAGCATTATGATGGTTATCATTTCAGCATCAATAGTGAGGATGTCTTCAATCCTTACAGCATTATCAATGCCTTGGACGATAAGGAGTTTAATAGCTATTGGTTCTCTTCTGGTACGCCAACGTTCTTGATAGAGCTTATGCAGCAGAAAAACTTGGACATGCTCAATCTGAATGATTTGTGGATACCTGCGTCTCGTTTTGATACTCCTACCGAAAAGCTAACGGACCCAATTCCTGTTCTTTTCCAAAGTGGTTATCTTACCATTAAAGGATATGAGAAGAGAGGCAAGTTGTATCATCTCTGCTTCCCAAACCAAGAAGTAAGACAAGGCTTTTCTGAAAGTCTCGTCAGGTATTATACGGCAGAAGATATGAACAAGTATGATGCCATCGTGTATGCTTATTCCAAAAATGTGCTAATAGGTGATGATATGGCAGCATTCATGCCTCATTTGAAGGCATTCTATGATAAGTTCCCATATACGATAATCAACAACAATGAGCGTCATTATCAGGCTGTGATGTTCACCATCTTCACGATGCTCGGCGAAGATGTGAGGGTGGAACATGCCACTTCGGATGGAAGAATTGACCTGTTGCTGAAGACTGAGCAAAGTATTTTCATCTTCGAGTTGAAGTACAAGAAGTCTGCCGATACGGCTATGACGCAAATCGGCGACAAGGACTATGCCAAGGCTTTTGCCGATGATGGTCGAAAGGTCGTGAAAGTGGGTATCAATTTCTCGGAAGACCAAAGAAGCATTGAGGATTGGACAATAGCATAATTATTGTACATAAACCATAAAAAGTGAATGAAAACCATTGTGGTTCGTATAGAATATTGTTTAATTTTGCAGCAAAATCCAATGCTGGATATTTCGGCGTTGTGATGTTTATGGGCAAAAACTAACAAACAACTACAAATCATGAGGAAAATACTAATTGTGTTTTTGATGATGGTTGGGCTAGTGGCTCACGCCTCATCGGTAGATTATAATGTAAAGGACTTTGGTGCCAAGGGCGATGGCAAGACGCTCGACCACCAAGCCATCAATGCTGCCATTGATACTTGTGTGGCGCATGGCGGTGGCAGGGTGGTGCTTCCTGCTGGCACTTATCTCTGTGGTAGCATCAGACTGAAAAGTCATGTGGAGCTTCATATCTCCGCTGGTGCGAAAATCCTCGCAGCCCCTGCCTCGATGAAGGCATACGATGAGGCCGAGGAGTGGGTAGGTCCTGCTTATCAAGATGGCGGACATACTTATTTCCAGAACAGTCTGATTTATGCCATTGGTCAAGAACATGTTTCTATCACGGGACGTGGCATGATAGATGGCCTGGGATTGACCAAGAAGGATACCGAGAAGGCTGGCGTGGTGAATGGTGGTAACATCGGCACAGGTGACAAGGCAATCGCCTTGAAGCTCTGTCGTAATATCTTGATTCGTGATGTCACCATCTATCGTGGTGGTCACTTTGGTATCATCCTGACGGGATGTGAACTCGGAACGGTGGATAACGTGACCATCGATACAAACCGTGACGGTTTCGACATCGACTGCTGCAAGTATCTCTCGATTTCCAACTGTAAGATTAACACTCCTCGTGACGATGCCTTGGTGCTGAAAAGCTCGTATGCGCTCAAGAAACCTGTACTTACAGAGCATATCGCCATTACCAACTGTATCATCACAGGTTATAAACTCGGTTCCTTGCTCGATGGAAGCTATATTCCTGAGCCTGTAAGCTGGGTATGTGGAAGGTTCAAACTCGGCACGGAGTCGAATGGGGGATACAAGAACATCTCGTTGAGCAACTGCACCTTTATGTATAGCAGTGGCTTGGCTTTCGAAGAGGTGGATCAAGGCATCATGGAGAACATCACCGTGAGCAACATCACGATGAATCATGTGCATCATTATCCTATCTATATCACCACTGGTTGCAGAAACCGTGGTCCGAAGGAACGCACTACAGTTTCTACAGGGCGTGACATCATGATTTCTAACATGGTGGCAAATGATGTCGATTCCTTGGCTGGTATCATCGTAACAGGTATGCCTGACGAGCCTCTTCGCAACATCAGTCTGAACAATATCCAGTTGCAGTTTCGTGGTGGTGGCACAGCCGACTTGGCTAAGCGAGAATATCGTGAGCAAGGCAAGAACTACCCGGAGGCAAAGTTTGCCAAGGCAACTCCAGCCTATGGCCTATTTGCTCGCCACGTGGATGGCTTGGAGGTGAACAACGTTACCTTCCGTACCATGAAACCTGAGTACAGACCAGCCATGATGCTCATTGATGTGAAGAACGAGAGTATCAACGATGTACAGGCTGACTTGCAGAAGGGAGTGAAGAAACTGGTGGTGAAGAAATAATGTAAAGTTGAAAAACTATTTATTTCAATAGCTTCTGTTTCTCGATGAGCTGGAACATCTTGTTGCCCAACTCCTGTGCTCCCGCAGCATCGAAGTGAAGCACGTCGCTGCGAAGGCTGGCGTTAGGCACATCCACCACGTAGATGTTCTTGTCTTCCTTGGCAAGTTGGTGCTGTGCATCTTCTACGCCTTGGCTCCATTGCTTGCTCTTGTGTGAGATACCACCTATTATAATAGGGAGTTGTGCATACTTCTTGTTACCCGTCTTTTCTACGAGGTAAGTGCGGATGTAGGTAATCATCTGCTTCAAGTTCTTGTAGTAGTTCTTGGCTTGATGGCGGTCGCTTTCGCCTTGGTGCCAAAGCATGAACTTGATGTCGTAGCCCTCAGGCAGTTTGCTCAGTTGGTTGTCGATGCAAGTCCCGATGTTCTCGGTGAAGGCTTTCAAGAGGCTTTTGCCACCCTTGTCGGAAGCCGCATTCTTGGCGAGATATTCTGGTGAGGCGTTCCAGTACTCACCATTGGTGCTGGAGCAGAGGGTATCGATGGCTGTGCCGCCGAGGCTCTCCTTGATGACATAGAAGTTCTTCTTCAGTTTCTTCTCCACGTTCCAATATACGATGGCATCGTAAGCCCATTTGTTAGGAGTGTCCTTGTTGAGGATGCGAGGCCAGAAGGTCTCAAACTTTCCCTCGCCCGACATACTGCTGGAACCAAAACTCCACTGGCAGTACTTGTATTTCTCCTGCTGGATATCGGTAGGAAGTTCTGAGTTCATCACTCTTCCGTCGGTGTTCGACTGACCTGCGGTGAGGATAACTACGGCAGGTTGTTTCTTGGCAGTCACAGGCATCAAAGTCAGGGCTGCAAAAAGGAGGCAAATATATTTCTTCATTTTTTGATAGGTATATAAATTATATGATTTGTTTGTTTCTTTTTTTATATCTGGTGCAAAGATAATGCTTTCTTTTATATTATAAGGTGTTGTTTCGTTCGTAGTTGGTACTTTATCGTTCAAAAAGGTCAAATATTCGCTCAACTTGCATGTTTTCTATTGTCTTGAACAATATACCAAATCATTGAACGGATATGCTTTATGAACATAAGTAACTTTTACTACCTTTGCATCAGAAATAAGAAAAAAATAGGTTTTAAGTTAGTTTTTAGGTTTATTAGATTAGGTTTTAGTTTTGGTTTATACAGACATTTGTTTTAGGTTTTTGTAGATTAGGTTTATAGAATGCCAAGAGCCGTGAACGCTGGGAAGCGCTCACGGCTCTTGCTTTATTTTTAAAAAAATCTTCTTTTCTTAGATTTCTTAATCTTTCTTTCTTAATTTTCCTCTTGACTTTTAGAAAATCTGTCTTTATTTCTTGTAGATGTTCTTCAGGAAGTCGATTTCTATGATTCTCAGTACAGGCTTGCCTTTCTTGATACCGATGAAGTCGAGGGTGCTAGCCTTGCCGCCTGCCAGTTCCTTGGTGTCGCTGAGCTGGGTCTTGCTCTTGGCATCACCTATCATCTTGATGGTAAGCTCCTTTGTTCTTACAGGCTTGTCTATCTTGATGTGTACGTAGCCAAGGCATGCATAGGTATAGCCCTCCCAAACCTTTTTCTTGCCAGCATAGATGGCGAGCGGATACATCTTGTCTCTCCAACCCGTGAGCTTCACGGTGATTTCATCCACCTGTTCCTTCTTAGCAAACTGATAGGTAATCCAAGCGTTCTCGGGATTGCCGTCGCTCTTCCATTCTGTAGTCTCGTCGTCATCGTAAGTATTCTGTGCATCCTCTTGGCTGCTGCCAGCTATTACACCTGCGATTTCGATGGTCTCCTTGATGTCTGAATAGGATGGGGTAGAAGGAGTCTCGCCACGAGAAAGGTCGCCTTTGAGGGAGCGTTGTGGGAGGTAATGCTCGATATCCACCTTCTCGGTCTTCAAGTCGATACTTGCCACGCCCTTGATACCATCGGCTCCTGCAAATATCTTGATGTCGCCAGGATTCGTGGTGCTGCGAATCAGTATGCGATTGACACCGCACTCCACTGGGAGATCTATCTTTCCGATGTAATTGTCGAAGGTGTTGTCGCTATCGGCCGAGTCGAGTATGTCGGCAGCTTTGCGTGCTGCTTTCTGCTTGGCGGTCTCGTTCTTATTGACGATGAGGCTCTGCTTCTTGGATGCCAGTTTCTTTTGAGTTTCCTCGTTTGGAGTAGCGATACCACCGAGCCATTCCATCTCGCCTTGGTAGTTGAAGTGGATGGTGCGGTTGTCGAGTGGGCAACGTCTGCCTTGCTTATCCACTACCTCTACTTGAACGAGTGCCATGTCGGCACCATCAGCCTTGAATCCTTCTGGATTTTGGATGGAGGTGAGCTTGATATGGTCTGGTTCGCCTGCGGTCTCGATGCTGTAGCGGCTTGTCTCCTTTTTGATGAGGTCTGACTTCTTGATGGAAGTGTTTGACTTTTGTCCCTCCTTATTATAATAGGTATAGGCGACAGCCTCAATCTTTCCTGCCTCGAAAGGTACATTCTTCCATGTGAAAAGCCATTGGTTGCTACGCTCGCCCAAGCCGAGGCTTCTGCCATTGACGAAAAGCTCAACCTCATCGCCTGTACTTACCACGTATTCTGTCTTCTTGATGGTTCCCGGCTTGTAGTTCCAATGTCCCACGATATAGGTAGCATCTTTTTCTGGTGATACCCATCCGTTCCACATCACTTGGTGTGCGTAGAAGGCATCCTTCGGAATGCGCATGGCATCGGTTACGCCACTTGTTCGATAGTTCGCCTCACCACGATGATGGGTGTTGGTGTCGGAGAAGATAATCTTCGTGCCGCCATCGCTCACACGCTTGCCTGTGCCAGGGCGCTCTTGCCAATACTCAAACCATCTTTCCACCATGCCAGCGGCAAAGGAATCCATGTTGTGGTTGTACTCAAAAGCTGGTTTGCCACGATAGAGCGGTCCATCACCGTCCTTGTGGTAAGGATAGCTCTGCTCGTCCCAATACTTGCGCAATCCCTCGTCTCGATAGTACTCCATCGACCACATCGGATGCTTGTGGCTCTTATTGATGTAAAGCATTTCGCCGCCATATTCAGCCTCATTGATGTTGAGCATCTCTCGGCTTCCACTGGCTCTTCCTCCGTGAGGATCGAATTCGTCACGGATGGCTTTCATCTGGAGCATGTGCTCACGAGATACGCCTTTGTTGCCACTCTCATAGAAGATGATGCTTGGGTTGTTGCGATTGTAGATGATGGCTTCTTTCATCAGTTCGAGTCGCTGTTCCCAACGTCTGCCTTCCACGTCTTTCTCGGCATCGCCAGCAGGCATTGCCTGTATCAAGCCCACACGGTCGCAACTCTCGATGTCCTGTTTCCAAGGACAAACGTGCATCCAGCGCACGAGGTTGCCGCCCGATTCCACCATCAGCTTGTTGCTGTAGTCGCTGAGCCAAGCTGGTACGCTCATGCCCACGCCAGGCCATTCATTGGAGGTGCGCTGTGCGTAGCCGTGCATCATGATGGCTCTATCATTGAGATAGAACTTGCCTTCGCCAAACTGGGTCTTGCGGAAACCAGTCTTTGTGATTACGTCGTCTATCTTGCTGCCGTCGTCAGCCTTTAGGAGGGTCTTTACGGTGTAGAGATAGCCATAGCCCCAACTCCAGAAGTGGGCATTTTGAAGGAGTCCGCTCACCTTTACGGTCTTGGTTTCGCCTGGTTGCAAGGTGTATCGCGCGCCATCGAAGTGTCCCACTTCCTTGCCATCGGCATCGAGTACCTTGGCGAAGAAGCGGAAGGAGCGAGGCTTGGTGTCCTCGTTCTTGACCTCAGATTCGGCATTCACCGTTACCTTCTTACCAGCAATGTCGTAATCTGTGCCATAGATATAAGTACCTGTGGTCTTCAGATTATTATAGAGAGGCAAGGTCTGATAGAGTTTGTCGGTGATATGCAGGAATACGTTCTTTGGAATACCACCGTAGTTGGCATTGAAGTTCTTGTCATTCCACTGAAATCGTTGTCCTGTGGTGCGCTCGTGATAGTTCCATGAGTTATCGACACGTACGGCGATAACGTTCTCCCCTTTTATTATATAAGGAGTGAGATCGAATCCACTCGCCATCACGCCGTTCTCTGTATAGCCCACCTTCTGACCGTTGAGCCAGATGTCGGCACCGAAACGCACGCCCTCGAACTCGATGAAGTACTTGCGGTCGCC